>PXQR01000041.1:0-1522 GCA_003021235.1 Halobacteriales archaeon QH_6_64_20 | reverse complement strand
CCTCGTAGCTTGCCGGCGAGGTCCCGGCGGACTCGAAGGCGTCGTCCATCGCCCCGGCTAACTGATCGAGAACGGTCCCGGCGTCACCGACCAGTGGGTGATCGGCGTGGACGTTCTTCGAGATCTCCGCCGGGTCGATGTCGATATGAATCACCTCAGCGTCGGGTGCGAACGTCTCGATCCCACCCGTTAGGCGATCGTCGAAGCGCGTCCCGACCGCGAGCAGACAGTCGGTGTGGCTGATTGCCATGTTCGCGAAGCCGGTGCCGTGCATGCCGGCCCACGAGAGACACAGTTCGTGATCCTCGGGGAAGGTACCGATCCCGGGCATCGTCGTCACGACCGGGATTTCGTGTTCGACGGCAAAGTCGCGTAGTTCCGGCGAGGCTTCTCCCTTCGTGACGCCGCCGCCCGAGAGGATCAACGGCTTCTCGGCACGCGCGAGCGCCCGGGCCGCTTCGCTCACGGCCTCACTGTCGGTACCGTCGGGCACCTCGTAGTACTCGGGCAGTTTCGGCGCTCCGGGCTCGCGATCGGTCTCCCCGCCGCTGACGTCCTTCGGCAGGTCGACGAGCGTCGGGCCCTGGCGGCCAGCCTCGGCGAGCGCGAACGCCTCGCCCACCGTATCGCCGACGCTCCCTGCGTCCTCGGCGAAGTAGTTCGCCTTGGTAATCGGACGAGTCACGCCCACCGTATCGGTCTCCTGAAAGGCGTCGTTACCGACGAAACCCGTAGGAACTTGCCCGGTGAGCGCAAGCAGAGGGTCCGAATCCATGTCGGCGTCGGCGATCCCGGTCACGAGGTTCGTCGCGCCCGGTCCCGAGGTCGCCATACACACCCCGGGGGAGCCCGTGACCTGGCCGTAGGCGTCCGCCGCGTGGGCCGCGCCCTGCTCGTGGCCCATCGTGACGTGGGAAAGCGCGGCGTTGTACAACCCGTCGTAGACGGGCATGATCGCTCCGCCCTGTACGCCGAAGATATGCTCTACCTCTGCCCCTTCGAGCGCGCGGGCTATCGACTCCGCGCCGGTCGAGACCGGCGTCGGCTCGGCTTCGGTTCTCGCTTCGTCTTCGAGTTCGGCTTCGGCCTCGACCGTAGCTTCGATCTCGGTCGTCGTCCCCGCGCCGGCGTCGGTCGCGGTTCCGCCGTCGGCCTGGGTCGCTCGCTCGGGTTCGGCGTCTCCAGCTGGTTTGTACTCCGGTTCGATTTCACCTTTCGTCTCGGTTTCGGCGGCGGGCGCGAGGACGGTCGCCAGGGCGATGGCTATGATGGTCGCTGCTCGGTCGCCTCCCATGGTTGGCCCACCGACGCGAGGGAGCAAAGCTGTTGGGGTCAACCCGGCGTGAATCCGTCGTCGGGCCCACGGGCGGTGAGGTCGAGCACGTTCGGCCCTTCGAACGCGGGGGCAACGCTTTTCGACGCAGGGCGCCTGGGGCCCACGATGCCGAGCGACGAGGGCCCAGCGGGCCGCGAGGCGGACGATCCCGACGGCGATCACCTCTTCGGCCTCGACGAGATGGGC
>PXQR01000040.1:85144-92116 GCA_003021235.1 Halobacteriales archaeon QH_6_64_20 | reverse complement strand
AACGCGTCACAGCGTGTAGCGTTCGCCGTCGAGCGCGATCGGCTCCTCGAAGGCCTCCTCGACCGGGTAGAAGTGTGCGGCATGCACCAGTCGGGTCTCGGCGGCTCCCAGTTCCGCGGCCAGTGAGAGCGCCCCTTCCCTGGTCATGTGTTTCGTGCCGAAGGTTCGGGGAGTTCCCGCCTCGTCGTGGTGATCGCCACCCAATGGGTGGTGCTCACAGAGGCTCGCGGGCACCAGTGCGTCCGCGAGACACAGGTCCGGGTCGGCGAGCACGTCGCGCGAGCGCTGTGGGACGTCGTAGCTCGTATCGCCCGTGATCGAGAGCTTGCCGCCGGTAGCGGGGTCCTCGACGGCGAGGCCGTAACACAACAACGGCGGGTGTGTCACCCGGACGAGCGTTACGCGAAGCCCACAGATCGAGACCGTCTCGAACGGTTCGGTGGGGTGTACCGAAAGCGCGTCGAGGTAGTCGTATTTGCGCCGTACGGTTTCGGCGACGCTTTCGTCCGTCTTCGGATCGGTCTCGCTCGCGGCGTAGACCGGCAGCTCCCGTAACAGGCGATAGACGTTGCCCAGCCCGTCGAGGTGATCGAAGTGGATGTGGGTTACGACGGCGGCGTCGGGCAGGGGCACGTCTCGAGTCGCGAACTGAGAGCGTAGGTCGGGGCTCGCGTCGATCAGTAGCGACTCGTCGGTGCGCTCGTTGCGGACGTGGACCGAAAAGCGGCTTCGCTCGACGCCGCGCTCGCGAGCGGACTCGCAGGTGTCACACGAACACCCGATCGTCGGCGTGCCGGTAGTATCCCCGGCACCGAGCAACGTGACTTCCATCCGTGTCTACCTTCTCACCGCGTTCTCACTACTCACTCGTTACTCGCCCGAGTGGCTACCGTGATCGCCGTCGCCGTCGCGATCGTGGCTGTGGCCCTGGTCGTGGTCGTTATTGTGGTTATGATCGTGGTCGTGGTCGTGATTACGGCCGTTCGCCTCGCCCGGGCCGCCGGCAGTGATCGCGTTCGGATCAGTACCCGTAATGTCCATGTTCTTCAGGTTGTCGCGTTCCTCGAAGTCCCGCACCGCGTCGAGGAGGTCGCCCTGCGTGAGCGTGGTCCGGCCCTCGGTGAGCGCTTCGAGCACCGCTTCCCGGAGCACGAGCCGAAGGTCGCTCCCGGTGAGGCCCTCGGTGCGGCCGGCGACGTCCGCCGAATCGAAGTCGAGGATGTCCATCTCGCGGGTGACGACGTCGAGGATGTCCGCACGCATCCCCGCGTCGGGTTTCGGGAAGTTCACGATCTCGTCGAAGCGACGCCACGCCGCGGCGTCCAACTGATCGGGGTGGTTCGTCGCGCCGATAAGCAACACGTCGTCGCGGATGAGGCTTATCTCGTCGATCGACTTGAGCAGGGTGTTTACGGCGCGTTTGATCGCGGCGTGTTCGTCCGACCCTCTCGTTTTAGCGACGAAATCGAACTCGTCGATGAACAGAATACACGGCGAGAGGCGTTTCGCGACCTCGAAGGTCTTATCGACGTTTTTCGCGGTTTCGCCGAGGTACTGGCTCGTGATCATCGACAGTTTGACCTCGACGAAGGGGAGATCGAGTTCGTGGGCGAGTCCGCGGGCGATCGAGGTCTTGCCGGTGCCCGGCGGCCCGACGAACAGCAGTTTGCCGATCTCGCGCAGGCCGATCCGCGCGAGGTAATCGCGGTGTTCGATCGCTTTGACCACCTTTTCGATCTCCCCTTCCTGATCGTCGGTGAGCACCAACTCCGAGAGGGTGATCTCGACCTCTTCGGGGGCGCGGATCTCGACGAGATCGAGCATCTCCTGTTCTTCCTCGTCGCCGAAGTACTCCTCCAACAACGAATCGATCCAGACCCGATCGGCGCGGATCGGCCGGTTTCGGTTCCTGGCTTCCTCGTAGCTCACGCCCATCTCCTCGCCCAGGCGTGCGGCGAGCGTCGGATTGGACGCGACCCGCTCGGGGTCGGCGTTGGGACGGAACCACTCCGTTGCCATCTCGGCGTCGGTGAGGCTGATGGCACCGGTGAAGTCGTTGCGCTCGGTGAACATGAGTCCCGAGACCGCCTCCCAGGGTCGTTCGACGCCGGTCGCCGTCCGGGCCCGATCGGCGGTGACGACGAGCGGCCGGGAGATACCTCGTGCCGGATCGTCCGCCGTTCGTGCTTGAGCCTGGCTTCGTGTCCGTGACTGTGCCTGCGTGCCCGACGAGCCGCCCGAGTCCGAGGCCGAGCCGTCGTTCTCGGTTTCGTCCTCGTCGTCCGAGTCGGCACGCTTCCAGAACACTCGACGGTACTGCGGGGGGAGATCGTCGGCGTCGCGCTCCGTATCGGCGTTGTAGGCTTGGGCCGTGAGCAGGAGTTCAACGACGTCGAGCTGGGGATCATCCATTCCTAATGGGTTGGGTACGCAGGAAGCATAAGCGCGTCGAAGCCGCCCGACAGGGCTCCTCGAGCCGGTTCCGATCGGCGCACCGACCGGCCATATCGACCGGGTGATTTTAACCCCGTGACCCCACAGGGCCGTCATGGTCGATACGACACCCGTGATCGCCGCGGCCGTTCGCACTCCCCAGGGCAGAGAGGACGGCGTCTACGCCGAGGTCCGTTCGGAGGACTTGGTCGTACCACTGGTAAACGAGATCCTCACCGAAACACGTCTTTCCGGCGCGGAGATAGACGATTTCATGCTGGGGTGCGCCCAGCAACGCGGCGAACAGGGGAATAATATGGCCCGGATCGTTTCCTTACTATCGGATCTCGGCGAGTCGGTGCCGGCGACGACTATCAATCGCTGGTGTGCGTCCTCCGCCCAGGCGATCATCAGTGCCGCCGACGCGGTCCGGGCGGGCAGTCGCGACGCGGTCCTCGCCGGCGGCGTCGAAAGCATGACCCGGGTGAAACAGGGCGCGAACCGGGAGAACGTTCACCCGCGACTAGCGGAAGAACACGACGTCGCCGAACTCGCGATGGGTATGACCGCCGAGGAAGTCGCCGAGCGCTTCGACGTCTCGCGGGAGGCTCAAGACGAGTACTCGCTCCGGAGCCACGAGCGCGCCGCGGAAGCCACCGATTCGGGCCGGTTCGACGACGAGATCGTCCCGATCGACACGCCCGACAGCACAGTACGAGAAGACGAGGGTATCCGACGGGATACCTCGATCGAGCAACTTGCCGACCTGCCAACGGTGTTCAAAGCCGACGGGACGGTTACTCCCGGAAACGCCTCACAGATCTCCGACGGAGCCGCGGCGACTCTCGTGACGAGCCGCGAGTTCGCCGACGAGCACGACCTCGACGTCCTGGCCGAAGTTGGAGGGAACAGCGTCGCGGGCGTCGAACCCGAGATCATGGGCGTCGGCCCGATCCCGGCAGTAAAGGACTTGCTCGATCGCGTGAGCCGCGGGATCGAGGAGTACGACTTAGTCGAACTCAACGAGGCCTTTGCGAGCCAGTGTCTATACTGCCAGGAGGAACTGGGCATCGACGACGATATCTACAACGTCAACGGCGGCGCGATCGCGATCGGCCATCCGCTCGGTGCAACCGGCGCGCGCCTTCCCGTCACGTTGATCCACGAGATGCGAAAGCGAGACGCCGAGCGCGGCATCGCCACTGAGTGCGTCGGCTTCGGCCAGGGCGCGGCCATCGAGTTCTCGCTTCCGTAACGAGTGGATTTCCTTCTTCGTTTCGAGACTGTCTTACCGGCACGCGACAACGGGGAGCGGGCGTGTTTTCCGGCCAGCGATCGTTAACCCACGCGTGGCCACCGACGAGTCGCGATTACTGTCGTCCGACCGCCTGATCGATCTGTCGGGCCGGATCGTCCGGGGGATCGAGGTCGCTGCGGCATACCTGCTGGTCGGGTTGTTCGCGGTCGGCGTCGTAGATATCTTCATTGAGATCGTCGATCTCGCGCTACCGGGTGGCCAGGGGAGCATCACCCAACCCCAGTCGATCATCGGGCTACTCGACAGCGTGTTGCTGTTGTTCATCATCGTCGAACTCTACCAGACGGTCGTCGCCTACAGTCAGGAAGAAGAGAAACTAGAAGTCGTGACGACGGCCCTTTACGCGGGCGTCATCGCAATGGTCAGGAAGGCGATCCTCTTTCAGACGAGCGATTACGGAAGCGAGACACAGGCGCTGACCGCCGCGGGGTCGTACATGCTGATCCTCGTCGGCCTCGGGGTAGTTCTGTTCGTCGCCTACCGATACGGCCGCGAGGACTGACCCGACGACCGGCGATCACTGCGGCGGTTGCCCGCCCGTTTTGGTGCTCGATACGTCGGAAACTCGGTTCGCCTTACCACTCCATACCGCCGTTGACCGCTAAGATCTGACCGGTCATATAACTCGATTCGGGGCTGGCGACGAAGCGAACGATCCCTGAGACGTCCTCGACCTCGGCGAACCGATCGAGGGGAACGCGCTCTAAGATCTGTTCTCTGACCCGATCGGGAACCCCATCGAGCATGTCCGTCTTGACGAACCCCGGGGCGACACAGTTCGCTGTCGATCCGCTCTGAGCCATCTCGAGTGCAATGGTGCGCGTGAAGCCGAACAGCCCTGATTTGGTGGTGGCGTAGTTCGCCTGGCCGTAGTTACCCTGCTGGCCGACGACGCTCGAAATGTTGATCAGTCGGCCGTCCTCGGCCTCTACGATGTCGTCGTAGCAACAGTGGGTACAATTGAACGTCCCGGTGAGGTTCACGTCGAGTACTCGCTGCCAGTCCTCGGGCGTGAGTTGCTTGAACACCTTGTCGATGTTCATCCCGGCGTTGTTGACGAGGACGTCGATATTACCCATCGCGTCGTGGACGTCCTCGATCATCGCTTCTACTTCCTCGTACTCGGAGACGTCACACTGAGCGGCCATTGCCCGCTGGCCCATGTCCTCGATCTCGTCGACGACCTCGTGGGCTTCGGCCTCCGAGGAACGGTAGTTGACCACGACGTCGGCGTCGACGTTCGCGAGTTCGGTTGCGATCCCCCGTCCGATCCCCCGCGACGCGCCGGTCACGAGGCAGGTCTGGCCTTCGAGCGTCTTCCGTAATACCATAGTTCTCCGGCCGAAGGCCGTCGGCGAAACGATCCCTGTCCGCGGCCCCGGTCCCTACCGTTCACATCCGAAACGACCTACATAACCGTTTTCCTAATACGACTATTAACATCGCATCGCCGCTTTCCGGCTTCCCCCTTCGAACTCGCCCGCTCGATCGTCGCCGGAGCGTGCCTCGAGCGGCCTCGGTCCGTCGAAGCCGGATCGATCCCGCTCCGTGGTAAAAGGTACCAGCCCATTCGCCGGTAGAAAGCGATAACTACTTTCAAGCAGGTCCATATCCGGGGAACAACGAATGTCGCCCGACACCTGTGTCGTCGTCCCCACTATCCGCGAGTTCGAGTGTATGCGCGCGTACTTCGAGAACGCCCGCGAGCACGGCTTCGACCTCGATCGGCTGTTCGTACTGCTCGTCACCGAGGACTTCTGTGAAACCGAGGCGATGGAAGCGATGCTCCGCGAGGAAGGCGTTGCGGGCGCGGTCTTCGACGGGTCGCGCCGGGCGGAGTGGTTCGCCGACCGGAACGTCGTTGAGTTCTCACACGTGATCCCCGACGCGAGCCACGCCGAGACGAGCTTCGGCCTGCTTTACATGTGGGCGAACCCCCGATTCGAGTACGGCTTTTTCATCGACGACGACACTCTCCCCCACGAGAACTTCGACTTCTTCGGCCGTCACTTCGAGAACCTCACCTACGACGGCGAACTCGAGGAGATCGGTTCCTCGACGCAGTGGGTGAACGTGTTATATCAGGACTTCGACGAACACGGTCTCTACCCACGTGGGTACCCTTACTCGGCGATGGACGAGGAGGTAGAACGCGGAACGCGGGAGGCAAACGACGTGGTTGCCTCCCAGGGGCTCTGGACGAACGTCCCGGACTTAGACGCCGTCCGGATCCTGCTCGACGGCGACTTGGAAGGCCAAGCTCAGACCCGTCTCGAAGCGGAGCACTACGACGGCGACTTCCTCGCCGCTCGAGGGAACTACTTGACGGTCTGCTCGATGAACTTAGCCTTCAAACGCGAGGTGATCCCCGCTTTCTACCAGTTGCCGATGGACGACAACCCCTGGAACGTGGGTCGCTTCGACGACATCTGGAGCGGCGTGTTCTTGAAGCGCGCCTGTGACGTCCTCGACAAGGACATTCACAATGGCGCTCCGCTCTGCGTGCATAACAAGGCGGCCCGCTCTACGTTCTCGGATCTGAACAACGAGGTCCCCGCGCTCGAACTCAACGAACACGTCTGGGAGATCGCGGACGGAGCCGGCGCGACCGCCGATTCGTATGCCGAGGTCTTCGCGGCTATCGCGACGGCGCTCACTCGCGGGGACTACAGCGAGTACGAGAACGGCGACTTTTTGACCTTCGTCGGCGAGCACATGTTCGACTGGCTCGACTGTCTCGACGCGCTCGCCCCCGGTACCGTCCCCGAAGCCCGCGCGACGACGACCGACTGATCGACCGCCCCTCGATCGTTCGCCTGCTTTCGAGTCGTCTCGACCTCACTCCCGCTTCGCCGGCCCGCTTCCCTCGCGACCGACCAGCGACCGGTACGCCGCTCCGTTCGGCCGTCAAGCGATGGGAACGCTCGTGGCAACTTACTTTAGGCTGGCCTAAATCAATCGGCCTGCATGTCACACAGCACACTGACTGCGGTCGTCGTCGCGGGGGTCGTCCTCGCAATGGCGGGCGGCCCGGTCGGCGCGTTGCCGAGCGGGACCGTCGCGGCTGCACAGACCGATCGGATCGAGATCGACGCGAACGTCGATTCGAACGAGGAGGCGGTCGCGTTCGCCCGGAACGTCATGGAAGTAAAGGGCCACCTCCAGGCTTCGGTTCGCCTCGCCGGGGACTTCCAGCCCGAGGAAGCGGCCTTCCACGCCGA
>PXQR01000040.1:16099-85055 GCA_003021235.1 Halobacteriales archaeon QH_6_64_20 | reverse complement strand
TTTCCCCTGCTCGACCGAGCGCTCGTCGCGGCGGTCCCGAGCGCGTACCGTGAGAACGAGACCTTCGACGCCCGCGTGACGAACGCGTTGCTCGAACGGATCGACGGCGAGTACGCCGCGGCGATCAACGCCTCGGGAGACGTCACGAGCCGTGAGGGCTATCGAGAGTACTGGGACGCCAGAGGGTTCGTCGTCCAGGCCAGCGAGCGTTACGAGGGAGCGATCGCCCCGACGCTCGACGACTCGGCGCGCACCCGGGCGAACGACTCCTTTGCCGAACTCCAGGCGAGAGCCTCCCTCGAGCGGCCGCCCGCGGAACTCAGAAGTGTCGCCGCGGACCTGCGATCGACGCTGTCGAGCGCGGCGAACGAGAGCACCAGCCGGCTCGACTGACACGGCCGCGCTCGACAGCCGAGCGGGGAAACCCTTTTTAGGATCACCGAAAAAGCGTTCCGATGCCGATCGTTCGCGTACGACCGATGCTCGGAGTCGTTCTCGCAACCGACAGTTATAAATCGTTTAGGCGTGCCTAAACCGAACAGAGATCTAATGACACGGGACGACGCTGCCGACGGTTCCGATCGGTTCACCGAACGGACCCGACGAGCCGTCTTGACGACCGGGACGGTCGGGCTGACAGCACTCGCTGGCTGCTCCGCTCTCTCGGGGGGCGGCAACGGAGACGGTGATCGAACGGGGACGAACACCGACGCTAATGCCGACGGGACCGTGACCGATTCGGAGCCGACGACGGTGGCCGGCACCGGGACGACGACGACCGGGGGCGAGGCGATGTCGGCCGCGAACGGGACGGCGATGCAGGTCACGACCGGGGCTCCGAACACGACCGCGGGCGGGAACGAAAGCGCGAACGCCTCGGCGGGAACGCCCGGCACCGCCACGACGACGACCACCGGAACCGGCGACGCCAACGGAACCGCGGGCGACGCGCTCGCGATCGGCGAGTACCGGGGCTCGGGTCCGTTGGTCGACCAGCGACCGCCGCTACGGGGTACATCGATCCAGGACTTACCGCCGCTTCGCGGTGAACTCACCGTCTACCTCGGGGGCGGCGAGGGGGGACTCTATCGGAACCTCGTCGACCTCTTACGGCAGACGTATCCCGAGTTCAACCCGCGAACCCGGCTCGCGCCCTCCTCACAGCTGGCGAGTACGATCATCGAGGAAACCAGCGGCGGGCAGAGTCCGGCGGACGTCTTCTGGGCCGTCGACGCCGGATCGCTCGGCGTGGTGGCCGAGCGAAACGCGACGGTACCGATCCCTCAACGGGTCGTCGACGCCGTCCCCCAGCAGTTCCACCCACAGGAGGACTGGGTCGGCGTCGCCGGCCGGGCGCGTAGCGTCCCCTACAACACGGACCAGCTCGATCGCTCGCAGATCCCCGAGGACGTGCTCGCCTTTACGAACGCCGATGGCCTCCAGGGAAACACCGGGTGGGCACCGACCTACGGCGCGTTTCAGTCCTTTATTACCGCGATGCGACTATTGACGAGCCGGCAACGCACCAAGCGGTGGCTCAACGGGATGCAAAACCAGGGCGTACAGCCCTTTCCAGACGAGTTCCTCGTCTCGAACGCGGTCGCCGACGGCGAGATTGCCGCGGGTTTCGCGAACCACTACTACGCACTCAGAGTCCAGGCCGCTCGTCCCGACGCGCCGATCGACCTCGCGTTCACACGGGGCGGACCGGGCGCGCTGATCAACGTCTCCGGCGCGGAGATCATTCGGGGCACCCAACGACGGGAGCTAGCAACGAACTTCATCCATCACCTCCTGACCATCGAGGCCCAGGAGTTCTTCGCGACGCGGGCCTTTGGCTATCCGGTGATCCCCGGCGTGCCCCCGGTAGGCGGGCTGCCGACGATCGACGAGTTACAGCCACCACAACTCGACCTCGCGCGGCTATCGGATCTGCAGCCGACGCTTCGCCTGTTGCGCGAGGTGGGTGTGCTCTGAATGCACCCGGTGAGGTCGATTGGGACGCTGGCCGATCGCCTTCGCGCCGAGGACGACCGTCCGCCGATCGGACTGGTACTGCTCGCCGGCGCGATCGCCGCGGCGGTGCTCTCGCCGATCGTCTGGCTCGTCCTCAGGGTCGGGGACGTCCGGGCGAGCTACGCCCTCTCGCTGCTGACCGGTCCGTCGACGGTTTCAGTACTTCTGAATAGCCTCGCGCTCGTCGGGGCGGTCACGGCCGCGTCGGTGTGCATCGGGGTTCCGCTCGCCGTACTCACCGCCCGGACCGACCTGCCCTTCCGTCGCTTTTTCACCGTCGCAGTGGCTCTGCCGCTCGTCGTGCCGAGTTATATCGGGGCCTTCGCGTTCGTTTCTGCCTTCGGCCCTCGCGGCGTGCTCACCGACGCGCTCGCCCCGCTCGGGATCGAGTCGATCCCCCCGATCTACGGGTTCGGCGGGACAGTACTCGTGCTCACGCTCTTTACGTATCCGTACGTCTACCTCACGACCCGCGCAGCGTTGCTCGCGGCGGACGCGACGTTACCGGAAGCCGCCCGGACGCTCGGCGAAAGTACTACGGGAGCCTTCCGTCGGGTTACACTTCCCCAGGTCGCGCCCGGCATCGCCGCCGGCGCGCTGTTGGTCGCGCTCTATACCCTCTCGGATTTCGGCACGCCGGCGATCATGCGCTTCGACACCTTTACCCGGGTTATCTTCGTCGAGTACAACGCCTTCGGCCGGGATTTCGCCGCGTTGCTATCGCTCCAGTTGCTCGCGGTCACGGCCGTGATCCTCGCGCTCGAATCACGGCTCGGTGCCGACCGTCGCGGGGCGTATGCCAGCCGTAGCGCGCGCCGCAAGGGCGACGTTTCCCTCGGCGCGTGGACCGTCCCGGCGCTTGCGTTCTGTCTCGCGGTGCTCGTTCTCTGTCTGGTCGTCCCCGTCGGTGTGCTGGCGATGTGGCTCGTCCGTAGCGGCGGGCCGGGCTATGCGGGCGGCGGCTTCGCCTTCGAGCCCTCGTTCGCCTGGAATTCGGTCGGAGTCTCCGCGGCCGCCGCGTTGCTCTCGGCCGCCGTGGCCGTCCCGATCGCCTACCTCGCCGCCCGGTATCGATCCGTTCTCTCCACCGTGTTCGATCGAGCGACGTATCTCGGGTACGCGATGCCCGGCGTCGTCCTCGGGCTCTCGCTGGTGTACTTCGGGACGACGTATGCGCCGGCGCTCTACCAGACCCTCCCCCTGCTCGTCTTCGCATACGTCGTACGATTCCTCCCGCAGGCGATCGGAACGACCCGCTCGTCGGTGCTCCAGGTCGATCCGACGCTCGCCGGCGCGGCCCGAACGCTCGGGGAGGCTCCCACAGGGGCATTCCGGCGGGTGACGTTGCCGCTCATCGCGCCGGGCGTGCTCGCGGGCGCGGCGCTGGTCTTTCTCACGACGATGAAGGAACTCCCGGCGACCCTCCTGTTACATCCTACCGGGTTCGACACGCTCGTCACCTACATCTGGCTCGTTCAGGGCGCGGGCTATTACGGCGCGGCGGCTGTCCCGGCGCTGGTGCTGATCGTCGTCTCCGGGCTGTCGATGTTCGTCATCCTCGCCAGGGAGCGCGGGACGGGCGACCTCCGTGGGAACGGCGAAGCCCACGGAAGTAGCGACGCCCGCGGGGACGGCGGAGGCCGTGGGGACCGAGACCGGAACCGACGCCAGGGAGACCACTGACATGACTCGGAACACACAGCAAAAACGACGCGAACGACCTACTGATCACACCGACCGCACTGATCGTGCTGGCGACATCGACGGGCCGGTACGGAACGGGACGACACCCACGGCTTCCGACGCCGCTCCGCCGAGGGCGACCGTGCTCGACCTCGATGGCGTGGGCAAGTCCTACGGGAACGAGACCGCTCTCTCGGACCTCTCGCTCGCGGTCGCCGAGGGTGAGATCCTGGCGCTGTTGGGACCGTCGGGCTGTGGAAAGACGACGACCCTCCGGTTGCTTGCTGGGCTCGAAGCCCCGAACGCGGGTCAACTCCGCCTGCGTGGAGAGACCATCGCCGACGCCGATAGGGCCGACTCCCGTCCGCCCGAAGACCGCGATGTCGGGCTGGTCTTTCAGGACTTCGCGCTCTTTCCACATCTCACCGTCGCCGAGAACGTCGCCTTCGGGCTCTCGGATCTCGACGCTGACGAGCGCGATAGCCGGGTTGCAGAACTACTCGACCTGGTCGATCTCGCCGGCTACGGCGATCGCTACCCCGACGAGTGTTCCGGCGGACAGGCCCAACGGGTGGCCCTCGCCCGCTCGCTCGCGCCCGAACCCGACGTGTTACTGCTCGACGAACCCCTCTCTAATCTCGACGTGGGCCTCCGGGTCTCGATGCGCGAGGAGGTCCATCGGATCCTCATCGAAGCCGGCGTCACGGCGATCTGGGTGACCCACGATCAGGAAGAAGCCCTCTCGATCGCCGATCGCGTCGGGATCATGCACGACGGTCGCTTGCACCAGATCGGCTCCCCGGAGCGAGTCTTCGAGCGCCCGGCGACCCGCTTCGTCGCCTCCTTTCTGGGCCAGGCAGGGTTTCTCTCCGCGCGCGTCGAGGGCGACCGTCTCGCGACCGACATCGGACCGATCGATTGCGACGTCGTCGAGATCGGGAGCGAAGCGAACGACGGTACGGGCAGCGGAGATATAGAGGACGGTATCGCCCTCGATGTGCTCGTCCGGCCGGACGACCTCCGAGTTACGCCCGTAACCGGGGGTCAGGCCCACGGCCGGATCGTCCGCCGCCAGTATCGGGGTCCCTCCTTTATTTACCGGGTCGAGACAACCGGCGGCGACGTGCTCCACTGTCTGCACAACCACACCGAATCGTTCGACGTCGGCGAGGCGGTCGGCGTCGAACTCGTCGCCGGCCACTCGCTGGCGTGGTACCCCCACGAGAGCGAGGATGAGGAAAGCGGAAGCGACGGCGGAGGCGACGGCGACGACCCCCGGGCGACACGATCGGCTAGCGAACCCGACCCCCTACAGTGACCGAGCATGACGAGCGGACGGGAACGGGCGACGACCGACCGTGGACGGTGGCGATTAGGGACACTCGACTCCAGCAGTATCATCAGCTCACGCTCTGTGCGCTCGGGCTAGCAGTTATGGGCGCGATCGCCGTCTTCGGCGTCGCAACCGAGTTGTTCCCTTACCACTCGCTGAATCACGACGAGGGGGTGTACCTCCAGCAGGCCGCGATGCTACTGGACGGACAATTGGTGTTGCACCCGCCGGTCGAGGGAGCGTTTCGACCGTGGTTCTTCGTCGACGGCGGCGAGTACCTCTATCCGAAGTACGCGCCGGTGCCCGCGGCGATCTTCGCCCTCGGGCTGGGGATCGGCGTGCCGAGACTCTCGCTTGCGGCGATCGCCGCGGCAATCGTCTTTCTCACCCATATCATCGCTAGCGAGGCGTTCTCGCGCCGAATTGGCCTACTCGCCGCGGCGTTCATGCTCGTCTCACCGCTATTCGTACTCAACGCGGCGGTCTTTCTACCCTACGCGCCGACGACCGCGCTGAATCTCGCCTTCGGAGCGGCCTTCCTGCGCGCCGACCGGATCGCCGAGCGACGCCGATCGCTGCGGTACGCGGGGCTCGCTGGCGCGGCGATCGGGCTTGCCTTCTTCGCCCGACCCTATACGACAGTGTTGTTCGCGCTTCCGTTCGTCGCGTACGCGCTATGGACGCTCCGGGAGGGCTCGCGCGACCGTATCGAGACTTTGGGTGTCGTCGCCCTCTTCGGCTGTTGTGGCGTCGTCCTCACGCTCGCGTACAACGCCACGCTCACCGGCGCGCCGCTTCGCTTTCCCTACGAGGTCTTCGCCGTCCGCGACGGCCTCGGGTTCGGCACGCGCGCGATGTTGGGCTACGAAGTGACCTACACCCCGGCGCTCGCCCTTCGCGCCAACGCACGAGTTCTAGCCGCGTTCGTCACTGAGTGGATCGCCGGCGGCCTCTTGGGAGGTATCCTCGCTCTCTGTGGCCTGCTCGTCTTCGTCGTCCGGGCCGCTAGCCGGCGAGCGGTCGACCCGCGACAGCTAACGGTTCTCGGCGTGCTCCTCACAGTGAGCGCGGGTAACCTCTACTTCTGGGGCAACCTCAATATCCTGGGTTCGCTGTCCGCTTCCGGCGACGGATTGATCTCCTACCTCGGGCCGTACTACCACTTCGATCTGCTCTTGCCTGTGAGTGTACTCGCCGCGCTCGGGTCGGTGTGGCTCTTCGATCGGGCTCGCTCGCTCTGCCGCACTCGCCTCGCGCCGACCCACGCGCGGGCGGCGCTCGCCGTCGTTGCCCTCCTCCTCGCGGCGGGCGTCGCCGGCGGGTCGTTCGCGGCCGGAACCCCTCATGTCCGGGCGAACGCCGCGGTTACCGAGAACTACGAGCGGGCGTACGCACCCGTCGAGCAACGGGGGTTCGACGACGCGCTCGTGTTCGTGCCCGGTCCCTACGGCCCGTGGCTCAACCACCCGTTCCAGACCTTTCGAAACGACCCCGGATACGACGGGAACGTCGTCTACGCGCTCGAAAAACGACCCTTCGCCGTCGTCGACGCCTTCCCGGATCGCACGCTCTATCGCTATAGCTACCGCGGTCGGTGGGCACCGGTCGCCGAATCGACGGTGACCCCCCGCCTCCGGCGGATCGAGACGGTCGCGGGCGAGCGGGTTTCGCTCCGCGCGACGCTCGGGGTGCCGACCAACGCCGAACGCGTCTCGATCCGCGTCTCGACCGGCGAGGAGCAGGCGTACTACGGGGTCCGGGGAACCCCCGAAGAACTCCCGCTCCGGATCGTCGTCGCCGACGGCGACGTCCGAGTACGCGGCCCAGTGACGCCGGTCGGTGACGGAGGAATCCCGATCGGAACTCGTGGGACCCTCGCGATCAACGTCTTCGTCGACTACGGCACGGGAACCGGCTTCAGCTACGATCTGAGGGTGCCGATCGCCCAGGAGAACGGCACCGTCAGGGCGCTCTCGCCCTCAGTCGAGGTCTGTCGGATGCCGCTTCGCTGTAGCGGGAGCGCGACCTACGTCCCCGGCGAAACCCGGCCGGGCGTCGGCGTCGAAACCGCGCTCGAAGCCAACGCGACCGACGCTGACACGTCACAACGTATGCTGCGGTCGCGCTCGTCGAGGTAACACGTCGAAATGGAACGCGAACTCACACGCCGCGACGCGCTCGCCGCGCTGGCCGCGAGCGGACTCGCCGCCGGTGTCGATACCGGTGCCGGTGGCGGTGCTGGTTCGACGGCGGAGCGAGAGACGCTCAGCTCGAGGGAAGCCGCGTCGGACGAGACCGAAAGCCCGGCCGATTCCGGGGCCGATCGGTCGAGTCCGTTCACCGAGCGCGAAACCGAGACCCTCGTGTCCGTAGCGGGGACGCTGTACCCCTCAGCAGTGACGGGCGTGTCGGCGTTCGTCGAGACCTACACCGTCGGCCGGGTGCGCGATCGCCCGGCGTACGCCGACGGCATGAAAGCCGCGCTCGAAACGCTAGAGCAGTACGCGACCGAGTGGTTCGACGGACGCTACAGTACGCTTTCGACGAGGGACCGGGGGGCCTTGCTTCGGCAGATGGGGCTCGTGAACGCCGACCCCGACCCCGCGGGCTCGGACCCCGAACGGCTCCGATACTACCTGGTCAACGAGTTGTTGTACGCGCTGTATAGTTCCCCTACCGGTGGAGAACTGGTCGGTATCGAGAACCCGCCGGGCCATCCCGGCGGCCTGGCGAGCTATCGACGTGGACCGTCCTCGGACTGACCGATGGACAGCGGACGGGACGGAAGCGTGCCGCCGGAAACACGGCTACGGAACCGGTGGACCACCGGCCCGCGAGCCGCCGGATCGCCACATACATGCCTTCCCACCGCCCACCGTCCGAACCGATGACTGCGTGCGCGAGCATCGTCCCCCCCTTCGCGGACGACACTGCCGGAAGCGCTCGCGATACCCCAACGTCGCCCCGCAATGGCGATCGTATCGGCTTCGTCGATCTCGCTGACATCGCCGATCTCGCTGGTCTCACTAGCCTCACTGGCCTCGTCGATCGCCTCGATTCCACCGACCGCATCGGCCACGAACCACGGCTACGCGCAGGGTCGCCATGAGCGATCGATCCGCCCTCTCCGATGGTCGGTCATCCGATCGACGCTCGCTCGGCGCTCGACTTCGTGCCCTCCTCTCGAACCCGACGGTTCTCACGCTCTTGCTCGCGGTTCTCGGCGGCGTAACCGTGTTCGTGATCGCAACGGAGGTCTTCCCGTACCATTCGAGCAACGACGACGAGGCGGTCTACCTCCAGCAGGCCGCGATGTTACTGGAAGGACAGCTCAGGATGACGACGGAGTTTCCCGAGGCCTTCCGGCCGTGGTTCTTCGTGATGGAGGGTAACGAGCTGTACTCGAAGTACTCGCCGGTGCCCGCCGTCTTCTTCGCGCTCGGACTGGCGATCGGCGTACCGCGGCTCTCGCTCGCCGCGGTCGCTGCCGTGAACGTTCTCCTCGTCTCGCTCATCACCGCCGAGGCCTTCGATCGTCGAACCGGAGCTCTCGCCGCCGCCGTGCTGGTCGCAACGCCGTTTTTCCTGCTCTCCTCGTCGGTCTTTCTACCCTACCCGCCGACAACGTTGCTTAATTTCACTTTCGCATTGGCGTACATCCGGGCTCTTCGCCGTCGATCCTCGACGTACGCCGCCCTCGCCGGCACGGCGATCGGGCTTGCCTTCTTCGCCCGGCCCTATACGGCAGTGTTGTTCGCCGTTCCGTTTCTCGTACACGCCTGCTGGCGACTGCTCCGGGCACTTCGCGCGCGCGACGGGTGCGCCCTGAGAGCGGCGATCCGTCGGTACGCGGTGATCGGCGTTTTCGGGCTACTGTTCGTCGGCGTGACTCTGCTCTATAACCGGATCATGACCGGTTCGGCGCTCGTCTTCCCCTACCAGGAGTTCGCCTCCCGGGACGGGCTCGGCTTCGGCTACCGCGAGATCCTCGTCTATAGCCGGGAGTACACTCCCCAGCTCGCCCTGATCGCGAACTGGCAGGTCGTCTCGGAGTTCGCGACCCGCTGGACCGTCGCCGCCCCGATCGGAGCGATCCTCGCGGCGATCGGCGTGGTAGTCCATCTCCGGTCGGCGGGGATCACCGACCGTGCCCGCGCCTTCGCCGATCGCGCCGTTGGTCGAGCGCGTCGAGCACTCCTCGCTCCCGAACGCGAGCGCGAACTCTCCCCGGACGGCGGTTCGGACGGGCGGGACGGGCGAAACGGTCGCGAGGGAACGCTCGCCCCGACGGATCGCGACCGAGGGTCACTTCGGCGCACAGTCCGGGAAACGCTTCGATCCGCACGCCGCCGTTTCGAAGCCAGCGTCCGGTCGTTCGGCGACGGATCGGAACCGTCGGGGTCGTCAGAATCGTCGGGGTGGTCGGAGTCGCCGGGATCGCCTCGGACGGGTCTCGCCGACGAGAGGGTGCGGACGCTGCTCGCTGGCCTGTTCGTCTCGGTGATCCTCGGCAACATCTACTTCTGGGGCAACCTCAACGTTCTCGCGGGCGTCTACAACCCTGAAGACGGCCTGCTCGCGCTCTACGGTCCGTTCTATCACTTCGATCTGCTCCTCCCGCTGTCGGCGTTCGGTGCCTTCGGCCTTCTCGTCTCGGTGCGCTGGCTCCGTCGATTTCTCGGCGCACGGCTCCCCGCGAGGGAAGCCCGGGTGGTCGTGCTCGCCCTTCTGTTGGTGACGGTACCGATCGGTGCGGTGGCTCAAGCTAACGCGCTCGACTCGCCGCTCGCGCGGCATACGAACAACACCGACCAGTTCGAACGCGCGTACGCGCCGATCGAGAACCGGGAGCTCGAGAACGCCCTCGTGTTCGTTCCGCCGATCTACGGCGACTGGATGAATCATCCGTTGCAGTACCTCCGGAACGATCCCTCGCTGAGCGGGGACGTAGTGTACGCCCTCAAGCGCTCGCCCGGCGCGGACTTCACCGTGATCGAGAACTACGAGAACCGAACCCTCTATCGGTACAATTTCCGGGGCGTCTGGGGCACCTGGAACGCCCAACCCGTCCAGCCGCGGCTCCGGCGCGTCGCCGTCAGGGAGGGCGCTCGCCACCGGATCACCACCTCCCTGGGAGTGCCGCCGGCCGCGACCGTCGCGACCGTCCGGGTCGAAGCCGGTGTCCCGCCGCGAAAGGAGGCGACCCAGTACACCGTGAGCGACGAGCGCCTCGATCGCCTCCAGCGAGCGAACGAGTCGCTGGACGTCGAGTGGCTATTGAACACCGAACGCGCGCGGGTCGCTCCCGGGCCCGGACTCCGGCGCACGCTCGGCCGCGAGGCGGTGCCCCTCGATCGGAGCCAGCCGGTCTCGCTCGAAGTCACCTTCCTCCAACCGGGCGGCGGCACGGTGACCTACCACTACGAGATCGCGGTCTCCGCTCAGGACGGCTCGGTGCGTGTGATCTGGCCGCCCCGGATCGAGGTCTGCCGGCTCACGGCCAACTGCGGGCGCACCGAGACCTACATCCCCCGGCTCGACGGCTACCCGACGGGCGTATCGGTGAACACGACTATCGAAACGACGAACCGAGCGGCCGGGCCGAACGCGAGCGCGAGTCAGCCGGAACTGGCCGGAAGCGCGAACCGATCGAAGCCGAGCGCGAACCCGGGCCGACCGGATCGACCGGATCGACTGGGGTTCGAGGCCACGCGAGCGACCGGGACCGACACGAGGGGTTAGGGTTAGGGTCGTTCCGTCCGCGGGCGCTACGCTCTCGGGTATCGAACGATCGTTCCTGAATCGTCGATAGAAACCAGCAGTTCGACCGCGCTATCCGAGGCGGACGTCGAGACCCGCTTTCCGGAGGCGTTCTTCGAGGCTCACGGTCAGAATCGATTTGGCGATGGCGGCTCCACCCTCGATGGGATCCAACTTCGTCTCGCCGCGACGTTCGCGGTACTCAATTGGGCGTTCCCGGACCCGATAACCGCGCATGAGCGGCCGAAGTAATAGTTCCGCCGACAGCCCGGTGTTTTCGGTCCAGTCGATCTCGTGGAGCACCGACCGGCGATAGGCGCGCATCCCGGTGGTCGTGTCGTGGATCCGATGGCCCGCGAGCGCGCTCGCAAAGAGGGCGAAGGCGTGATTGCCCAAACGATTGAACCCCGGCATGGCGTCGGCACCGTAGTAGAGTCGATCGCCGCTCACGACATCGTACCCGTCGTTCACCAGATCGAGGAACTCGGGGACCTGTTCCATCGGGTAGGTGTCGTCACAGTCGGTCGTGATCACGACTGGCCGGTCGGCGGCGAGAACGGCCTCACGAACCGCCTCCCCGTAGCCCCGGGGCTCCTGGTGGATCACGCGTGCACCGTTAGCGCGGGCGATCTCGGGAGTCCGGTCGTCCGATCCGTCCACACAGATCGCTGTTGCCTCGCCGTCGGTAACCGCGGCGATGTCCTCCAAGACCGTGCCGATGGCGGCCTCTTCGTTGTACGTCCCCATGACGACGCTCACGTCCGAAAGCGTGTACTCCTCGCGCCCATCACGCGCGAGCGTGGCTTCGTTCATTGCTCGCGCTCCACGCCGCCCGCACTTGAACGTAAAGGTTCGCGCCTGCGTACCTGCGTACACCTGTCTTTCCGGTTCGGGCTACCGAGAGACCTGCCTCGATCGGCGTGTGATCGACCCGTTAGACCATTCCCTCCTGCTGGAGGCGATGCCACACCTTCTCGCCGTGGTCGGTGATGCCGTAGACGCGTCCTTTCTTCTGGTCCTCGGAGACAAGCAACTCGACCATCTCGCGTTCACGAAGCCCCGAGAGCGCCCGCGAGACGTGCGCGATGGCGATGTCGGTGTCCGTCGCGATGCGGGAGGGGGTCGCCGGCCCCTCCACTAATCGTTCGAGGACCGCGACCCTGTACTGCGACCTGATAACGAAACTGATCATATCCCACTCGTTTGACATGCTTGGTCTCCTTCGCCCCGTCCCGTATCTGGCTACTACATGAAGTCATGAAGCACGTGCATATAGTAATTAAGTTGTTATCTCCTATTATAGTCGACGATCCCGGTCTATCGGGTCACTATACTGGCGGCGTCCGTTGTGTCGGTCCGTCCCGTGGTTACGCCGTCGTGCCGACGGCTGGCCGCCGAACCGACGGCCTCGGCCCTTGACCGGCGGCTCGCGCTCGGGATATTAC
This sequence comes from Halobacteriales archaeon QH_6_64_20, assembly GCA_003021235.1. Taxonomy (GTDB): domain Archaea; phylum Halobacteriota; class Halobacteria; order Halobacteriales; family Halococcaceae; genus PXQR01. The sequence continues at coordinate 72,818 of PXQR01000040.1, read as the reverse complement.
CTCGTTATCAGCCCCCGAACGAACCCGCCCCCGCGCTTCGGTGCTCGGCCGGGACGCCGAAGTGCGATCGGTACGTATCAACCTTCGTTTCTGCCGATCAAATAACGGATTAATAACTATATTACACAGGATTTCACGTGAATATAGAGATGGCTTCCCACCCTGACACGCCCTCCGACCGAACGAACGACGGCTCGCAGGCCCCCGGTGATCCCGGCAGCGGGCCCGACGCCGGGGCGCCCGACAAGCCGGACGAGCCGGCCCCGCCCCTCTCGAAGGACACCATCTTCGAGTTGCTCAAAAACCAGCGCCGGCGGCACGTCCTCCGCTACCTCGCCGACGACCCGGGGCCCGTTCGCTTGCGCGACCTCGCCGAGCGGATCGCCGCCTGGGAGAACGACAAGCCGATCGGCGCGCTCTCCTCGGACGAGCGAAAGCGCGTGTACGTGGGATTGTACCAGTGTCACCTCACCAAGATGGACGACGCCGGCGTCGTCGAGTTCAATCAGGACCGCGGGCTCATCGCGGTCGGCGAGCGCGCCCCGATACTGTACGAGTACCTCGATCCAGGTATCGATGACGACGGCTCCTGGAGCCTCGGGTATCTCGCGTTCGCCGCCGGTGGTGCGGTGCTTGCCTTGCTCGCCGAGGCGGGATTGCTGGGTGTTCTCTCCCAGGGCGTCGTCACCGCCGTCGTCCTCGTCGCCTTTTCGGCCTTAGCGATCGTCCACGCGGCGACGGTCTCGGTACTCGACGTCGAGACGCCGACCGCCGCCCTCGATGCGGTGATGGGTTCGTTCGTCGACACCGAGCGCTCCTGAGTCGAACCGCGCCGGACGCGACCCTGACCCGCGGGTACCGGCCCATACGGAATGACGATCGACACGATCGGTGTCGAGGCGTGACCGAGTCGACGCCGACGTGCCGGTACGAACGACGATCCCGAACGGCGGTATCAACAGCGATAACAAAGGCTTATCCGAAATCGTCCGATAACGGAGGAACGAACGTGAGCCGTGATCCGCTCGACGACGTACGGACCGGTGGCTACCGAGGCGAGTCCGCGGGCTCGATACAGGCGGTATTGGGTAGTATCGTCGTCGTTGCTCTCTATCTCGTGCTCGCCTGGACGGTCATTACCCTCCCGCTCACGAGCGATAGTCCGATACGGTTCATCGTGACCGTCCCGCTCCTGTTGTTCTTACCGGGGTACGCCTTTCTCTCGACGCTCTTTCCCGGCCGGCAGTCCCCCGACGAGCAGGATGCTAGCCCGCTTTCGCGGTCGGCGCGCTTCGGTAGCGTCCAGTCGATCGAACAGCGCGGGATCTCCTGGGGGGAGCGGTCGGCGCTTTCGTTCGGACTGAGTCTCGTGTGGTTACCGATCCTCGCGCTGGCCCTCGCGGCCACACCCTGGTCGCTTTCGGTCGAACCGATGTTCGCTACCCTCGCGGTCTTCGTTACCCTCTTTACCGTTGTCGGTGCCGTCCGGCGCGCCCGGCTCCCGCGCGGCGAGCGCTTCGTGTTGCCCTATCGACGCTGGATCGCCGACGCGCGTGCCGCCTTCGGCCGCTCGCCGGCCGACGCTCTCCTGACCGCGGTACTCGCGCTCAGCATGCTCGCGGCGCTTGCGAGCCTCGGGTACACATTAGCCGTGCCCACCGATGCGACCTCGACCTCGGAGTTCTACGTTGGCACGATCAACGAGTCCGGCCAGTTGATCTACGAGGACTACCCCGAGTCGTTCACCGCGGGCCAACCGACGAACCTCACTGTCGGCATCGAAAACCAGGAGGGGACCGTCACCGATTACGTCGTGATCGCCCAGTTCCAGCGGGTCGAGGTCTCGGGCGGCCAGACCAGAGTACTCGAACGCCAGGGAGCGAGACGTTTCCGCCCGACCGTGCCGGCGAACGAGACCAGGGACACCTGGGCCCGGACTCACGAACTGACCCCACCGTTTAGCACCGAGAACGGATCCGGAAACGTCCGTCTCGTCTATCTGCTCTACCTCGACGGCGCGCCGGCAAACCCGACGATCGAAAACGCCGATTATCACACCTGGGTCTGGCCCGACGGCCGGACTCCTCCCAGCGGGACCGCCGGCGCGAACGCAACCGCCACAACTGGTGCGACCAATGCGACCGCTGGCCCGAACGCTTCCAGTGGTTCTTCCGGCTCGGGCGGGTCGAACGCCAGTGCAAGCCGCCCTACTGCTGATGCCACGAACGGCGGTGCCAACGGTGCTGTCAGCGCTTCGTCGTTCGGTTTCGCTCCCTCGTTCTGACGCACCCGGCTCGACTCCCTTCTCTCGACTTTCGACCCTCGATCCTCGATTCGCCGGCGACTGGTCCAGGCCGGGAGCTACCGTTCGGTGAAGAGAACCGATGGTCGTACGCCCGTCAGTCGTCATCGAAAGCGCGAACACGCGGGTTCCGAACGGTGTGGTCGGTGAGATCAGCGCAACCGCGTGTACGCTTCAGCGGCGAGTTTCATGGCCGGACTCGCCCGTTCCGCGCTATGGAAGGCCCGGAGGTCGGGACTGAACTTCGCCTTGTACCCGTTCAGTCGCGGGTTGTTCGCTCCCACCAGGTCGTATGTTTCCATCCCTCGGTCCATCGCGTCGGTCATGATCTCCCAGTCGAGCAGGTCGTTCGCCGGCGCGTCGGCGTCGTGTTTCGCGCCGCCCTGCCACCGGTAGATCGTATCCTCGTCCTCGACGGTTACCATCCCGCCGACGAACTCGCCGTCGACCGCGATGGTATAGGGGCGCACTCGTCCGTTGGGAAGCGACCGATGGAGGTCGGTGACGAATTCCGGGGTAACCCCATAAAAGAGGCCCTGGGACGTATGCCGCGCTTCGACCTGAGTGATGATCCGACGGATCGCCTCCGTGCCGCCTTCCTCGACGGCGTATTCGACGTCCTCGCCCGTCCGGATATTGCTCCGAGCGTCGCTCGAAAAGCTTCCCAGCAGGTCGCCTTCCTCACGCGTGAGGTCCACAGTGTAGGTGTAATCGGGCGTCACGTCGAAGCCGGTCCACGTGATGGGCCTGAGATCGGTGTATCGGCCATCGGTCCGGAGCGAGACGTACCTCGGAGCTACCTCCTCGAAGAGCGTCTCGAAACACCCCCGAACGAACCGGCCGTGGCGGCGTTCGGCTTTCCGCTGTTTCAGCTTCCCGATATTGAGTAGTGCCGGTCCCAGGTAAGGTACCAGGAGGGCGGGCGGCGGCGAGAACAGAGCGCTTTGACCCAGTATCTCGCGTTCGAACACCGGAAAGAGACCGACGATCTCCTGGCCCTTGTAGCCGATCAGGCGATGAACCTCGGTGTCCGAGTGCTCCGCGATCGCCGCTAAGCTCCCGTCGTAGTGAAAGGCGTTACCCTGGGGCGAGCGATCGACGTAGCTGTCCCACTTCTCGACGTCGTCGTGACCTGCGATCGAGACTTCGACCATTGTACTGTGTTCTCTCTCCTCACTCGATGTATCCGAGATCGCTCAGCCTGCGTTCGACCCCGCCGTCGTCGGTCGCCACTCGCTCCCCGCGATCGATCGCCGGGTACGCCGCCTCGTCGGCCGACTCAACGATCGGGAGGACCGTTCCGTCCATATGCTCGGCGCGCGGAAGCGAGAGCGTCGCAAGTACCGTCGGCGCGACGTCGAACAGGTGTGCGCCGTCGATCCCGCCGATCCCGTCGATCCCGTCGGTCTCGTCCGAGGCCGCGGCGTCGGTATCGACGTCCTCTCCATGAACCGCGACGATCCCCGCTAACTTGTGATTGTAGGGTTCGGTCGGCGGGCCGAAGCGTTCTCCCGCGAGCGTTGCGGAGAGGAACTGATCGAACTCCCGGGGGACGGTCACGACGTCGACCGCTTCCCCGGCGGCCGGCCCGTGAAAGACCGTCTCGCGGGGGACAACCCGCTCGAAGACCGGCTCGCCGTCGGGCGTACGAACGCCGCGCAGGCGGGCAATGAGGTCCTCGCGGATTGCTTCGTACTCCGTCTCGGGGACGATCCCGTTCGGTTCCCGTCCTTCGAGGTTGATCCTGATCCCGAGTTCGATCCGCTCGCGCATGTACGCCCGCGAGTTCGGGAAGTCGACCTGCTCGGTGCCCGCCCGGATCATTCCCTGTGGGACGACGTCGAGCACGAGGTCGGTGAGCCCTAAGCGTTCGACGACGCCACCGACGCGCTGGCTGGTAACGCCTACCGTCGCCGCGAGCGCCATCGCCCGTTCGAGCACCGCGGGGTCGTCATCACCCTTCCCGTTGCGTATCGGTCCCCAAGCCGGCATCCCCGACTCGCCGCCGCGCTTCGTCTCGACGTAGCCCGCCTCCCGGAGGAACTCGTTGACACGGAACTCGTAGCCGTCGTATCGCCCGATCCCGTGATCGCTCGCAACGAGGGTGTTTCGCGGCTCGCAGGCATCGAGCGTTTCCCGGATTTCGTCGTCGACCGCCTCGTAGACCGCCCGCACTGCCTCCATGTCGCCGGGACGTTCGTGAAACACCGAATCGGTGGCCTGGAACTGGACGAATCCAAAGTCGGGATCGTATCGGTCGGCGAGAAGGCGAAACGCCTCGCCGCGGGTCCGGACGAGATCGCGGTAGTTCGCGACCATCTCGCTCCTGTCGGCGTCGCTCGCCCCCTCGTGGGGCGGGTAGACCCGATAGCTGCCGATCTCCTGGCGGACTTCGTCAAGCACCCCTTCGGGATGACAAGCGGGGTTCTCGGGTGCGGTATACCCTGGAATCAGCGCTCCGGAAAACGATCGCGGGGGATGGGTCACTGGAACGTTGACGACGACGCTTGACAGTCCTCGCGAGTCGAGCAGTTCCCAGAGGGCGGGTTCGCGCAGATGGGTCGCGTTCACGACGTCCCAGTCGTACCCCTCGAAGGCCAGAAACGAAAAGATCCCGTGTTTGCCGGGGTTGGTGCCTGTGAACAGGGAGGGCCACGCGCTCGCGGTCCAGGGCGGGATCTGGGATTCGAGCGGGCCGCTCGCGCCCTCCTCTAGTAGCCCGCGAAGCGTCGGGATCTCGGCGTTCATACCCGCCAGATCCGAGAGCACCGGCGCACACGCCGCGTCGATCCCCACCAGGAGGGTCTCCATACCACCCGCTCGATCGGCCATGTCCTTGGCTCCTCCCGTTCGAGCGTTGTTATGAGTAGCGTAACCCCCTTTCGATACGCTCGCGTTCCGGCCTGTAGCTCCGAACGAAGACGGTATTACGAAACCGTCCGAACAGGGGTCGATCGCCCGTCTCGAGTCTTCCTGGTCGGGGCCGAAGCCGGTCCTCCTGACGTCGTCACCGCGCCGTGCGACGCTGACGGCACGGAACCGCCGGCTGCCGTGACGACCTGCTCGCTCTTCGAGTTGTGTTCCTTCGGAGAAAGTGTAATAGAAAGTTTTTAGTTGGATTAAGTGATAATTAAGATAGACGATGACGCGACATCACGAGCAATCCGGCCGCCACGGCGCCACCCCGTCCGGCGACGGCGGTGATCGGCGCGTCGGGCGACGGTCGTACCTGCGACTCGCCGGGACGACCGCGGGGGTGGCTTCGTTGCTGGCCGGAACGGCGGGTGCTGGGGCGACGACGCAGGGAACCAATACCTTCTCGCGGACGGTGGACGCCGTCGAGGCGGGCTGTGATCCGACCGGTCGGACGCCGTGCGATCGGGCGTTCCGACGCGCCGTCGGCGAGGACACCCTTCTCTCGTTTCCGGCCGGCACCTACCGATTCACCGAACCCCAGGCCGTCCTCGGCGTCGAGCGGTTGGGTATCGTCGGCGAAGGGGCGGTCTCGTTTAGCGTTCCGCCGGAGTTCAACGCGAACCTGCTGACGATCGCCGGCGGCTCCGAACTCCTCTTCCGTGGGATCACCGTCGACACGACTGCGTCCGGGGCCACCCCCGGATTACGCCTCTGTGCGCGCGATCGCCTCACCGTCGAGGACGTCGCGTTCGTCGGTCGTAGCGCCTCCTCGTCCGCCGCCGGGCCGGCGGTCAGCGCCCTCTCACCGGTGGTCCGCTCGCCCGATGGCGTCGGGATCGTACGAGACGTCCGTGCGAGCAACGGCGGACCAACGGGCGCAAGCTATCGAACGGACGACGGCCGGGCCGGCATCCGGATCGGCGGCGCGACCCGGGGCACGATGCGGATCGAGAACTGTCGTCTCGAAGGGTTCCCGAACGGCGGCGCGTACGTGAGCGAAACTCCGGGCGAGATCCGGATCGACGGCGGCGTCTACCGGAACAACGCCGTCGCGGGGATCCGCCTCGGCGGGACCGACCCCGAGAGCTCCGTGCGGAACGCACGCGTCGAAGTCGGTCTCGGCGACTCGACGGCGTTCGACGGACGGACGAAGGGGGCGAATAGAGCGAACGGAGCGAACGGGACGAGCGGAGCGGACGGAACCGACGCTTGTGCGATCCGCTTCGAGGGCGGTGGATCGGGGGCCAACGTTCGGGAGTGTGCCGTCGCGGTCGGCTCCGACGTGTCCCCCGAAGGTGCGATCGTCGCCGGCCACGGCTACGGGGGCTTTTCGCTTCGGGACACCCGGATCCGAATCGCGAACGCGGCCTTCCCCGCGGTTCGTGGGTTGGCCCCATCCTCGACGGAGCGGTGCTGACCGACGAGGACGTTCTACCGGTCGATCGATGACTCGTACATGGGACGTTCGCCGCGACCGTCGTCGAACGCGCTCGTGCCGAACCGTTCGCCGGAGGCGGTAACCGCACGACGGGCGACCGATCGCATGACGGTCGACTGCAGCTCGATAGCCAGGCGTCGAACACCGGTCACGAGGGCGTTCATGACCCGAACCCGGGTGTCCCGGAGCGTTAATGGGACATATCCGGCTCATATGTTAATAACACGCTACGAAACAGTTAAACAACGTCTGAACAATCGAATATATCATGCTGGCCCCAAGCGACCGGCCGGAAACAGGGTCGTCTCGAACCGTCGTACTCGGCTTCGACGCCCTCTCGTTCGAGTACCTCGACGAGTTCGACCTGCCACACTTCGACGCGCTCCGCGAGCGCGCGAGCGAGGGACCGTTGCGCTCGACGCACCCGCCCTGGACCGCGAGCGCCTGGCCTTCGATATATACGGGCACCGACCCGAGCCGTCACGGAGTCTACGATTTCTTTCATCACGGGACGAACTACCCCGACGAGGCGCGGCTGATCTCCCGCGAGGACGTCGATGCGCCGGCGCTCTGGAACTACTGTTCGGCTCGGGGTCTCCCCTCGATCACGCTTAACGTGCCCGTTACCTATCCGACTGATCGGATCGACGGCGTCTCGGTTCCCGGCTACCTCGCCCCCGAGCACGCGCCGGGTTTCCCCGAGGGCATCCGCGAGGAACTCGACGACGCGTTGGGCGAGGACTACCGGATCTACTCGCGCGCCGAAACGTCGAGCGACAAGCAAGCGAAGCTCGCAGGCTACCTCGAACTGATCGACCTCCGGCGTCGTGCGGCCGAGTACCTGCTGTCGACCCGGGAGTGGCGTCTCGCCCTGATCCAGGTCCAAAAGACCGACGCGGTCTTTCACAAGCTTCCCGAACGCGACGCCCACCGTCGGATCTACGAGGCCGCCGACGCGTTGCTCGGAACGGTACTCGAAACCGTCGAGGAGGGCGTGAACGTGATCGTCTGTTCGGATCACGGGATCGGGCCGATGACGGGCTATCGGATCTACGTCAACGACGTCCTGCGGGATCACGGCCTCCTCGAAGCCACGGCCGAGGGCGGACGAGCGGACTTCGGTACGGCGAAACGCGACCTGTTGGGCGAACCCGACGGGAGCGACGAGGCTAGCGGTGCCGACGGTGTCGACGATGCCGATATCGACGGTGCCATTGATGTCGGCACCGGTACTGATGCCGACTTCGATACCGACAACGACCCCAGCGCCAGTGACGGTGGCTCGCGGGTCTCGCCGGCGGTCGCGGCCGTCTCGGCCGGGGCGTCGGTGCTCGGCTTCGCCGGCGTGACGCCCGCGGACGTCTACAGTAGCGCCCAGCGTCTCGGGCTCGCCGGCCTTCTGCAAGCGCTCGTCCCCGACGGCGCAAAGGAAGGGGCCACCGAGCGCGTCGACTGGCGTGCCTCGAGGGCGTACTGTCGGAGCCGCAACGAACTCGGCGTCCGGGTCAACCTCCGAGGGCGCGAACCGAACGGCGTCGTTCCCCCGAACGAGTACGAAGCGGTGCGCTCGGCGATCGTCTCGGCGCTCTCGGAACTGCGGACGCCGGACGGTCGGCCAGCGTTCGAGTGGGTCCACAGGCGCGAGGCGATCCACGGCGGTCCCGCCGTTGAGGACGCCGCCGACGTGCTGTTCATGCCCAACGGCATGGATCACGCCGTCGAAACCGAACTCGTCGGCCGGCGCTTCGTCGGCGCGGAGGGCTACGATCACAAGCTCGAAGGCACGTTCATCGCGAGCGGGCCGGCGTTTTCGCCCACTGATCTCGACGCGCTCTCGCTCACCGACGTCGCTCCGGCCGTCATGGCGTCGCTCGGCCAGCCGGTTCCGGCGCGAATGACCGGCGCAGTTCCGGGTGGGCTCTCGAAACACCCGGTCGCCGCCGAATCCTACTCCGACGTCGCAATCGACACCGGTGCGGATAGCGTCACCGACGACCGGGTCACCGACCGCCTCGCCGATCTCGGCTACCTCTGAGCCGTCCGCCTCCGCGACCCCGCCTCTTCGATCGTCGCCCGGCCGGCGGCCGAACGGACGATGGCCGAACGGGCGGTGACCGACCGGGCGGCGACCGGTCGGACAGTGACCGGAGCGAAACGAGCGGACGGAAACTATCGATCGGCTGTCACGGAGGTACCGCGACGTTTACAACCGTACCGGTGCAGGTACACCACGTGTTTCGCCGTCGCTCGCTGACCGGTCTCGATCGCCCGGTATCCCCCTTCCGTATCCGTCCCTTCGGTCGGAGTAGGACCCGCCTATCGGGCGTAACGGCGACTATAACAAAGCAATAACGACGTAATAAGTCGGACACAGGAACGGTATCCGTTGCTATGACCACTCACACGCTACTTGGGGCGGCCGGGGCTACGGTACGCGTCGGCTCTCGGTCGCTATCCTCCTCCACGACCCCTTCCACGAAACGCTACGGACGCGCCGGTCCCCGATCCGCGCCGAGCGAACCACGATCGCTTCGGCACCGACGACGGAGGCCGACGTGACCGACGCCGAGATCGGTTCGGGCGCTGCGATCGACGAGACCGCCATCGTCGGCTACCCGTACGACGAGGCGGCCGGCCCGGCCGTGATCGGCGAGAACGCCCGGGTTCGCGCCGGGTCGATCATATATGCGGACACCGAGATCGGCAACGATCTCGTTACCGGCCACGACGTGCTCGTCCGTGAACACACCGCGATCGGAAACAGCGTCGTGCTCGGGACGAAGACGGTAATCGACGGCGAAAGCGAGATCGGCTCGGGCGTGAGCTTCCAGACCGGGGTGTACGTTCCGACACACACGACGATCGGAAGCCACGTATTTATCGGCCCCCGGGCGGTACTAACGAACGATATGTACCCGGTCCGCGTTCCCTACAGCCCCTCCGGCCCGGTACTGTCCGACCACGTCTCGATCGGTGCGAACGCGACGATCCTCCCCGGCGTCGAAATCGGCGAACGCTCGTTCGTCGCCGCCGGCGCCGTCGTCACCGGAGACGTGCCCTCCGATACGCTCGCCGTCGGCGCGCCGGCGGTCCACCGGCCGCTTCCGGAAGAACTCGAAGGGGGTAACGACCTGTGATCCCGATCGCGAACCCCGAGTTCGGCGACCGGGAGAAACAGGCGGTCCTCGACGTTATGGATAGCGGACAGTTCACCGACGGGCCACAAGTCAGGGAGTTCGAAGCCGAGTTCGCCGAGTTCTGTGGAGCCTCGCACGGCGTGGCGACCACCAACGGGACGACCGCCCTCCAGACGGCCTTCGAGGCGCTCGACATCGGCGAGGGCGACGTCGTCGTTACCTCTCCCTTCTCGTTTATCGCGAGCGCGAACGCGATCCGATTCGCTGGCGCGACGCCCGTCTTCGCCGACATCGATCTCGCGACCTATAACCTCGATCCCCACTCGACCGAAGCACTGGTCGCCGAACACGACGCCGACGCGATACTCGCGGTCCACCTGTTCGGACTGCCGGCGGCGATGGGCGAACTGCGCGAGATCGCGGACGCACACGACTGTGCGCTGGTCGAGGACGCCGCCCAAGCCCACGGCGCGGCCGTTGGCGGGACTCGCGTCGGGACGCTCGGAGACGCGGCGTGTTTCTCCTTTTATCCCACGAAGAACATGACCACCGGCGAAGGCGGTATGGTCACGACCGATCGCGACGACGTCGCGGCGGGGGCAACGAGTTTCGTCAATCACGGCCGCGATCCCGACCGCCCGACCTACGAGCACACGAGGATGGGTCACAACTTCCGACTGACGAGTTTTGCGGGCGCGATCGGACGCGTCCAGCTCGACCGGCTCCCCGAGTACAACGAGTCGCGACGAGCGAACGCCGCCCGGCTTTCCGAGGCGCTGTCGGACCTCGACGGGATCGAGACGCCCGTCGAACCGGCCGACCGCCGTCACGTCTATCATCAGTACACGATCCGCTGTGAGGAGCGAGACGCCCTCGTCGATCACCTGGAGGGAAGCGGCGTCGGCGCGGGGATCTACTACCCCCAACCGATCCACTTCCAGCCACCGTACGAGGACAGCGAAGTGACTGCCCCCGCCGCCGAGTACGCCGCCGAAAGCGTCCTGTCCCTCCCCGTTCACCCCGGACTGACGGAGGCGGACGTGGAGACGGTGATCGACGCGGCCTATAGCTACGGGGGGACCTGACGGTGGCCGAACGAGTGGACGAGTCCCTGAACGCCGGCGTGATCGGCGTCGGCACTATGGGTCAACACCACGCGCGGGTCTACAACGAACTCCCGGACGTCGAGTTGGTGGGCGTAACCGACGCCGACGCGGGTCGCGCGGCGACAATCGCTTCCCGTCAGGGGACGACGGCCTACCGGTGCGACGCCCTGCTCGAAGCGATCGACCTCGTCTCGGTCGCGGTCCCTACCGAGTTCCACTACGAGACCGCCCGCGCGTGCATCGAACACGGCGTCGGCGTGCTCGTCGAGAAACCGTTCGTCGCCACTTGCGAGCAGGGACGGGAACTGATCGACCTGGCGGCGGCGCGCGGCGTCGTCGTCGGCGTGGGCCACGTCGAACGGTTCAACCCCGCCGTCGCGGCCGCCCGCGAGGTGCTCGCCGACACGGAGATCCTCGCCCTCGACGCCCGGCGGCTCGGCCCGCCCCTCGATCGCGACATCGCCGACAGCGCGGTGTTCGATCTGATGATCCACGACATCGACGTCGTGCTCTCGCTCGTCGATGCGGATCTCGAACGTGTGAACGCGCTCGGTACCCGTGAGAACCGCTACATCGACGCCCAGTTGGGCTTTGCCGACGGCACGATCGCCAGTTTGACGGCGAGTCGGCTCACCCAGAAGAAGGTGCGCGACCTCTCGATCACGGCCGAGGGCTGTTGGGTCACGCTCGATTACCTCAGCCAGTCGGTCGAACTGCACCGTCGCTCGCTGCCCGAGTACATCGAGCGAAACGGGGGCGTACGCTACCGCCACGAGGGGATCGTCGAGCGTCCGATGGTCGCGAGCGGCGAACCGCTGCGGCGCGAACTCGCCGCCTTCGTCCGCGCCGTCCGCGAGGGGACCACTCCGATCGTGTCGGCCGAAGACGGCCTGGCCGCCATCGAGGTCGCAGAACGGATCGACGAACTGGCCGCCGAACCACGGCGACGAGCCGAACCCCTCCAATGAACCTCGACGAACGCGACCCCGAAACCGACGACGAGCCGGTATCGCTCTACGAGGGTTCCCACCCGCCCGACGAACAGCGCCGGGCGCTCACCGAAGGGGACGTGCCCGTCGCGGTGTACGGGCTCGGGAAGATGGGCCTGCCGCTGGCGGCGGTCTACGCCGATGTGACTACTAACACGATCGGGGTCGACGTCTCGCCCGACGTCGTCGAGGCAGTCGGACGCGGCGAGAGCCATGTCGTGCGCGAACCCGGACTCGACGCCCTCCTCGCCGACACGATCGAGACGGGGGCGCTGTCGGCGCGCACTGACGCCGCTGGGGCGGCCGCCGAGGCGACAGTGCATGTAATCATCGTCCCGACACCGATCCACGACGATCGTTCCCCCGACCTCTCGGCGCTCGAAGCCGTTTCGGCCGACATCGCGAGCGGGCTCGCTCCCGGCGATCTGGTGTGCGTCGAGTGTACGGTGCCCCCGACGACCTGCCGGGAGGTCGTCCGATCGATCCTCGCCGAGGAAAGCGGGATTTCACCTACCGAGTTCGGCCTGGCCTTTTGTCCCGAGCGCACGTCGAGCGGCCGGGCGATCGAGGACATCCGCGGGGCGTACCCCAAGGTCGTCGGCGGGATCGATCCCGAGAGTACGCGCGCGGCGGCGCTCGTCTACGACGAGATCAACTCCCAGGGAACGCTTCCGGTGACGGACGCGACCACCGCGGAAGCCGTCAAGGTGTTCGAAGGGGTCTATCGCGACGTCAACATCGCGCTCGCGAACGAACTCGCCCGATTCACCGACGAACTGGACATCGACGTCAACGAGGCGATTTCGGTCGCGAACACCCTGCCCTTTTGTGACATTCATACCCCCGGGATCGGCGTCGGCGGCCACTGCATCCCGTACTATCCCTATTTCCTGATCCACGGGTTCGATACCGATACGTCGCTGTTGCGCACGGCCCGGGAGGTCAACGACGCGATGCCCGAGTTCGCGATATCGAAACTCCGCGAGGAGTTCGTCGCCGAGGGCACCACTATGGAGGGAAAGACGGTGCTCGTCCTCGGGTTGACCTATCGCCCAGGGGTCAACGAGACCGCCGCGACCCCCGCCGGGCCGCTCATCGACGGCCTTCAGGAGGGAGGGGCGTCGGTGCTCGCGACCGACCCGATCCTCGACGACGCGGAGATCGCGGCGTTCGGGGCCGACCCGATCGGGATCGAGGCCGCCGCCGAGCAGGCGGTCGACGCCGCCGTGCTCGTCACGGCGCACGAGGCGTTCGACGCGCTCGACTGGGCAGCGTTCGAGCCGCTGATCGTGATCGACGGACGAAACGCACTGGACCTCGCGGAGACGAACCACCGGGTCTATACCATCGCCGGCGGACACTCCAGGTAAGATGTACGAGGGCAAAACGATCGGCGTCGTCGTGCCCGCGTACAACGAAGCGGCCCTCGTCGGCGACGTGATCGAGACGATGCCCGCCTTCGTCGATCGAGTGTACGTGATCGACGACGGCTCGACCGACGACACCTGGACGGCGGTGACCCGTCACGCCGCGGCGGCCAACGAGCGCCGCGAACCGGACACGACGTTTCCCGACGGCGGCGAGGGGGGGTTCGTCGTGCCGATCCGCCACGAGCACAATCGCGGCCCCGGCGGCGCGCGCAAGACCGGCTACGCGAGCGCGCTCGCCGACGGCCTCGACGTCGTGGCGACGATGGACGCCGACGGACAGATGGATCCCGCCCACCTCGGCCGGATCGTCGCCCCGGTCGTCGCCGGCGACGTGGCGTACGCGAAGGGAACGCGGCTCAAACGGAGGGAATTCTGGCGCGAAATGCCGCCCTTCCGGCTGTTCGGCAACCTACTGCTTACGTTTCTGACGAAGATCGCGAGCGGGTACTGGGAGATGACCGACCCGCAGAACGGCTACACCGCGATCTCCACGGAGGCGCTCGCCGAGGTGGGCATCGAGACGCTGTACGACGATTACGGGTACTTGAACGACGTCCTCACCTCGCTCAACGTCCGCTCGAAGCCGATCGCCGACGTGTCCCATCCGGCGCGTTACGGCACCGAACACAGCGGTATCAGGTACGCGGCGTTCGTGCCCTCGCTGTCGAAGGTACTCCTCCGAAACTTCCTGCGCCGACTGCGAAGTCGATACCTCCTGCTCGACTTCCATCCGCTGGCCTTTCTCTACGGTCTCGGAGCCCTCGGTCTCGCGGCGAGCGTGCTCTCGGCCGCCGGCGCGGCGCGGGCGATGCGTTCGGACCGCTCGGCTCGTTCGGATCGTTCGGAGCACTCGTCGGTCGAGTCGCCGTCCGTCGACCCGCCGTCGCCGGACGCTTCGACCTCGCGATCGACCGTCGCCGCCCGCGGACCGGCCGGTCGGCGCGCCGACGCCCGTTCGCTCGGAAGGAGGCGGGGAATGAAGGTCCTCTCGGTCGTCGGCGCGCGCCCGCAGTTCGTCAAGGCCTTTCCGCTGTCGGCGGCGCTTCGCCGCGAACACGAGGAGGTGCTCGTCCACACCGGTCAGCACTACGACGCCGGGCTCTCGGAGGTCTTCTTCGAGGAACTGTCCATTCCCGAACCGGATTATCACCTGGGGATCGGCTCGGGTTCCCACGGCCGTCAGACCGGCCGCATGATGGCCGAACTCGAAGCGCTCTGTGAGCGCGAAGACCCCGATACGGTCCTCGTCTACGGCGACACCAACTCGACGCTCGCGGGGGCGGTCGTCGCGGCGAAACGCGAGTCGACGCTCTGTCACGTCGAGGCGGGCCTGCGAAGCTATAATCGCGCGATGCCCGAGGAGGTAAATCGCGTGCTCACCGATCACGTCTCCGACGTGCTCTGTGTCCCCACCGAGCGCGCCTGCGACGCCCTCGCCGCCGAGGGGATCACCCGGGGCGTGTTCGTGACCGGCGACGTGATGTACGACGCGATCCAGTGGGCGCGCGAGCGCGCGGCCGGCGTCTCGACGGTCCTCGCCGACCTCGGCGTCCGCGAGGGCGAGTACGTTCTCGCGACGGTCCACCGGGCGGGCAACACCGACGATCCCCATCGGTTGGAAGCGATCCTGACGACTCTCTCCGATCTCCCGACGGAGGTCGTTCTCCCGGCCCACCCGCGAACGGTAAAGCGGATCGAGGAGTTCGGGCTCGAAGACGCGACAACCGGCATCGGACTAACCGAGCCGGCAGGGTACCTCGATTTCGTCCGGTTGCTCGACGGCGCGGAGCGCGTCGCCACCGACTCAGGGGGTGTCCAGAAGGAGGCCTTCTTCCTCGATACGCCGTGTGTCACCCTGCGCGAGGAGACCGAGTGGATCGAAACCGTCGAAGCCGGCTGGAACACCCTGGTAGGGGCTGACCCCGGAGCGATCCGGCGCGAACTGGTGGGAGAGATCGACCGCCCGCCGAAACCGAGCCTGTACGGCGACGGGAACGCCGCCGAAGCGATCGTCCCCGCCCTCGCCGGCATCGAGCGTGCGAGCAGTGCCGACCCGGACACCGATCCCGACGGCGGGAGAGTCGAGACCAACGGCAAGCGAAACGGCGATCGTACCGATATCGGCACCGACGTCCCCGATCCAGGAAACGATGACTGACGCTCCCGGTCCCGAGGTCGACGGCTCCTTCGCGCTCTGTCTCACCCACGACGTCGATCGCCCCTACAAGACCTACCAGTCGCTTTTTTACGCGGCGAGCGAGCGCCGTCTCGCCCATCTCGAAGGCCTGCTTCCGGGCATCAACCCCTACTGGCAGTTCGAGGAGATAATGGCCCTGGAGGCGAGCCTGGGGGTCAGGTCGGCCTTTTATTTCCTCGACTCGCAGTACCTGCTTGCCCGGCCGTTAGGCGAGACGCTAACGCCCTTTTACTGGCTCGAATGGCTCGGCGGCTACGACCCCACGGCACCCGCGATCGCTCGGGTGATCCGCGAACTCGACGACGGCGGCTGGGAGGTCGGCCTCCATGGATCCTATGGCACCCATCGCGACACGGAGCGCTTGGGCGCGGAGAAACGGAAACTCGAAGCGGTTCTCGGTCACGACGTACGCGGCGGCCGCCAACACTACCTTCGATTGGCGAATCCTCCCACCGAAACGTGGGATCGACACCGCGAACTTGGGCTTTCGTACGACGCGAGCCTCGGATCGAGTACCGCATACGGGTTCGGACACGGGTACGACCTCCTCGCGCCGTTCGACGACGACTTCCGGGTCTTCCCGCTCACGATCATGGAAGCGGCGCTCGCGAACGCGCCAGGCGTCGATACCGAAGCCACCGGAGATATCGAAAACACCGGACGTTCGAGCGCGCGAGGCACCGACCGTCGAGACGGCTCCGAGGCCCGCACTGTCCGAGGTGCCCGGCGCGGGATCGACGTCGAGGCGGCCTGGCGCGAGTGTGAGCGCCTCTTGGAGGAAGCCGCCGCGAACGAGGCGGTAATGACCGTGCTCTGGCATCCACGCTATTTCAGTGCCGAGGACTTTCCGGGCTACCGCGACCTCTACCGGCGGCTGATCGAACGTGCGCTTTCGATGGACGCCTGGGTCGGCCCGCCGGGCGACCTCTACGAGACGATCGAGCACGGACGGGCCACCGACACCGGAACGAAGAGCGACACGAACACGGGAGCGGGGCGCGCTCGATGACCATCGACGAACCCCGATCTCCGATCCCCGATCGGTCACTGGGTCGATGGAGCCGAGATCGAAACCGGAGTCCCGTTCCGGGATGGCGAACTGAACGCTCGAAACGACAGGACTTTATTGCGCTCCATATCGATGTCGAACCGAACTCCACCGAGGTGATAGCATGAGGATCGAACGACTCACGCTCGACGAGTGGGCCGACGCCCTCCCCGACTCGGGGTTCGAGGTCTTTCACACCGCGCCGGCCCTCTCAGTGCTCGACGATCACGCGGCCGGCGACCTCTCCCTGTTGGGGGGATTCAACGGCGACCAGCCGGTGGCGTTGGTACCGCTGTTCGTCCGGCGCGGCCCCCTGGGGACGGCGATGCTCTCCTCGCCGCCGCCGGGGTTCAATATCCCTCATCTCGGGCCGATCGCCATGCCACAAAGCCCGAAGCGGCGCAAACGCGAGAAGCAAAACGGCGAGTTCGCCGAGAAGGTGATCGAAACGCTCGACGCCGACGACTCCCGGACGCTCTTTCGGGCGGTCTGTGCGCCGACCTACGGCGACCCTCGCCCGTTCAGGTGGGCGGGCTTCGACGTCGACGCCGCCTTTACCTACCGGCTCGCGGTCGACGGGTCGCCCGACGAGTTGTTGAGCTCGTTCAGCAAGAGCCTGCGGCGGGAGATCCGTGACGGCACCGAGTCGGATGTCGTCGTCTCGCGCGCGGGCCGCGAGGCCGCCGAAGCCGTCTACTGGCATACCGCCGCTCGATACGCCGAACAGGGCGAGGAACTCGGATCGAGCTGGGAGTACGTCCGCGATCTGCTCGACGCGCTCGGTACGGAGGGTCGGTATAGGGTCTACACCGCAGAAACCGCCGACGGACGGTTTCTGGGAGGCATTATCGTGCTCTACTCGAACGACTGTGCGTACTACTGGCTCGGCGGCGTTCGGACCACTCACGAGGGCGTAAGCGTCAATAGTTTGCTCCACTGGCATATCATCCGCGACGTCGCCGGGGCGGACTCGACGAACAGAAACGGGAACAGGGACGAGGGCGGAGACGGCAACGGCGACTCGTTGCTCGCGTCGGTGAGCCAGTACGACCTGGTCGGCGCGAACACCGAGCGGCTCTGTCGGTACAAGGCGAAGTTCGGTGCCGATCTCCGCCATTACTACGCCGTCGAGTCCGCCGGACCGCGGATGACCCTCGCGAAGACGGCCTACGAGCGGGTCAACAGCGTACTCTGATCGATCCCACACAGCACGACCGCCGTTTCGCTGTCGTGTGACTCGTCGGTTCGTGCCGTTCAGAAGGCGATCTCGACGATGGTGATCACCCCGTAGCCGACCGCGAGGGCGAGCACGAGCGAGACGATCCAGCCGAGAACGGTCACGACCATCTTCCGGCGGCTCACGCCCCCGTCGCCGGCCGCGAGGCCGCTGCCGACGACGGCGCTGACGATGATCTCGTTGAACGACACTGGGATACCGAAGAGAACGGCGGTCTGGGCGATCGCAAAGGATGGAATCAAGGCGGCGATCGATCGACGCGGACCGAGCGAGGAGTAGTCCTGACTGATCGCCTTGATCATCCGCGGCGCGCCGGTCCACGAGCCCACCAGCAGTCCAACACCCCCGAAGACGAGCAGTCCGAGCAACGGTACCGTGACCGGTAGCGACGTGCCCTCGATCGCCGCGAGCAACGGCCCGACCGCTAACCCCACTTGGCTGCCACCCGCCGAGAACGCGACCAGTCCGCCGAGCGCCAGTAGGAACCGTCGCTGGCCGCCCTCGACGTCATCATCGAGATCCCACGCGAGCAGCGCGGCGAGCGTTGCGGCGAAGGCGAGCGAGACGCCGATCCGTCCGACGAGGGTCGACAGCCCGACCGTCGCCGTCGTCGCGCCGGCGATCGACGCGCCAGCCGGCCCAGGTCCGAGGAGTGTAAAAGGAACGTTCGCGATCACGATCCCGACGACGGCTCCCAACAGCGGGACCGCGTACTGCTCGGGGACGCGTTCGCTCCGTAGCACACGAGCGGTAGCGTACGCGAACCCGCCGCCGACGAAGGGGACCGACACCCACAGCGCCCCGATTTCGGCGTACGCCGAGGGGACGGGTTCGCCTCCAAGTCCGAGCCCGACGCCGACGACCGACCCCGTGACAGTAAACGCCGTTGCGATCGGATAGCCGGTGAAGATCCCGATCGCGACCAGGCCCGCCGCGAGCAACAGGAGAACGGTCGCCGCGGTAGAGGTAAGCGTTAGGCCGCCGACGAGACCCGTTCCGACCGTCCCGGCGACGTTCGCGCCCTGTAGCACGGCACCGGCAAAGCCCAAGATCCCGACCACGAAGCCCGCGCGCATCACCGAGATGGCGTTCGCGCCGACCGCCGGAGCGAACGGCGTCGAGCCCGACGAGCCGGCACCGATCGTCCAGGCCATGAACAGGCTCGCGACGCCCGCGACGATCAGTACTAGCAGCTGCTCCACGCCGGCCATGTCGTGATCGACCAGACGCGCGTGACCTAAACCCCATGCGATCGACCGGCGCGAGCCGGCAGGAACCCGGGCTCGCTGGGCTCCTGTCGTCGCTTCGATCGGCGGGTCGTGATGCGATCGGCGCATAACGGTGACGGGCACCGGCGACTCCTCGACGGCGCTCGACGCTACGCTGCCCAGCAACACTCACGAGAGGTCACCGCGGCCGTGACTCCCCATGACGACGTGATCGACGTCGTGGTCTTCGACGTAGGCGACGATCGTCCCGGCCGGCCGCCCCGTCTCCGTCGTCGTCCGTACTGTCGCATCGTGTTCGTCCGCGCGTTTTTATGCCGTCTCGACGACCGCCTCGGCCCGCTCGTGGTCGTCCGCCGCGATGTCCGCTTCGTCGGTGAGCACGCCGCCCTCGCTCATCGTCGCGTCGAGCGGGACGACGACGTTGCAAACGGTGATCTCCGCGTGGGGAAATATCGTGAGCGCGAAATCGAGCGCGTCGGTCGCGAGCGGCGAACCGTCGAGCGCGACGAGCACTCTGTCAGGTACGTCCATATCGCTCGTTTCGCGTCCGGGGGAAACATGTATTCGACGGGATCGCCCCATCGGACGGAGCCGACCTACTCGACGGAACCGATCCGTCCGGAGGGTCGGCCCCGACGTCGTGACGGCCGTTCGCGAGCGATCGAGAGCCGTCGATCAGGCCGGTCTGAGCACGGGTTGTCGGGAGAGGCCCTCGACGTCCTCGGCGGCCGCGCGGTTGAGCGCGACGTCGACGATCAGTCCGGTGAGGTCGATCTTGTCGGCCATGTACGCGTCACGTCGCCGACGCCAGGTTTCGGGGACCTCGTCGTCGTCGATCAGCTCCACCGCCGTTTCGATCACCCGCTCGAAGTCGGCGATATTGTAGATGAGTTCGTTGCGCGCGAGTTCGACGAAGTTGCCCATGTCGTCGTCGCCGACGAAACTGTTCGAGCGGATCGCCGGCGTCCCCAGGAGGGCGGCTTCGGTGACCATCGTCTGAGTGTCGGCGACCAGCAGCTGGGCTTCTGCGAGCGCGTCGTGCATGAGACCGGGGTGCAGGTCGAACGGGCGGGCGTCGACTCCCTCGAAATCCATCGATCGGCCCTCGTCGGAGACGAAGACGGTCGCGAACTCGGCGAGGCGGTCGATGAGGGCGCGTCGCCGGGCGGGCGTGAGCCCCGAGTGACTCACGTCGTGATGGGAGCCAAACGCGTTGAGCCGGAGGATGGCGTACTTTTCCTCCGCGCCGATGCCGAGCGCTTCGCGGACGTTCACCTGCGGTTCGTAGACGTCGGGGTGGAGGTACGCACACTCCTTGAACCCTCGAAAGCGGTAGTGTTTCCCACCTAAGTCCTTCCCGAAGACGTGTGGGGTAAGCACCAGCTTCGCGAAGGGCCGAGAGATCGCGTGATCGAGGCCGGTGGGTTCCGAATCGAGGATCAACACGACCGGAGCGCCGGCGAGCGCGCCGGCGTGCGCGGAGTACGCGCCGACACCGAAGATCAGATCGGGACGATACCGGCGGACCTGCCGTGCGATCTCCAGATACGAACGCGGCAGCGACGTGAACAACGACGCCTTCGTCGTATCACAGCCCCCGTAAATTCGGTGTGGCAGGTCGTAGTACTCGAGCAAGCTCGCCGTACAGCCGTAATCCCGCCCGAGGACGAACACCTCGTGGCCGCGCTCGCGTAACTCCTCGACTGCGTGCTTGTAGAGGTGGACGTGGGCAGGGGTGTTCGTGAAGAACAGATACCTCATAGCACCACCCGATAGTCGTAGTCGCAGTAATGGTCGCGTTCCGTGGCTTGGAGGGCCATTCTGCATCGGAGTTTGCGCGATGAATTAAAAACCTTCGCTCTTCTGTGGGAAGATTGTTGATACAGCCATGGTTGTCTGAGGCGGAGTCGCAGCCGACGTTCTGACCGTCTCTGAGCCGAAGTTTCGGTCCAGCCTGCTCAGCGGAAAATCGCAAGACTGCGGTCCATCAACAATGTACTACACATGAGCGAAAACCTTACCCAACTCTACGATAGCGAGACGACCCCCTTTCCCGTCGAACTCGGGAGCAAGACGTCTCCGGTCGGTTCGTTCTCAGGGGGCCCCTTCGATCAGGACCGCTCGACCGCGACGGTTTCGTACAGGTCGACCAGTCGAGGAAGCACCCGCTCCCAGGTGTACTCCTCGACGCGTTCGGCGTTGTGCCGACCCATTTCCCTCGTTCGCTCGGGCGCGTCGACGAGCGCGCCGAGCGCCGCCGCGAGCGCCTCGGGGTCGCGCGGCGGGACGAGCCGGCCGCCGTTCCCGTCGATGAGGTCCGGAACGCCGCCCACTCTCGTCGCGAGCACCGCGTTGCCGCCGGCCATTCCTTCGAGTACGCCGATCGGGAGGCCCTCGGCGTAGGAGGGGAGCACGTAGATCGACGCCGCACAGAGCAACTCGCGTTTCCGTTCCTCCGAGACGTACCCGAGATACGACACCTGCGGGTAGCGTTCGGCGAGGTCCTTCGATCGGTCGTCGAGCGGCCCGCTCCCAGCGATGGTTACCTCACAATCCGCGTCGGCGTCGACGACCCGCTCTACTGCGTCGGTGAACTCCCTGATCCCCTTCCGGGGGACGTGATTGCCGATGAAGACGACGTGTGCGCGCTCGTCATCCCCGCCGCTCTCGAATCGCGGCTCGTATTCGTCGGCGTCGATGGCGTTTCGCAGGGTGACGGTCTTTCCCGCCGGAAGCGACGGCGACAGGGTGCGCTCCCAGTACGGCGAGAGCACGACGATCGCCGTACTCGCCGCGAAGACGACGCGCTGAAGCGCTCTCATGGGAACGGACGCGTCGGCGACGAAGCGATCGAACGTGGGGCCGTGGATATGGAGGATCACCGGCGTACGCCGAACGTAACGCGCCAGCAGTACGTACGCCGATTTGCGCAGAAAGCTGTAGTGTTCGGCGGTGTGGATATGCACTACGTCGGGTCGGTCGCGAAACGGAAAGCGGAGCGCGCCCGCGATGCCACAGAGCACGCCGCGCGCGAACCAGAGCGGACCCGATCCCGGCGGGGCGGCCGTATCGTGGACGGCGACCGAGACGTCGGGCGGCAGGCGGGCCCGGAGTTCGTCGATATACCGGGCGATCCCGCCGGTCGCCCGTACCGGGCCTACCAGAAGTACCTCTAAGCGTCTCCGGTCGTGCGCTCGCCTTCCGTGGTCCCGCTCGTCGTGGTCGTGGTCGTAGTCCGATTCTGTCTCGACGGTCGATCCGGTCTCGACGCCAGTCGGCTCTCGAACCCGCCGTTCGCTCTCGGGAGGGGTCCGAACCGCCCGTGACTCGGCGTCGTCGGCGACCGACGCGAGCGCCTCGCTGGCGACCGACACGAACGCTTTGCCGGTGACACCGACGGCGGCTCCGACCCCCGACCGAACGGATTCGCTGACGGGACCGATACCGGGAAACGACCTCATCGCCTCGCGCTCACGGTCGGGGGAGTATAACGTCACCGCCGGTCGGGAGCGCCTACTCATACGCTCGTCTCACCTTTCGCCGGACGAAAGCTCACCGCTACGCCTACGCGTCGCCCGGCCGGGTGTCCGGTACGCTCTCGCTACGCGCTCGACGAACCGGCGTGCGAGTCGACCGCTCTCGGTACAGTGGACGCCGATCGCGCCGTTCGGTAGTAAGGGACTTAAGACCCGCTCCGATACGTGCGGTTACGGAACGGCCGATTAGCCGATTCGCCGGCGCGGATCGGTGTCTCCCCTATGAGCGGTACAGACACGGCGAACCGAGCGGGCAGGCGCTACAAGGCAGTCCTCGCTATTGGCTACCTCGCGCTCGCCGTGGCGGTGCTCGGCGCGTACCTCTCGCCGGCGACGGACTACGAGGTCGACATCTACGCGGCGACGCCGGCGGTGTTCTGGCTCGGCCTGGGTGTTGCGCTGGCGGTCTCGTTGTTCGTCTCCTTTTACGCGCCGCGGGGGTATCTGAGTACGGCGAGCCTCGTCCTTGGCGGGAGCGGGATGCTCGCAGCGGCTTCGCTCCCGATGATTCGAGGGTATTATTACATGGGGACCGGCGACTCGTTGACCCATCTGGGGTGGGTGCGCGACGTTCTCGGCGGAACGTTGAGCCCCTATGGGCTGTTCTATCCCGGACTCCACACGACGGCGATCTTCTTCCACCGGCTGATCGGCTTTTCGACCAACCGGGCGCTTCTGTTCTTCGTGGTCTGTATCATGCTGTCCTTTTTCGTCTTCGTCCCGTTGTGTGTTCGGGCGATCACCGGCCAGGACGGTGCCATGCTCGTCGGCGTGTTCGCGGCTTTCCTGGTGTTGCCGCTCAACCAGATCGCCACCCACTACGATCCCCATCCGATCACCGATAACGTGTTGTTCTCGCCGCTCATGCTGTATCTGCTCGTCCAGTACCTGCTCGCAGCGCCCGATGCCGGGTCGCGGCCGGGTACCGTTCGCTCGATCCCGACGATATCGGTGTTGCTCGCGGTCGCATCGGTCGCCGTCGTGATATATCACCCCCAGCAGGCCGCGAACGCGATCGGCCTGTTCGTCACGGTTTCGCTGGTTCAGTTCGCCGCGCATCGGTACGGTGCCGGCGGTCGGATACGCGCCCACCGGACGCTGTACGGACAGACGACTTTTCTCTCGGTGGTGTTCTTCCTCTGGGCGGGTACCCGTGAGACCTTTCGTCGGGCGTTCGGGACGATCCTCACCGAGGTCGTCGGCCTCGTCCTCGAAGGGAGCGAGGACGCCGCGGCGATCGCCCAACAGCGCGGCGGGTCGCTCGCGGCGATCGGCGCGAGCATCACCGAGATATTCCTCAAGCTCTTTTTCATCTCGGCGCTGTTCGCCGCGCTCGTCGCCCTGCTCATGCTTATCAGCCTGTTAGGAGACAACGAGCAGTTCGACCCGGACACGACTGCGCTTCTCAGGTACTTTTCGGTGGGGTTGTTCGTCCTCGTGCCCTATTCGTTTGCCTTTTTCATCGGCGTCGCGTCGAACCTCTTTTTCAGAAACCTGGGGTTCATTATGGCGATCGCCACGATCCTGGGCGCGATCGCCATCCACCGGTACGTCGCCGCGCTGTCGGAGATGCTCGCCCCCGAACGGATCCGTCTCGCGACGGTCCTCGTGTTGGGATTCATGCTCGTGCTCTCGACGGCGGTGTTGTACCCCTCGCCGTATATCTTCCAGTCGAGCGGCCACGTGAGCGACGACCGGGTAAGCGGCTACGAGACCGCCTTTTCCCATCAAAATCGCTCGATCGAGATGTTCGGCGTTCGACAGGGACCGTGGCGGTTCCGGGACGCCGTCGTCGGCGTCGAGGGAGTCGAGTCGAGCCGGAACGACGACCAGGGATACTACGGGGAGAACTTCACGCGTATCCGCGAACTCTCGCCGTCCGATCGGTACTTCGTCTACACGAGAGCGGACGTCGTTCGCGAACTCGAAGTGTTCAGGGGGCTTCGCTTCAGCCGACAGCAGTTCGACTCGCTGTCGAACCAACCCGGCCTCCATCGGATCCAGGCGAGCGATGGAGTGTATCTCTACTACGTCGAGGGGATCGAGAACGACTCGACGGTTCCGAATCGAGGTACCGTCGCCGGTACGGGCGTGACGACCAATGCGACAGCGACGACCACCACCCCCGAGGCGACCGCAACGACGACGAACGTAGCCACACCTACATCGATAGCGACCGCGACTCCTACACCGACGGCGACGGCCGCCCCGACATCGACACCGACACCCGCGCTTACACCGACGGTGACAGCCACGCCTGTGCCGACGGCCACGCCTGCGCCGGCGGCGACCGCGATCGAAACGGCGACACCCACGGCTACGCCCGTATCGACGGCAACGGCCACAGCCACGGCCGCGACGACGACCACACCCACACCGGCGGCGACATCGACGTCGACCGTGACCGGAACGACGACGGCGACGCCGACCGAAACGAGAACGGCTACACTCACGGCTACACCGACGGCGACGACAACGACGCCCGCGACTACAGCCACGACCGCGCCGACAGTGACGGCGACGACTGAAGCGGCTACGGTCACACCGACGGCCACGACTACACCGACGGTGACGGTCACAGCCACACCAGTAACGCTGACGGCGACGGCAACCGAGACAGCGACTGCTACGCTCACACCGACAGCGACGACGACGGCTACACCGGCCACACCGACGACGGCTTCGCCGACGGCCGCGGTTACGGACGTCCTAACGCCGACGGTCACACGAACCGCGACCGCCGCCTCCGCTACCGAACCGCCCGACACCGACGGCTTCGGAGACAACGATACGAGCAGGGCGGGCGAGGACAGCGACGGAGCCGCCTGACAGTGCGGCGGCGATAGCGACGGTCACGTAACCGTGGTTCGTCGTCGCCGGGCTACGATGGCCCGCTCGTAGCGGGTCAGTGCGCTCTCCCTATCCGGTTCGATCCGTTCGGTAGTGACCGCTTACCCCGATCGACCGCGGAACCCGGATCGGAACGTATGAGTACGGTCGCCAACAGCGTACCGACACGCGAAATTAAATCGTCGCCCGCGGCCGGGGGTACGCTTCCCCCGTCGGCCTGCGGGCGACCTACAGGCACTCACTATGGACGACACGACGACCGGCGACGGCTCGACCACCGACGACGAACCGCGGGCGTTCGTGCTGGGGCTGGACGGTATTCCCTGGAGCCTCGTCGAACGCTGGACGAGCGCGGGCGAACTCCCACACTTCGCTCGACTGATCGACGAGGGCGTGGCGGGCACCCTGGAGAGCACCCGCCCGGCGAACACGGCGCTCGCGTGGCCCTCGATCGCAACGGGCGTCTGGCCCGACAAACACGGGGTCTACTCGTTTCGAGGCCTGACGTCGGCGTATCGCCACCGGCTCAACACGAGCGCCGACGTTTCGCATCCCTCGCTCTGGGAGATGGTCTCGCCGGCGGTCGCGGGCAACGTCCCGCTTACGTATCCGGCGACGGCGATCGACGGCACGATGGCTACCGGTATGCTCACGCCCGATCTCAACGACCGGTTCACCCATCCGCCCGAGTTCGGTGCCGAACTAACGGGGCGAATCCCGAACTACCGGATCGGTCTCGACTGGAACAAGTACCGTGACCGCCCTCGGGAGTTCCCGCCGGCGCTCGACTCGCTGTTGAGTTCGCGAAAGCGGTTGATGCGCCTGCTTACCGAGCGTGACTGGCGACTGGCCTTTTTCGTCTACACCGAACCCGATCGCCTCCAGCACCTGCTGTGGGACGAACAGGTCCTGCTCGATCATTACAAGGACCTCGATGCGATTCTCGGCGAAGTCCTCGGGACAGTGAGTGAAAACACGACCGTCTACGTCGTGTCGGACCACGGGTTCGCCCCGATCGAGAAATACGTCTACGTGAACGCGATCCTGCGCGACGAGGGGTTCCTGTTCGAAAAAGAAGCCGAGGGCACCAGAAGCACCCTCTCGGAAATCGGAATCACGAAAGCCCAGGTCAGACGCCTCCTCGCACGGGTCGGTATCGACGACAAGCGGCTCGTTTCACTCCTCCCCCGGTCGTTCGTCGAGCGGGTCGCCGACTCGATTCCCGGTGACCACGAACTGCACGACGTCGATTACACGCGCACCGAGGCGTTCGTCCACGGCGCGGGCAATCTCTATATCAACGACGCCGAACGCTTCGCGACCGGACCGGTCGATCCGACCGAGCGGGAGGCGAAAAAGAACGAGATCGCGGCGACACTCGCGGGCGTGACCGACCCCGAGACGGGCGAGGAGGTCCTGATCGTCCACGACGGGGACGAGCTCTTCCCGACCGACGACCGCTCGCCGGATCTGGTGCTCGAACCCGCGGAGGGATACAAACCGTCGCTCGGGCTTTCCGAGTCGATTTTCGTCTCCGAAGGCGTTCACGACGCCGATCACCACCCCGAGGGTGTCTTCTTCGCCCACGGTCCCGACGTCGCGCCGGGAGCTTCCCCTACGGACGCCGCCGTGGTCGATGTCGCTCCGACCGTTCTCCACGGCCTGGGGGAGGCGATCCCCCAGGACACCGACGGCCGCGTGCTCGCCGAGATCTTCGCCGCGGGATCGCCGACCGCCGAGCGCGAAATCGAAACCCGTGAGTACACTTCTGCCCCTACCTTCGACGCGACGACGGACGAGAGTCGAACGGTCGATCGCACGAAAGCCGACAGCGACGACACGAACGAAGCCGAAGAGGACTTCGAAGGCGTCGAAGACCGATTGCGGGGACTGGGCTACCTCGAATAACGACCGATACTGGTGTCGATGCCCGGTATCGATATCGACGGCGATACCGACAGTGTTCCCGACACCTCCTTCCCACCCGTATGCCGCCGAGAGCACAAAAGCGAAGTCGTCCCCCCGAGAAGCGCGGGGCATGTCATCCGACCCGGCCGCCAGTACCCTTCCTATTGCACCGATGGAGACCGCGTAGATGCGTGTCTGTCTGCTTTCACCCGAGCGATACCCCCATGACCCGCGGATCGCCCTCGAATCCCGCGGGCTCGTCGACGCCGGCCACGACGCCGTGTTACTCTGTCGCGGCGAAGAGGGCGATCCGGGCCGCGAGATGGTCGCCGACCTCGACGTCGATCGACTGCCGGTCGAAGACCCCCTCTTCGACGCCGAGGGCACCCCCGAAAGCCTCGGCTACGCCGCGAGCACCACCCACTCGGCCTGGGAGTCGGGGATCTCCCGCCTCAACGATGAAATGCCCGTCGACGCCGTTCACGTCCACGGACTCGCGCTCGCGACAACGGGACTGGAGGTCGGCGAGGACCTCGGCGTTCCGGTCGTTCTCGACCTCGCCGCCGATCCCGTTGCCCGCCTCGCGGGCCGCCGGGAGGCACGGGGGGCCAAAGCGCTCGTCGGCCAGCCCGGCGCGCTCGTCTCGCGGGCGTTGACACCCACCCGCCGGCTCCGTCGCCTCGAATCCTCGTCGGTTTCGCGTGCCGATCGGATCGTCGTCGCCAGCGAGGAAGCCCGCGCACGGTACATCCGCGAGCGCGACGTTCCCCCCGAGAAGGTACGGGTCGTCCAGTCGACGGTCGATCTAGTACCCTTCGACGAAGCGAGCGATCAGGGGCCGGTCGGCCTCGACTTCAGCCCCGACGGCGAGTTCATCACTACCTATGCCGGTCCGATCGTCCCCGAGCGCGGCCTCGAAACGCTCGTCGACGCGTTCGCACAGGTCGGCGAGGTCCTGCCCGACGCCCGACTGGTCCTCGTCGGCGACGGGCCCGACGACTACGCCGACGACCTGCACGAGCGCGCGGCGCGGGCGGGCGTCGGCGATCGGGTGACCCACGCGACCCGGGCGGAGCCCGAACACGTCCCGGCCCACCTCGCGCTCTGTGATGCCTCGGTACTGCCGTTTCCGGAGAGCGACTACGCCGAGACGGCACTGCCGCATACGCTCTTCCGGTCGTTCGCCGCCGGGACGCCCGCGGTCGTCGGCGACGTCCCGCCGTTGCGCCGCGTCGTGACCCGCGTCGACGCCGGCGTGGTGGCGACCGACTCCTACACCGACCTCGCGGCCGCGCTGCGCGTGCTCGGGCGCAACCCCCGGCGCGCGGCGGCGCTGGGTGCGAACGGCCGGCGTGCGGTCGAGCGCGGCAGTGCGTTCGACGCGGCGCGCGACCGGGTAGCGGTCGCTCGGGCCTACGACGAACTCTAATCGGGGACGGAAGGCTCCGACCCAGCCCGATCCGTCCGACCTTTCCCGGTCCGACCCGCTTCGGTTCGGCCCAGTTCGGTTCGGCCCGGTTCGATCCTGTCCACCCTTCTCTCGCGTCGATCTCCCCGTCCCCGTAGCGACCGCGGCGTTGCCGAACGACTCTCTAATTACGATTTACTTACATTTGACTACATTCACGTAGGTTTATTTACCTTCATTAGGCCATTGGTGTTATGTCCGACACGACGAACGGAGACGAGTTCCGGTCGGGTGCGTCTCGGAACGCCGCGACCGCAACCGACTCCGCCCCGACGCTTCTCGATCGCCGCATGTACCTGAAGTTAACCGGCGCGGCGGCCGCCTCGCTCGTAACAGCGGGTGCTAGCGGGACGGCCGCCGCGGCCGAGTACGAGGTTATCGAGGTGCCGGCGGGTGCGAACGAAGACATCGCCGTGCGGAGCGGCGAGACCTTCGAGAACAAGCTCATCGACGTTTCGGCACACGACGCCGAACTCGAGATCAACGCCCGCGGCGACGGCTGGACGATCCGCAACGTCGGCTTCCTCGGCCCGACGACGAACTCGCTCGAACGCCGGTCACGCGGGTCGAAGGTCCTCAATCTCGCGGGCGACGGGCTCGTCGAGAACGTTTATTTGGGTGACGGCGTCGATCCCGACCCCGACGGCAGTGAGAGAAACATGAGCCGGGACGGCGGCATCTACCTCCACGGCGACGATCACACCGGTCACATCGAGGTCCGCCGCTCGAACGTCTCGCTGTGGGCGGACAACGGCTGTTACTGTAGCGGTCCGGGTGCCCAACGCGGCCCGGACGACGGCGGCACCGTCCAGTTCACCGACTGTTACATGGAGAACAACAACGTCTCGGGGATCCGTCTCGGGACGAACGGCTCGGGGGCGAGAAACTGTACGATCGTCATCGACGACGAGAGCGCCATGCCGGGTGTCCCGCGCAAGCCCGAGCCACAGATCCCGGTCAAACACGGCCGGGGGTTTTGGATCCGCGAGGGGACCTCCGCCGAGGGCGTACTGATCGAGGACTGTGACGTCTCGTGTACGCTCGACGACACCCACGAAGCCGTGAAGATCAACGACGGCTCGGCGTGTACGATCCGAAACAGTCGATTCGAAGGCGAGATCGACGTCAACGGCCGGCTTCGGCGTGAAAACCTGAGCGGCGATCCCGACCTCTCCCCGCCCGACGGCGTGCCGATGAGCCCTGAAGAGGCGGCGAGCGCTGACAGCAATGGCGGCGGTGGTAGCGACGACGGGGGCGACGACGACGGCGGCGGATCGGACCTGCCGAACCGTCTCCGTATCCAGGCGACCGGGAGTCTGACCAACTACGAGTTCACGGTCTCGGGCGACCTCGAAGCCGGCCCCGAGTTCGATACCGACGGCACCGACGTGATCTCCGGCTCGACGGGTCGCGGGCGGGTCAACACCACCGGGTCGGACGATTTCTACTTCGGCGGGGAGATCACGCGCTTCGAACGGGACGGCGAGCTGGAGGTCTACGTCGACGGCGAGCGGGTCGACCCGGACAGCTTCCTCCCCCGCGAGTTGCGAGTGTCGAACCGGGAGTACGACGAGCCCGCGACCTACGAGTTTTCGATCTCGGAGGACCTTGCGGCGACCGACTCGGTCAACACCACCGACGGCGACGAGATCAACGGTCGAAGCGCCGACGGCCGGGTCAACGGCGGGGCCGATACCTACCGCTTCGCCGGCGAGATCGACTCGTTCGCCTACGACGGCCCCCTCGATCTGTACGTCGACGGCGAGCAGGCCGATCCCAACGGGTTCGGCTCGTCCGAACCGGCCCGCTCGCTCAGCATCGTCAGCGAGGGCCCGCGCGTCGAGTACGAGTTCGCCGTGAGCGGTGCCTTGGAGAAGACCACCGCGAGGAACGGCTCGATCAACGACAACGACGAGATCGACGGATCGAGCGCGTCTGGCCTCGTCTACGGCGGCACCGACAGTTACGCCTTCGACGGCGAACTCACCGACCTGGTAGTCGACGACCCCGCGGGAGTGACGGTCTTCCTCGACGGCGAGGAGATCGAACCCGACTCGCCCGGCCTCGATCGTACGGTGAGCATCGTCGGTACCGGTTCGCGCGTCGGGTACGATTTTACGGTGTCGGGCGAGTTAGAGAAGAGCACGGCTAGGGGTGGCTCGATCAATTCCGGCGACGAGGTTTCGGGGTCGAGCGCGTCGGGGTACGTCCTCGGCGGGACCGACTCGTACGGTTTCGACGGTGAAATCTCCGATTTCGCCATCGACGACGCCGACGCCGCAACCGTCTACGTCGACGGCGAGGAGGTCGATCTCGGCGGGATCGGCGACTCGGACTCACACGAACTGACGATCTCGAATCGCGCGTACGACGAGCCGGCGACCTACGAGTTCACGGTATCGGGCGCGCTCGACGCCACCTCGTCGGTCAACCCGAACGACGAGATCTCCGGATCGAGCGCTCAGGGTCAGGTCAACGGCGGGGCCGACACGTACCGGTACTCCGGTGACGTCACCGCCTTCGACAGCGACGGTCCGCTCGACGTTACCATCGACGGCGAGACCGTCCTGTCCGGCGGGTGAGGCTGAGGCACGTCTCCACACCGGGCGATCTCGTGCGTTCAGCTCCTCGAGCCGGCTGATCCCGTCCGATCGTTTCGGGCATTGCCTCGCGTTCCGTCCGCTCGAAGCCGACTCGCTCGAAGAAGTCCTCGGCCCCTTCGGCTAGCAGGTACAGTTCCCGAACGTTCCCGTTCGCGCGCGTTCGAACAGCCGTTCGACCAGCGTCGTCCCGTATCCGTTCCCCTGTTCTCCGGGTTCGACCGCCACCGAGCGGACGAGCGCGTGCGGACCGCGGACTCCGACCCACAGACGCCGATTCGACGACCGGCGACGCGTCCGACGAATATCTCGACGCTCTCGCGATCGACGTCGGTCGGGAGCTCGCTCTTCGCGAGGAGTTCTTCGGCGTACTCGATCCCCGCTCCGTCCGCCGGTATCAGCTCCGTTAGTGTGTTCGATCGAACGGTCGAATCGTTTCCCCCGTCTGCTAGTCGTCCCGGAACTGTCGAGACCGTCGAGATCGCCAGGATCGTCGGAGTCGTCGGAATCGCCGGAGTCATCGAGCCTCATAGCCGGCAGTGAGGCGAGCTAAGAACAGCCGCCGCCGACGCCCACCTCGCGGGGCGTTCGCTTATCTACACGATCGTCCGTCCCGGCGCACTAACCGACGACTCGCCGACCGGCGAGATCCGTCTCGGTGAGGACTTGGATCCAGGAGAGATAACCCGAGCCGACACCGCTCGCGTGCTCGCCACGGCGCTCGACATCGAGACAACTCACGAACGGACCTTCGAGGAGCTCGCTGGTGACGAACCGATCGAAAGCGCGCTCGAATCGCTGTCCTCGGCGAACTGATCCCGGACGACCGGCGACCTCGCGGGAACTCGGGTATCGATCCGTCGGGACGACCCCGAACGCCGAGAGAGACCGACCGCTCGTTCATCCTGCCACCGTGACGATCACCGCGCCGAAAACGACGATCGTCGCCGCGACGACGAGCCGCGGAGTCACTCGTTCTAAGCGCGAGAGGAACAGATAGGACAGTACGAGAACGAACAGCGGGCTCGTCTGCATCACGGGGACGATCAGCACGACCGGCGCGACGGCGAGCGCGCCGTAGTACGCGAGCAAAAAGCCCGTGTTCGCGACGCCCGCCGCGAGGTACC
This sequence comes from Halobacteriales archaeon QH_6_64_20, assembly GCA_003021235.1. GTDB lineage: Archaea > Halobacteriota > Halobacteria > Halobacteriales > Halococcaceae > PXQR01. The sequence continues at coordinate 40,300 of PXQR01000040.1, read as the reverse complement.
ACCGCAAACGACCGTCGCCGAACGCCCCGCCCGTGGGGAGCGCGCCGCGCCACCCCAGGTAGGCGAGAAAGGCTCCCGTAGCGACGAGCGTCTTGATCCCCAACCCGACGAAGACCGGCGTGCCCTCCGCGAGCCCGAACTTCGCGAAGGTCGGCTCGACCGCGTAGAAAAACGCCCCGGCGAGCGGCACGAGCAGGTCACTGGGGTCGGCCGTCACCTCGGTGTCGGCGGCGAGTTCGCGCGAGAGCACCGCGACCCCCAGTACGACCAGCGCGATCCCGAACAGCCGACCGGCCGAAAGCGCTTCGCCGAGCACGAGCACCGCGACGCCCGTCGCGAACAGCGGCATCGTCCCCTTCACCGGCTCCGCGCGGCTCGCCCCGACGCGCTTGATGCCCGCGTAATAGAAGGCCCGCCCGAGCATCGTCCCGACGAGCCCGGCCGCCCCGAAGGACACGAGCGCTACCGGGGTGAGTCCGTAGTTCGGGTAGGCGCTGAAAAGTGCGAGGGGGACGAGGATACAGACGTTCGTGAACAGGACGACGACGAGCGCGTCGCTCGATCGGCCCTCGGCGGTGCCGGCCCGGATACAGACCACTTGGATCGCCGTCGCGAGCGCGGCGAGGAGGACCAGGCCGACGCCCGTGACGGCGACCATCTCAGTCGTCGTCCGCGCGGGCCGGTCGTTCCCGGGAACTCCCTACCCGGTCCCCGCCGAGCAACGTTCCGGCGACGAGCACGCCCGTCAGCACTACTAAGAGGACGCAGGCGAGGTACTCGACGGTAAAGCCGACCTCGGCGACCAGGGGAAGGGCGACGAGCGGACCGAGCGTCGAGCCGAGATCCCCGAACGTGTTGTAGACGCCGCCGAGCTTGCCGATGTCCCCTCCAGGGGAGATATCGCCCAGATACGCGAGCAACGGCGGGTTCGTCCCACCCACACCGACGCCGATCAGCGCCACCCCACCTAATGCGCCCACGAGCGTCGGCACGAGCGCGAGTACGCCGAACCCGACGCCGAGCACCCCCAATGCCGGGATCGCGATGAGCGCTCGATTGTCGAGTCGATCCGAGTATCGCCCCACCGAGACGGTCGTGACACTCGCGCCGAGGACGGCAAGGGCCATCACGACGCCGCTCACGCCGGTTTCCGAAAGCGCACCGATGGCGATTCCGTTCTCGGCGGCGTAGAGCACGACCGTCGAGAGCAGAATGCCGACGAACAGGAATCGCACGACGAAGTTCACCGCCCCGACGCTCGCGATCCGGGGGTCGCTTCGGACGACCGCCGGAATTTCGCGAAGCGACCCCGTCCGATCGACGTCGGGTTCGAGATCCGGGAGAACGAGCCACGCGACGCTTGCCGCGAACAGGCCGGCACAGCCCGCGACGACGAAGGCGACGGTAAAGCCGTAGGTGTCGGCGAGCAACCCTCCCAAAACGAGGCCGGCGGGAAAGCCGAGGCTCTGGCCGCCGCGCATGTACCCGACCCACCGGCCGCGGTTTTCGGGGGTGGTGACGTGCGTGATCGTCGCAAACGCTCCGACGAACACGAACGCCGAGCCGATCCCCCACAGCGCCCGCGCGGCGAGGAAGACCGCCGCGCTATCGAGTCCGATACTCCCGGCGTTGAGCGCCAGTACGTACCCGAACGGTGCGAGCCCCTGGAGACAGAAGCCGACGATCATCGGCCGGCGCGTGCCGATCGCGTCGAGCACGCTGCCTGCGGGCGCGTTACAGACGAGCCTCGTAAACCGGTTCGCTGAGAGGATGATCCCGACGAGAAAGGGCGAGATCCCCAAGATGGGACCGAGTCGCGGTAGCGTGGGAAACGCCACGCCGCCGCCGAGCCCGCCGAAGAAAACACCAAGGATGAGACTGCCCGCGACGTACCGGACGCTCGGATCACCTCCGTCGTCGCCGATAGCGCCACCGACGCCACCGATGCCGGCGGGTTTCACTCTCCCTCCGAGCGGCGAATCCCCTCTAAGACGGTGGTTTCGAGCGCTTCCCTGACGTCGGCGGCGACGTCCCGGTCGTCGAGCGTGAGGTCATAGACCCGTCCGCCGAGCATCGTCGCGAGCACGAGCCGTGCGGTCTCGCGGGGATCGACTTCACGGAAGACACCCGCTTCGACGCCGTCCTCCAAGACTTCGACGAGCAGGTCTTCTGCGAGCGTGTGGTTGGCCGTGAGCTGTTCGCGAAAGGGCGCGCGATGGGGGGCTTGGGCGCGGATTTCGAGCAACGCGGTATGGAGGTCCCGATCGGCGTCGCGATCGTCCATGTCGAACAGCAGGGCATCGACGATCGCGTCGAGTCGCGCCTCGGGACCTGCGCCCTCCTCGACGCGAAGCCGGTCGACGAACCGATCGAGCAGGTACTCGAGGAAGGCCGCCAATAGCTCGTCCTTGGTGTCGTAATGGTAGTGGATCGCCGCCTTGGATTTCTCGAACTCGTCGGCGATCGCCGCCATCGTCAGGTCGGCGTAGCCGTGGGTACACAGCGCCCGATAGGTCGCGTCCATGATCGCCGCGCGCGTGTCGTTCGCCCGCTCGGTGCGCTCGACTCCGTTCATACTAACCGGTTAGTCAGGCCACGCAAAGGCGTTTCGACTGACATACCCGAATCCGCCGGACGCGAACAGTACACGACGGCCGGCGGAAGTCGACGGAAGTGGTCTCGATCGCCCGCTCGAACGCTCTCGCGCTCGGGGACGGTCGCTACCGACGGCGACCGTTTCACTTTCACTGTCCTGTATACGCCGCCTTATCCCTCCAGCGGGTCTACCCGTAGTCATGGCAACCACGGTAGATTTGGAGAGCCTTCCGGGTGTAGGTCCGGCGACGGCCGACAAGCTTCGCGACAACGGGTTCGAGTCCTTCCAGGGGATCGCGGTGGCGAGCCCGGGCGAACTGTCGAACACCGCTGACATCGGCGAATCGACGGCGGCTGACATCATCAGTGCCGCTCGGGACGCCGCGGACGTCGGCGGGTTCGAGAGCGGCGCGGACGTGCTTCACCGCCGCGAGGAGATCGGCAAACTCAGTTGGGGCGTCCCGGCCGTCGACGATCTCCTCGGCGGCGGAGCCGAGACCCAGTCGATCACCGAGGTCTACGGCGAGTACGGCGTCGGCAAGTCCCAGGTGACCCACGAACTCGCCGTCACCGTCCAACTTCCCCAGGAGCATGGCGGCTTGGAGGGTCGGGCCGTCTTCGTCGACTCGGAGGACACCTTCCGGCCCGAACGCATCGACGACATGGTTCGGGGCCTCCGTGAAGAGGCGCTCCGAGCGTCGATGAACCAGCGCGGAATCGAGGGGTCGCCCGACGACGAGGAGGCCATGGAAGCGCTCGTCGAGGCTTTCCTCGATAAGATCCACGTCGCAAAGGCGTTCAATTCCAATCACCAGATCCTGCTCGCCGAGCAGACACAGGAGATCGCAAGCGAGCACGAGGGGACCGAGTGGCCGGTGCGAATGGTCTGTGTAGACTCGCTAACCGCGCACTTCCGCGCCGAGTACGTCGGCCGAGGCGAACTCGCCCCGCGCCAGCAAAAGCTCAACAAACACCTCCACGACCTCACGCGCGTAGCGACGCTGTACAACGCCGCGGTCGTCGTCACGAATCAAGTACAATCGAACCCGGATTCGTTTTTCGGCGACCCCACCAAGCCGATCGGCGGCAACATCCTGGGGCACAAGTCGACCTTTCGCCTGTACCTGCGGAACTCGAAAGGCACCAAGCGAATCGTCCGCCTCGTCGACGCGCCGAACCTCCCCGATGGAGAGGCCGTCATGCGCGTCGAAAACGGCGGCCTAAAAGCCGAATAGCCGGCCTACCCGATTCAGTAGGACTGCACTACGCCCGCTGACTGCCGACCACCCGATCGAGACCCACATCATGAGCGTTGTACACCCCGCCACGACCGACTCGACCAACGCCGAGAACGGAATCGACGACCGCGACCGCCGAGCACTGCTCGAAGCCCTGCTCTGCGAACGGATCGCCCCCGGCATGTTTCGCGTCTACAACGAGGAAGGCACCGACTACGTCGTCGACATCGACGGCGACGCGTGTACCTGCCCGGACTTCCGGTACCGTGCGGTCGAGTGCAAACACCTCCGGCGCGCCCGCCTCGAAGCCGGCGAAGCCGATACGAAGGGCCTCGCCGAGCGGATCGACGCCGACCTCGAAGCGGTCGACGACCGCCTCGAAGAACTGGCCGCCCGCCGGGCCGCCCTCGTTCGCTGTCGGGCGGCGCTCGCACGCTTCGAGTAACGCTCGCTCCTCGCTTCTCGACTCTCCTCTTTCGTCTCTCCTCGCCTCTCGCTTTCCCGCGATCCGATCCTCACCACCCTGATAGCCGCCCCGTTCGCCGAGTACGACGTTCCTACCCGTTATATTAGCTCGTTATAACTTTCACACGCTGGAAACATTCTATTAACACGTCGGAGACCGATCGTTTCCGCCGTGAGTTCATGAGCGAGGAGGCGACCCGACCGAACGGACGGTTCAAGCTGGCGCTCGCGGTCGGCTACATAGCGCTCGCGGGTGCCACGGTGAGCGCGTACGCCGCGCCGGCGACCGGGTTCGAGGTATCGATCTACGAGGGCACGCCGCTTGCGGTCTGGGTATCCCTCGGCGTAGCGCTGACGCTGTCGTTGCTCGTCTCGTTTTCCGCTTCGGGGACCCGTCTCGGAGTCGTGGGGTTGGTTCTCGGCGGCGGGTCGGTAGGACTGGTGACGGCACTGCCGCTCGTCCGTGGGTATCGCTTCTACGGTGCCGGCGACGGGCTGACCCACGCCGGCTGGGTAACGGACGTCGCGAGCGGAGTGCTCGATCCGTTCGGCCTCTTCTATCCCGGCTTGCACACCGTGTCGCTCTTTTTCTCCGAACTGGCCGGGATCGGACCGATGCGATCGTTACTCCTGGTCGTGTTGGCCTTCACGGTGTCCTTTCTTCTCTTCGTCCCGCTGTGTGTCCGTGCGGTTACCGGACGCACCGAACCGGCGTACGTTGGGGCCTTCGTGGCTTTCTGTCTGCTCCCGCTCAACCACATTGCGACCCACTACATGGAACCACATCCCGTCACGCAGACGATTCTCTTCTCGCCGGTCGTTCTCTATTTACTGATCCAGTACGTTCTCTGCGAGCGCTCCCCGCTCGAAGCGCCGCTCACGAGAACTGGTACCTTGCTCGCGCTCGGGACCGCGTCGGTCGTGCTCTATCACCCCCAGCAGGCGGCGAACACGCTCGTGCTCTTCGTCACGGTCTCGGGAATCCAGGCCGGCTGTCGGCTGTTGCGCCGTGGCGGGGAGATCCGCGCCCACCGTCCGCTCTATGGGCAGGCGATCTGGCTCGCACTCGTCTTCGCCGGCTGGACCGCGGGTCGCGAGACCTTCGTCGGAGCGCTCAGCGGCGTCACCGGCGAACTCGCGGGACTCCTGTTCGCGGGCGGCACCGACGCCGCGGCGGTCGTCGGCCAGCGCGGGAGTTCCCTCGGCGCGATCGGCGCGAGTACGAGCGAACTGTTCGTCAAACTACTCTCGATACCGACTGTTTTCGCCGGCCTCACCGCCTTTCTCATGCTCGTGAGCCTGCTCGGGCGGGCCGAGACCACCGAACCGGACTCCACTGCCCTGTTACGATACTTCACCGCGGGACTGTTCGTCCTCGTTCCGTACTCGCTGGTCTTTTTCGTCGGATCGGTCTCGAAGCTCTTCTTTCGCAACCTCGGGTTCGTCATGGTGTTGGTGACGATCTTAGGTGCGATCGCGACCTATCGCCTCGCCGACTCCCTCTCCGAACGGTTCTCGCCGGCGGTTGGCTACCCGGCGTTGACGCTGTTCCTGGGGGCGGCGCTCGTGCTCTCCGTGGTAGTGGTCTTTCCCTCGCCGTACGTCTTCATCGCCAGCGGGCACGTGACCGACGACCGGCTCGAAGGATACGAGATGGCCTTCGCAGGTCAGGCACCCGGAACCGATATCTACGGCGTGCGCGACGGTCCCTGGCGCTATCGCCACGCGCTCGCCGGCGTCGCCGGCACCGAGACGGGCCGCTACGCAGAACGTTCGATCGCCGGCGAGAACCTCACGCGCGCCCGCGGGATCGCGAGCGAGGACCGGTATTTCCTCCTCACACGGCCGGACGTCGTCCGCGAAACCGAGGTCTACGACGGCTTGCGCTACTCGATGCCACAGCTTCGCTCCCTCGAACGCCAGCCGGGTATCCACGTCGTCGCGAGCAACGGCGAAGTGACGGTCTACCGCATCGGAGCCCGTCCGGTCGGCGATCGTCGGGCGTCCTCGCCGCCGTCGCCGACCGCCGAACCGACCGCCCCGGCCACGAACGGGACGGCCGGCCTCGATGCGTCCACCGGTCCCGATGCATCCACTAATCCCGACGTGTCCGGCGGTCCCGGTACACCTGCCGGCGGGCCTGATACGTCCAGCGGTTCCGGCACACCCGCCAGCCGATCCGGCCTCGATACGACCGCCGACGGAACCGCCGAACCCGATTCTCCGAGCGCTGGCAACGACACGAACGGTCCCTCATCGTCCGGCGGCGACGATTCGAGCACCGCGGGCAATACGACGAGCGTGGCGGACTGACCGCACGCCCTCAGTAGGTCTCGACTACCACGCCGTCGAACCGCTCGAAGTCCTCGACGTTGCGGGTCACAATCGGCACACCCAATGCACGGGCAGTGCCGCCGATCTCGATATCGTTCGCGCTAGTCGCTCGGTACTCACCTCGATCCCGAAGGTCGGCCTCGATAGCCGCCGCATCGTACGCGTGTTCGATGGTGAACGCCCGGACGTCTAGCCACCCGAGATCGGCGAGGATTTCCCGTTTCGTCTCGCTACGAGCCATGATCTCACCGACGGCGAGTTCGCCGAACGTAATGGTCGACGCCGCGATCGTTTCCTCGTCGTGGGCATCGAGATACTGCTCAATGGCGTCGCGTTCGCGGTAGTAGTCGATCAGGAACGTCGTATCGACGACCTTCATTCGCCGCCCGTCGTCTCGCCCTCAGCTCCGGACTCGCCGTCGGTTTCCGATCCGCTGTCGCCGGCGTAGTGCTCGCTCGTATCGACGCCCATCGCTTCGAGCGTCTCGTCGTGGCTGGCGGCCGTTCCCTCGGCGTGATCGCGTCGGACCGCGTCCATCGTCTCGGCGAACGCCTCGGCACCCGGCTCGCCGTCGGCGTACTTGCCGAACCCGCGCCGCCAGTCGCTCGATACCGCGGCCGTGACGCGTTTTACCGTATCGCTGAAGCTCTCGTCCTCGCGCTTTTCGGCGTGCAGGCGATCGTACGCCTCGTCGTCGAGTCCGATCGTCTTCGTGCCCATTGCTTTGTGTCCGGGCGCACAGACACAAAACGTTGCTGTTCGCTCGGCGGACTCGGACGGTCTAGTGAAGTCGTGCCGAGATCGTCCCGCAATCGCGGGCGAACGCTTCGCGCCGACGGTCAGGCGGTTCGCTCGTCCCCCCGGTACGCCAGCACCGCTCGCTCCTTGGCTTTCGCCTCGATCATGACGTCCGCGCCGCTGTCCCAGGTACGGATCGGCCCGGCGATGTAGTCGCTGTGGTTCTGCGGGCGAACGGTCGGATCGGCCTCGTGGAGGCGTCGGGCCTCGCTGTAGTGGATTATCGGCGTCTCGCCACAGTCGACCCACGTCGCGGTCGCGCGGGTCAGTGCTTCCTTCCTCGAAAGTCCCCGGTCGGTGAACTGGTGGTGGAGTTCGTCGTAGACCACCGGAATCCCGATCTCGGCGTGAACCTGGTTCACCAGTTCGGGTACGCTCCACAGCGATTCCTTGTCGTCGTTCTCGACGGTGAGCCGCGAGCGCACGCTTGCCGACAGTTCCTGGAAGTGCTCGCAAAAGCGTCGCCCGGTCGCGTCCTTGTCGCCGTAGTGTGCGCCGATGTGGACGTTGATCGAGTTGTACGGCGAACGCGCGAGTCCCATCGCGTCACAGAGCGCGCCGTGGTTCTCTAAATCCGTGATTGAGCGCGCGACGACATCTTCCTTCGGGCTCGCGAGCTTTACGAAGTGGTTCGGGTGAAAGGTGAGCCTGATGTCGTGTTCGCGGGCGAGCGCGCCGACCTCCGCTAACGCCTCTTGCACCGCGTCGGCGTTCGGCAACTCCCCTAACTCGTACTGGCTGAACCACGGGAGAAGAGCCGAGGAAATCCGGAAGAAGTCGATGTCGTTCGCGACGTTCCAGCGAAGCACTCGCAGGAGTCCCCGACAGTTCGAAATCGCGAGTTCGCCGGCGTAGGGCAGGCCACGTTCCTCGAACGTCGCCTTCTGCATCCCGCGATTCGTCCGGACATCGTCCTCCTCGCGGAGCGTCCGGTTCATCGCGGCGTACCCGTATCTCGTCACAGTAACCGTTCGAGTTCCCCGTGCCCCGGTCTGTCGATAGCGTCCGTATCGACCGCGTTCTGTGCCGTTTTATGTCTCGGGCGACTATGCTCACGTCATACCGGTTTCCCGCTGGCCATCGGGCCGACGGGACGTCCGGACTCGATAGGGATAGTGCGTCGAAAGGAGTATAAATACCTATCCCTAACGTCAGGTGAACGACTCCACCGACTAGACGACGAACGACGGAACTCAACCGAACCAGCCCAACCAATGCAATCGAACCAACAACAGGCGTACGACCGCGGGATCACGATCTTCTCGCCGGACGGCCGCCTCTATCAAGTCGAGTACGCTCGTGAGGCAGTCAAACGCGGCAGTGCATCCATCGGCGTCCGCACCGACGGTGGCGTCGCATTGCTCGCCGACCGGCGCATCCGGTCGTCACTCATGGAGCCTTCGAGCGTCGAGAAGTTGCACAAAGCGGACGACCACATCGGGATCGCCAGTGCGGGCCACGTCGCCGACGCCCGCCAGTTGATAGACTTCGCGCGCCGCCAGGCCCAGGTCAACAGACTGCGGTACGAGGAACCGATCGGCGTCGAGACCCTCACGAAGGAAGTCACCGACAACATCCAGCAGTACACCCAGGTCGGGGGCGCTCGGCCCTTCGGCGTGGCGCTGATCATCGGCGGCGTCGAGGACGGCGAACCGCGCCTGTACGAGACCGATCCCTCCGGCGTGCCAACCGAATGGAAGTCCGTCGCGATCGGCAACGACCGCGAGGCAATCCTCGACTACCTGGAGGAGAACTACCGCCCGGACGCCGATCTCGACGGCGCGATCGACCTGGCGCTGTCGGCGCTCGCAACGGCCAAAGACGAGGCCCTCGACGCCGAAAGCGTCCTGCTGTCGACGATCGACGAGGAGCGTGGCTATCGCCGGCTCAGCGACGACGAGATCGAGACCGCCCTTTCGGATCTGGACTTCGACTTCGAGGACGAGGCGGAGGACGAATCATGAACGGCTTCGACGGTTTCGACGATTTCGGCGGCTTCGACACGCCGAGTAGCATCCACGGACGCACCGACGAGGACCCCTACGCGCCCGAACTCGGCCCCCCGGGAACGGCGGGCGGCGACGCCGGCGGCCCCGCGCGGAACGCGGGCGAGGCCGGCGACGGCGAACTGAAGACCGGGACGACGACGGTCGGGATCAGAACCGACGACGGCGTGGTGCTCGCGACCGACATGCGCGCGAGCGCCGGCAATTTGGTCGCGAGCAAGCAGGCCGAGAAGATCCTCGAAGTACACCCGACCGCCGCGCTCACGATCTCGGGCGGGGTGAGCGCCGCCCAGTCGCTCGTTCGTTCGCTCAAGGCCGAAGTCCGCCTGTACGAGACCCGGCGTGACGAGGAAATGAGTATGCAGGCGCTCTCGACGTTGACCGGCAACCTGCTTCGGAGCGGGGCCTTTTTCATCGTCCACCCGATCCTCGGCGGCGTCGACAGCGAGGGCGGGCACGTCTACAACATCTTCCCCGACGGTAGCGTCATGGAAGAGGAGTACTTCGCGACCGGCTCGGGGTCGCCTTTCGCGCTCGGCGTGCTCGAAAGCTCGTATGAAGAGGGTCTCAGCGTCGAGGAGGCCCGCGACGCCGCCGCACGCGGGGTCAACAGCGCCATCGAGCGCGACACCGCCAGTGGCAACGGCATGTTGCTGAGCACGATCACCGACGACGGCGTCGAGATCGAGCGCTACGAACAACCCTCCGAAGCGCTGTAGCCGCCGACGACGCTCTCCATCCGTCCCTTCTCCCACGATCAGGCTAACGACCGTTAGCGTCGAGATCGAGCGTATCCTGATAGCCGTTCTCGTGAACGCGCTCGCCGTCCGTTGTTCGTACCACCGAGACTCGTCGCCCTCGGTCCATCTGTGCATCGGTTCGTCGGTTCGTCGGCCTGCTCCCTATCGCATCGGATGCGACACGGTGAAAGCATGGGTTTGAAGATACGTGCTGTCCTACCTACGCTCGGCAGCCAATGGAAGCATCCATGGCAACGGAGACCACAATAGCCGCCGATCGTTTCACCGCGATCGCCGAGTTCGAGGTCGAACCCGAACAACACGACCCGCTTCTCGATACGCTCACCGAAGAGACCGAGCGCTGGGTCCGCGATCGCCCGGGGTTCGTCGCGGCGAGCTTTTTAGAGGACGCCGAAGAGGCCCGGGTCGTCGTCTATACCCAGTGGGATTCACGCGACGACTGGGAGGCCTTTTGCCGGGACCCCGAGCAGGCCGTGCTGTGTGATAAGCTCAGACAGTTCGGCGTCGGCGAGACGTTCGACGGCCGCCCGCACGACGTCCACCGCGTCGTCGAGAGCGTCCCGGCGCGACCCTGGCCCTGAGCGCCGGTTATCCCATCGAATCGGCGAACCGACGACCGATTCGACCGACTTGCCTGGCTTCGACGCCGGCCGATCCGTCCCTGTGCTCGTTCACCTGCTTGACGACGCCGGTCGTCCGAACCGTGCGTACTTCGCGGTCGTACCAGCTTTCCCTCGAACGCGGCGACCGTCACTTCGCTTCATCGCAACGGGCACAACGGTCATGACGGTCGTGCTTGAACCGGTGGTATGGACCTGCCAGTCAGCGAGGATCGACTCCGCGCGGACATCGAAGCCACGGCCGAATTCGGCGCGATCGGCGCTCCCGAAGGCCACGGGCGCACCGTTCTCACGGGCACTGATGCCAACGGGAACGCCCGGGAGTATTTCGCCGACCGACTGGACGAGGCGGGTCTCGACGTCCGGGTCGATAGGGTGGGAAACGTCGCCGGGCGGTGGACACCCGACGATGTCGACCCCGAGGCCGCGCCGGTCGCCGCCGGCAGTCACCTCGATTCGGTGATCGAGGGCGGCATCTTCGACGGGCCCCTCGGGGTGTACGCCGCGCTCGAAGCGGTGCGCGCGATGCAGGAAGCCGAGGCTGACGCGACCCCCGAGCGCCCGGTCGAGGTCGTCTGTTTCACCGAGGAGGAGGGCGGCCGGTTCAGCGAGGGGCTGCTCGGCTCGTCGATCGCCGCGGGCGTCCGACCCATCGAGGAGGCGCTGACACTCACGGATTCCGACGGTGTAACGCTCGAAAGCGTCTTGGACGGAATCAGCTACCTGGGGGAAGGACGTCTCGACGCGAGCGACTGGGACGCGTGGCTCGAACTGCACATCGAGCAGGGGACGCGGCTCGAATCGATGGGCAAGGAAGTCGGCGTCGTCACGACCGTCACCGGGATTACCCACTGTGACGCGACGATCACGGGTGAAACCGATCACGCCGGCTCGACGCCCATGGCGACGCGCACCGACGCACTGACGGCGGCGAGCGAACTGACACTCGACATCGAGCGTGCCGGCCGGCGAGCCGCCGGGGTCGGCGTCGAAGCTCCGAACGAGGAGGCGTCCGTGTCGATGGACGGAGGCGGGGACGCCGGTGATGGCAACGATGGTGGTGGTGGTGGTGGCGATAGCGATAGTGAGGGAACGACGGTCGCGACTGTGGGAAAGATCGACGCCCGCCCGAACGCGACGAACGTCGTTCCCGGGGAGGTAGAACTGGGCATCGATATCCGCGACGTCGAGCGCGAGCCGATAGACCGCATCGTCGATGGCGTACGAGGGAAGCTCTCGCGCCTCGAAACCGAACGCGGCGTCGAAACCACACTAACCCGTCCGCTCGACGTCTCGCCGACGCCGATGGCCGGACGGTGCCGGGAGACGCTGAACCGAGCGGCCGAACGGACGGAGATCGAGGCCACTGAACTTCACTCCGGCGCGGCCCACGACACGATGCACGTCGCACGCGTCGCTGATACCGGAATGTGCTTTGCACCCTCGCGGGGCGGCTTTTCGCATAGCCCGCGCGAGTGGACCGACTGGGCCGACTGTGCGGCGGCGACACGGGTGTTCGCGAGCGCGCTCGCCGAGCTCGCCGGGTATAACCGTAGTGTTTAGTTGAGCGACGAAAGCCACCACAGACCGCCTTGGATGGGACTGGAAGGGGCTGGGCGCTCCTAAACAGTCTCACTAACCCTGGTCCTCGAAACCACTCAACTAAAACCGCCCGTATGATCGTCTATAGACACGTAATTTTCCCCGCAGAGGCGACCTCTCGTTCGATAGTTTCAGCGCCCGAGCTCGGCGAGCAACCGCGACAACTGGATCCGGTCGCTCGTCCCGTCGGTTAGGTCCATGTCGACCTCGCCGGCGAGTTCGTAGGCCTCGGCCAACTCGCGGCCGCTTCGGCGCGAGCGCAGTGCGGCGAGGACGCCCTCCAAGACCTCGGTGCCCGCCAGCCCCTCGTCGACCAGCAGGTCGTCGAGTTCCGATCGCGCGTCGGTGAACTCCCCCTTCTCCGCGTTGGCTACCATTTCCTCGATCCGGTCGTCGAGCCCGACGTCGCCCAGCGCCTCGTAGGCCGCGGTCATCGAGATCTCTCCCTCGCGTTCGGCCGCCGTCTGTGCACCCAAGATTCCCTTCCTGAGATCGCCGTCGGCGTAACTTGCGAGGTACTCTAACCCTTCCTCGTCGTACTCGACCGCCTCGGCCTCGGCGATTTCCCGAAGAACGCCGATCACCGCCTCGTCGGTCGGCGCGCCCACCGCGATTGGCACACAGCGGGAGGTGATCGGCGCGATCAGTTTCGAGGGTTGGCGAGTGGTAATGACGAACTGGGTAGTCTCGTGATACCGTTCCATGACCCGCCGGAGCGCCTGTTGAAAGTCCTCACGGATGGCTTCGGCGTTGTCGAGCGCGAGGGTCTTATAGTACCCCGAGATCGGCGCGTAGCCCGCCGACTCCTTGAGGACGTGGTTGATCAGGTCGGCCTTCGAGGAGTTTCGGCGGCGCTTCGAGGAAATAAAGGAGGCGAACCGGGGGTCCTCGCTCACTTCCTTTTTCGTTCGTCCGAAGAAGTCCGCGACGTTGAGTTCGATCAGGTCGCCCTCGGGGTCGTCGTGGGCTTGCCTGGCGAGCGCGCGGACCGCCGCGGTCTTGCCGGCACCTGGCGGACCGTACAACACGAGATTGAGGGGATCGTCGACCGCTCGCTGTAGGTATCGACGGACGTTCTCCTGGGGGAGGTCGGAAATCCCGGGTGCGTACTCGTCGATCCAGAGCGGCCCCTCCATCCCCTCAGCGGAGGCGACGACCGGATAAGAATCGGTCGATCCCATTCGGGACGCGCTCGCTCACGCCCCCTTCGATCGGACGGTCGCGACGGTTCCGAAGGCCGTATAGGTCCCTCCGACCGAGTTCGGGTGGATGACGTTGCGCGTGACGTTTCTCGGGACGAGCGGGGCGATCCCCACCGCCCAACGGAACCCGAGCGCCGTCTTCGTCAACCGGGAAGGAGAGCGACTGCTGTTCGACGCCGGCGAGGGTACCCAGCGTCAGATGATGCGTTTCGCTACCGGGTTTTCGATCTCGCACGTCTTTCTCACCCACTGTCACGGCGATCACGTCCTCGGACTCCCGGGGCTCTGTCAGACGATGGGCTTCAACGAACGGGAGAACCCGCTCGCGATCCACACCCCTCGGGGCACTCGTTCGATCGTCGAGGGCCTCCTCGGCGCGACCGGCGCTCGGCCCTCCTTTCCCGTGCGCGTGAACGAGGTCGGCCCCGGCGACGTCGCCCTGGATCACGAGGAGTTCGCGGTTCGCGGCGTCAAGACCGACCACCGCACCCGGTCGGTCGGCTACGCTCTAATCGAAGACGACCGCAAGGGTCGCTTCGATCGGGAACGCGCCGAGGAACTGGGTGTTCCCGTCGGCCCGAAGTTCTCCCGGCTCCACGAGGGCGAACCCGTCGAATCGGCCGACGGTTCTCTGGTTCGGCCCGAACAGGTCGTCGGGTCACCACGCCCAGGACGAACGGTCGTCTACACCGGCGACACGCGACCGACTGAGGAGGTCGTCGAGGCCGCCGCCGACGCCGATCTGTTGATCCACGACGCGACCTTCGCCGACGACCTCGCCGATCGCGCACGCTCGACCGCCCACTCGACCGCCGCCGAGGCCGCGTCGGTCGCCGCGCAGGCGAACGTGAAACGCCTCACGCTCACCCATGTCTCCTCGCGGTACGCCGGGGACCCCTCGCCGCTCTGTCGCGATGCGCGGGCCGTCTTCGACGGCGAGGTCCTCGTTCCCGACGACGGCGACGAGATCGAAGTCCCCTATCCGGATGTCGAGTGAAGTCACTCCATCGGACCTCGTGGGGTCAGCCGCCGCTCGACGAGCGATTGCTGGTTCACTCCGGGTGAAAGAGGTCCTCGATCGCACAATCGAAGAAGTCAGCCAGCCCAAAGGCGAGTTCCAGCGACGGATCGTAACGCTCGCGCTCGATCGCGTTGATCGTCTGTCTCGTGACCCCCACCGCCTCGGCGAGATCGCCCTGGCTCATCTCGCGTTCCGCACGGCGTTCGGGCAACGCGTTTCTCATCCACGGCGCGCGAGCAGAACGAAGCCGAACCAGACGAGGAACAGGCCGGCGACGAACAGCCCGACCGGCGCGAGCCATAGCGGGAACGAAATGTAGCCCAGCCCCGCGAGCGCCGAAACCACCGGAAAGACGATCGCCGACCCGTACGAGAACACCTGGATAGTGTTCGTGCTCGCGGTTCTGAGAATCTCGGCGTCGCGTTCGTCGAACAGTATCGCCTCGCTCGTCCCGTAGAGCGCAGTCGCCGCCGCCCCGAACGTGAAGAAGGCGACCGTCCCGAGCGCCCACAGCCCCACGTAGGTCAGTCGTCGTCGCTCCGTGCGTTCCATAGGCCCCGCGTTCGAGTTCGCTTCCATGCTGTAAAACTCCTTTTACAGTAAAGCGTACTTTACACGCGGTAATAAACCTATCGGCGTCGCGCGCACCGAGGCCTAGCCTTTTGATCGGGCGACGCGTAGCAGTAGCATGACCGACTCCGAACCCGAAGATGCCTGTACCTACTGTGGTAGCGACCTCGACGCCTACCAGCCGGTGTTCGTCGACGAGCGGCGGGACGGCGAGCGCATTCCGAGGGGACAGTTCTGTAACTACGCCTGTCTGTCGGCGTACGTCGACGAGGAGGAACTGGTCTACGGCGACGCCTGTTCGTTCGATCCGGGGGCGTAGGTCGTCAGCACGGGAAGCTGGAAACCGAAAATCGAGGTCGATAGGGCTTCGTCGCCGCCGGGTGCTCAGTCGTCGTCGCCCGTCGCCCGGGCTTCGCTCTCGCCGGACGGCTCGGGCGAGACTCCTTCGTTCTCCTGGGCGTCGACCACGGCGACGCTCGCGAGGTTGACGATGTCCTTTACCTCGTCGCCGCGCTGGAGGACATGCACCGGTTTGGCCATGCCCGTGAGCATCGGGCCGATCGCCTCCGCGCCGCCGAGGCGCTGGAGCAGTTTGTAGCCGATGTTCCCGGCTTCGAGGTTCGGGAAGACGAGCACGTTCGCCGGCCCCTCTAAGTCGCTGAACTCGTAGGTGCCGGTCAACATCTCCTCAACGACGGCGGTGTCCGCTTGCATCTCCCCGTCGACCGGGAAATTCACGTCGGGGTCCTCGCGCAGGCGCTTCGCCGCCCGCCGGGGTTTCCGAGTGCCCTGGTTGTCGACGCTCCCGAAGTTCGAATACGAGAGCAACGCGGCACGCGGCTCGACGTTGAAGCGACGGGCGAGTCCGGCCGCCCGGCGGGTGACCCCCGCGAGCACCTCCTCGTTCGGGTCCTGGTTCACCGTCGTATCCGCACAGAATATCACTCTGTTTTTGAACGTGAGCATGTAGATGCCGGCGGCGTACTCGACGCCGGGCGCGGTGCCGATGACCTGGAGCGGCGGGCGAAGCACTGATGGGTAGTCGTGGGTCAGCCCCGACAGCATGGCGTCGGCGTCGCCACACTCGACCATCACGCTCGCGAGGTAGTTGCCATTGCGAACCAGGTCCTCGGCTTCCCGGCGGGTAACGCCCTTTCGCTGGCGAAGTTCGTACAGCCGATCGGCGTAGGGCCCACACTCGTCCGCGTAGGGATCGACGACCTCCGGGTCGAAGTCGAGGCCCAGTCGATCGGCGGTTCGTGGGATCTCCTCGCGATCGCCTACCAGGATCGGCTCGGCGATCCCCTCCTCGGCGAGCTGGAAGGCCGCCCGAATCATCTTCTCGTCGTCGCCCTCGGCGAGTACGACTCGCTTGGGATCGCTCTTTGCTTTGTTGGTGACAACGCGCATCATCTCGCGCGATTTGCCGAGCCGGGCTTCGAGTTCCGCGACGTACTCGCGCATCTCGAAGTCCTCGCGGGCGGCTCCCGATTCGACCGCCGCCCGCGCGACCGCCGGGGCGACCTCGAACAGGACTCGCGGATCGACGGGTTTCGGGATGATATACTCCGGGCCGAACTGGAGCGGCTGGTCGTCGTAGGCGGTCCGAACGGCGTCGGGCACGTCGCGTTTCGCGAGGTCGGCGAGCGCCTGGGCCGCGGCGACCTTCATCTCCTCGTTGATCTCCCGGGCGCGCACGTCGAGCGCCCCGCGGAAGATGAAGGGAAAGCCGAGCACGTTGTTGACTTGATTGGGGTAATCGGATCGGCCAGTCGCCATGATCACCGTGTCGTCGCGGGCCTCTTTCGCCTCGGGGTAGGTAATCTCCGGGTCGGGATTGGCCATCGCGAAGACGATCGGGTCGGCGTCCATCGAGCGGATCATTTCCGGGCTCACGATGTCCGGTACCGACAGTCCGACGAACACGTCCGCCCCGTCCATCGCGCCCTCTAAGCTCCCGCCCTCGACGTCGCGGGCGAACTCCCGTTTGTATTCGTTGACGTCGCCCGCCTCCGCGCGCTCTTCGGTGATGATGCCCGTCGAATCACACATGACGATGTTCTCCGGGCGGGCACCGAGCGAGACGTAAAACCGGGCGGTGGCGATCGCGCTCGCGCCGGCCCCCGAGAAGACGATCTCCAAGTCCTCGATGTCCTTCTCGACGATCTCGACGGCGTTCAGTAAGGCCGCACCCGAGATGATCGCGGTGCCGTGTTGGTCGTCGTGAAAGACCGGGACCTCCATTTCCTCGCGGAGGGTCTCTTCGATCTCGAAACACTCGGGCGCGGCGATGTCTTCCAGGTTGATCCCCCCGAACGTGGGTTCGAGCGCTCGCGTGGCCGAAATCATGTCCTCGGGTTCGGTGAAATCGAGTTCGATGTCGAAGACGTCGATGTCCGCGAAGCGCTTGAAGAGCACCCCTTTGCCCTCCATGACGGGTTTCGAGGCCTGCGCGCCGATGTCCCCGAGGCCTAACACGGCGGAGCCGTTGGAGATCACGCCTACCAGATTGCCTTTCGCAGTGTACGTGTACGCTTCGTCCGGGCCCTCCTCGATCGCCAAACACGGTGCGGCGACGCCCGGCGAGTACGCCAGACTCAGGTCGCGCTGGGTGTTCGTGGGTTTCGTGGTCGCGATTTCGATCTTCCCTCGTGGCTCCTCCCGGTGATAGTCGAGCGCGTCCTCGTCGAGTCCCATGCCCTAAATGATCCGATGGCGACGACAAAAGCCTGTCCATGGCGTCGATGTGTTACTTCGACGAACGACGAATTCGTGTGGCTCTCCCGGCCTTCCCGGACGATCGACGACGAGTCCTCCGATTCCCGGCGAGTCGCGGGGGATAAGCTCGGGGTCTACACCGCCGCCGCCGGTGCCGGCCTGTCGTGTGGCGCTCGGTGGCCGCTGTGCAACGGGTTTTTAGGACTCTTTCCGGCGAACTGGCCGAGCTTCATCGAGTGGTTCCACCGGCTATTCGCAATGATAACCGGGTTCGTTATTCTCGGTACCACGTACGCGGCCTGGCGTCACACCGGCGACCGGCGGCTTCGCTGGGGGAGTGCGGTCGCACTACTCGTTCTCCCGGCACAGATCGTCTTAGGTGGGCTCACCGTGACGGTTTATACCGAACTGATCCAGGTCGCTCACCACGGGGCCGCCCTGCTCATCTTCGGCGCACTCGTGGCGACGACCGCCTGGGCGTACGACGATCCCCGAACCGACGTCACGCCGAACGAGGCTCGCCAGGTCGCGAGTGCCGACGACTGACGATCGCCCGTTTCGCCGCGTCGTGGCGTCCGCTCGCCAGTGACGAACCGATTCGGGACGAGCTTCGAGAAGACCCGAGTACCAACACTCATGTAACCCGGTGACGAGCGTTTCGGGTATGTCCGATCACGGCCACGGCCGCGAGCACGACTACGCGATCGTCGCCCGTCCCTACCTGCGGGTGCGCGTCGTCGCCGACACGGGCGACGGCGGACTCAGCGCGTGTTCGATCGCGCTCGATTACGACGAGAACGGGGTGGGCGAGCTATCCGAAAGCACCGGCGTCGATCGAGCGGGGTTCGAGTGGCGGGGCGTCGAGTTCGACGTTTACCGGAACGGCGAGCGCCTACTCGGTGACGGAACCGATCTCGACGTCAGTACCGTGCTCGGGTACGTCGACGACCTCGCTATGGCCCTGCGCCGTTTCTCGCGCCGATCGCGCTGAACGTCCCGACCGGCCGAACGCGTCGATCACGCCCGCCACGCTGATCGTGCCGGCTGTATTCGTCGTATCGACCGTGTCGATCGGCCGGCGATGACCGACTTCCCGGTACCGGCGAGCGTTGCGGTGGATAGGCCGCTCGGCCAGCAGCCACACATCACCGAGGCCAGTGGTATCGACCCCGAAAAGGGCGAACAGATCGGCAAGGAACTCGGTGGGTGGCCGGCAGACGCCGAGGACATCGAACGAGCCTCCCAGTTGGTCTCCGACGAGGTCGTCACAAATATCGTCGCCGCCGGGACCCGAGAGGGAGGCGACCTCGCGGGGTGGTTCACCTCGACGGCGGTCAGGCTGGTGTTGGCGATCGTCGGCCTCGTCGTCGTGCTGTTCGCGCTCGGACAGGTGGTCGGGATCGATCTCTTGGGACTGGCCGCCGAGGCACTGAGTTCCGAGATCGGACGGTGGCTGGTCATCGCGGCCTTTGGCCTCCTGCTCATCGGCCTCGCTCAGCGCGGTTTCCGATCTCGGTAGGGCAAAGCAGGGCCGAAGAACCGTGACCGCCGGCGGCCGACCGGAAGGCCGGCGTATGCTTCGAAAGCCGGAACCGTAATCCGAACGACGCGACGGTTAGTCGTCGGTCCGACCGGGGAGTTCCTCGCGCGCGAGATCGACGGCGTTGGTGATCGCGCCCACGGAGGTCAGATAGCCCGCGCCCACGGAGGTCTTGAGCGCCCTTGCGGCCCTGCCCCGGAGCACCGTCGGGCCGACCTGGGCAACGGCACCGTCGCCGACGCTGACGAGCCACCCTGGTGAGTCGAACTCGAAGGGCGCTAATCGCGGCCGAAACCCGCCCTGATCGCCGTGTTCGGCGATCGTCGCGATGTTCTCGGCAGCGGCGCGTGCCGCCCGGACCGCCGACTGGGCGCTCGCGGGCACCGCCTCGCCGTTAGCGTCGACGGCCCGGGCGGCGTCGCCGACGGCGAACGTGCCCTCGTCGAGCTGGAGGGTGCCTTTGACGATCGGGCGCTCCCCGTCGAGGGCCGCCGGTCCACGGATGCCGCCCGTCCAGAGCAACTGATCGGCCGAAAGCTCCTCGCCGTCGATGGTGACGCCGTCGTCCGTCGCGCGCTCGACCGGCGCGTTCGTTCGCACCCGGACGTTTCGATCCTCCAGCTCCTCGCGTACCGCTCGACTGAACTCGGCCGGAAATGTCGGTGCGACTCGTCCCAAGGCTTCGGTGAGGACGATCTCGACCGCGTCCCCAGCACCTTCCTCGCGGGCGAGCGCGGCCAGTTCGCCGGCGGCCTGCACGCCCGATAGGCCCGCGCCACAGACGACGACCCGCCCGCCCTCGGGAAGCATCGAGAGGAACTCCTCGCGGACCCGTTCCGCGTCTTCGAGGCGCTTGAGCGGGGTTGCGTGCTCGACGACGCCGGGCACGTCCCCGAAATCCGTCTCGGCACCGAGACACACCGCACACAGGTCGTAGTCGAGAACGGATTCGTGTCCGTCCGCTCCGATACCCCTGTCCGAGTCGTCCGTCGTCGCGTTGCTGGCGTCACTCACGACATCGGCGTCCCCGTCGTCGGTGCCGGTGGTCCCGGCCTCGCCGTCGTTTTCGCTTTCGATCTCGATGGCCGTTCCGGCGCTCTCGCCTCCGGTGCGCTCGGTACCGGTACTGTCCGTTCGATCGCTCCCGTCGTACGCTCTGGCCGTACGGTTGCCGTCCGAGAGGCCGGTGCTCGGGAGGTCGGTGAGATGGACGCGCTTCGATTCGGGATCGACGCGCTCGACCCGGGCGACTCGTATCGCGGCCCGATCGAGCACGTCCGTTAGCGGGACGACGATGTCCTCGGCGATGGCCGGCCGGCGGATGGCACGGTGGATCTCGTGTTGCACGAGGTGCGTGGGTGAATCGTTGACGACCACGATCTCGTGATCGGCGGACAGCGTGCGTTCGAGTCGGCGGGCAAGCGTCAGGCCGGCGTAACCGGCACCGAGTACGGCTATTCGCATTACTGTCACCAAGCACTCGACGGACTAAAGCCCATCAGTCGCCGGTTCGATCGATATCACTACACACGACGAACGACGAACGATCGGGTTCGATACTCCGGTGACCACAGTATCGCGGACACGACTCGCTTTCGTTCCGTGCGAGCTTCGGGACGCCGTTGCGGGCGGAACGATCGCGAACGCGGACGGAGGGGTCGCGGCCGTGGCCTGACGAACGGATCGTCCGGCCGTGTACGCGGAGGGCCGCCCGGACGGGGAACGTAATGAGTCGGGGTCGGCTTTCCCCGTTGGGCGGCATGCCGGAATAGCCGCGTCTCGTCGGTTAAGATCTAGCCTGCTCGGGGCCAGCATCCGATTTCAGGGACGGTTCCGCGCTCGATTCGACAGTACACCCGTTCACTTCAGAACAGTCCCTCCGATTCGTCGAGTTCCTCGGCCGGGCCGCCGACCTCCCAGACGCGTGTCTCGACGCCGAGATCCGAAATCGCTCGTTCGACGCGCTCTTCGTAGCCTTCTTCGACGTTGACGTAGACGCTCGCGCCCGTATCGACCGAGAAGTACGCCGGCACGCCCTCTTCGCGCAGGTCACGTACGGTGTCGAATATCCGTAGGGTCTCGGGTCGCCAGTAGACCCACCCGTCGGGCCCGGTCATCGTCGTCGCCGCGAGCGACAGCGAGTCGCGTTCGGCGAGCGAAAAGGTCCGCTCGAAGTCGTCTTCGTACAACGCGTCGCGCAACTCGGCGAGTTCGCCGTGAACGTGTGCGAGGCGGGCGTCGAACATGTGGCTTCGTGCGGCCTCGCGGTGGGCGTCCTCGGTCTCCTTGTAGGCGGGAACGAGGCCGACGACGACCTTCGTCCGCTCGTCGAGCGCCGTCTCGATTCGCTCGGAGCGACAGTCGGCGTCGTTTACCCCCGCAGAGAGGTGTGAGAAACCGCCGGTCACCGCACGGGCCGCCGACGAGGACCCGCGGCGGGCGATCGCGGACAGCTCCCCGCGGGAGCAATCGAGCTCTGCGGCCGCACAGAGTGCGACCGCCGCGGCCGCAAAGCCCGACGACGAGGAGCCGAGCCCGACATTGGTAGGAAAATCGTTCTCACTTTCGAGTCGCACGGGCGAGTCCAGGTCGGCTAGATCACGAACGTGGTCGACGAGCCCCGCGATCCGTTCTTCGCCCCTGCCTTCGACCGGTTCGCCGTCGATGACGTACGAATCGTTGTCGAGGTCGGCATCGAACGACACAGTGGTACGGGTGTGACTCGGCGCGGTACAGAGGCTGATGCTGTCGTGATAGGGAAACCTGGCCTCCTCGTCGCGGAGCCCGTGGTACTTGAGCAGGCCCTGAATAGGGTGAGCGCGAGCGGTGGCTTTCATACCGTTCGGCGCGGCCGACGGGCGGTTAAAGAGTGTGTTCTCGCGTCGCGAGTCGTGACGACCGAACGCGATCGAGCCAACGCGCACCCTCGAACTCGAGGGTAGACCCGCGGCGTTCGAAACGAACGGGATCAGAAACCACTTCGCCAGGTGTGGGACGGTAGCGTCACCACTTGACGCGAACAGGATCAACGAAGAATCGTATCGTGAACCGCAAGCGGTGAGCAGTGAGAAGCGTCGAACGATCAGCGTTCGGCCTGCTCGATCCACTCTCGGGCCTGGTCCTCGGAGACGTCGGCGGCTTCGGCGACGCTCTCGACGCCGGCGACGGTGAGGTCCTCGACCGTTATGATGCCGGCGTCGGCGAGGCGATCGGCGTACGTCGATCCGAGCCCATCGATCTCGACCGTCTCGTCGGACAGTTCCTCGGACTCGCCGTCTTCGGCTTCCTCGGCGCGCGCTTCGTTTCGCACCCGGATCTGGGCGGCCTGGCGGTCCATTTCCTCTTGCATCTCGCCGAGTTGGGCGTCGAACTCGTCTTGTATCTCTTCGGCCTGCTCGGCTTGGGTCTCGATCTGGGCTTCGATCTCGGCCTGGATCTCTTCGGCACGTTCCATCTGCTCTTCCATGCCCTCCTCGAAGCTCTCCGCGAACTCCTCGGTCCGAGCCTCGAACTCGTCGGCCGCTTCGACGCTTCGGGACTGGAGTTCCTCGTGGGCGTCGAGCAGTTCGTCGAGTTGCTCGTCGAGCGATTCGATATACTCCGCCGAGAGCTCGTCGTAGGAGTCGACGCCGCGTTCTGTCTCGCGGGTCATCGCGTCGAACAGCTCGGCGTGGTTCGCCTTGAGCTGGTCGAACAGTTCGTCGGTGTTTCGCTGGAGCTGTTCCGCTCCGCCGCCGGGCGTGCTGGCTTCGAGGGCGTTCGTGTAGCTGTGCGTGAGCGACTGCAGGGCGCTCAGGTAACTGCGCGTGCCCGCCTGGGCGAGTTCGACGCCCTGGCGCTGGGTCGATTCGACGCTTTTCATACTGTTGAGCGCCGTGCGGTTCGCGCTCTTCTGGAACTCGATCGCCCGTTCGAAGGCGCGCTGGTTCTGTCGGATGGCGGTGCGCTGGGTCTCGAACAGTGCGTTGACTGGGGCTGTGTACGTGCTCATGGTTTCGTGGTTGCGCTCGCGGCCGTAGCCTCGTAGCCGCGATCGCGTGTGGTTCGATGGCGGCGGTCCGCGGCCGGCCGGTGTCGCCTCCGTAGGGAAGTGCGTCAGCAGGGATCCCGTGTAGCCGGCTACGCGTTACCCCCATCGCGCAAGTGGTGCTACTCCGGCCTCGCTAATAAGCGTTGGCCTTGAACGACAATATAGACCAATGCATGGCAAAGGGTGGTGTATAGATCCAGAGGCTGAGGTAACGCGCCGACTCGGATCGGCGACCCCGGTCAGCGAAGCAGCGAGAGCATCTCGCAGGCGAGGACGGTCTCGTCGCGCTGATTGCGAGCGTCGATCGCATACCGGACGATCCCGTTTCCGACCGGGTGATCGCGCGGTTCCGTTTCGATTACTTCGACCTCCAGGTGGATCGTATCGCCGATGAACGCCGGGGCGACGAACCGCAACGAGTCGATCCCGTAGAAGGCGACGACGGCCTCGCGTTCGGCGTCGCTCCGGGTCTGCCAGATCAGTCCCGTCGTGATCGAGAGGACCAACATCCCATGGGCGATCCGCTCGCCGAAGTCCGTCTCGCGCATCCGCTCGGCGTCGGTGTGCAGGTGGTTGAAGTCCCCGCTGACGCCCGCGAAGTTCACGACGTCGGCGTCGGTGATCGTCCGGCCGCCGGTAGTGTACGTATCGCCGACCGCGATCGTCCCGAAGACCCCCGATTCCGAGGTCCCTCCGTCCCC
>PXQR01000040.1:0-16059 GCA_003021235.1 Halobacteriales archaeon QH_6_64_20 | reverse complement strand
CCACCGGTGTCGGCCTCGTCGTCCGTCGATCCGGTTTCACCGTTCGTGGACCCGGCTTCGGCGCGACCGCGAAACAGCCGGTAGGTGGCCGTCCCGATAGCGACCTCTTTCCGTTCACCCTTGGGCGCGACGCTCGTTACGCTCGCGCGTGTCACGCCGATCGAGTCGCCGGCCCGGGCGACCGTGGCTTCGACGCGCAGATCGGCGGTCGCCGGTCGGAGGTACGAGACGTCGAGGTCGGTGGTAGTAAGCGCCGCCCGCGCGGGATCGTCGAAGGTCGTCCGGAGCGCGAACCCGCTCGACGTGTCGATCAGGGTGGCGGGGATCCCGCCATGAGTGCTGGCAGTGCCTTCCGGTCCCGGGTTGGTGAGTTCCCCGCGGTAGGGCAGTTCCATCACCGCCCGGCCGGGCGACGCCGTCCGTAGTTCGACGCCGAGCCAGGAGAGGTAGCCGTGCTCGTGGATAAAGCCCTGCATCCGCTCGATGGTCGCCGCCGAGAACGACTCGTGCTCGCCCCCGGTGTTCTCCTGTTCCTCCGGAGCAGTTCGTGCGTGCTCGCCCGACCGTTCGTGTTCGCCTTCGCTTTCGCCCGTCATTCGCCCGTCGACTCCGGGTCGCGATCCCCGTCGTACTCGAAGAAACCTCGACCTGCCTCCTCGCCCGTTCTCCCCTCGGAAACGAGATCGCGGAGGTACTCGGCCGGCTCGTACCGGCTCTCGCCGGTTTCCTCGGACAGGTCGTCGAGCTTGTCGAGTACCGTGTCGAGTCCCATCCGGTCGGCCCGGCGACACGGTCCCTCGGGAAAGCCCGTCCCGAGGCGCATTCCGGTATCGATCGCCTCCGGCGTGGCGACGTCGTTTCCTATCAGTTTCGCCGCCTCGTTGACGATACATGCCTCCACTCGGAGGGTATCGAACCCCTTGCCCTGGCCCGGCTCGTAGTCCGGCCCGTCGCCATCCTCGTAGTCGTAGTACCCCTTACCGGTCTTCCGTCCCAACTCGCCCGCTTCGACCTTCCCTTCGACGAGCGGCGGGATCGATGTCCCGGCCTCCTTGCGGACGTGATAGCCGATGTCGATTCCGGTCAGGTCCCCGAGTTCGAACGGGCCCATCGGATACCCGCGGGAGGTCATCGCGGCATCGGCCTCCCGGATGGTAGCCTCCTCGTTCGAGACCATCCAGGCCGGCTCGCTCGTAAACGGCCCTAACACCGAGTTGACGACGAACCCGTTGACGTCCTTGCGGACGTAGATCGGGGTCTTGTCCAGCGACTTGACGAACCCGTGGGCGATCTCTGCGGTTTCGTCGGTCGTCTCCGCGCCGTAGATCACCTCGACGAGGTCCATCCGCACCGCCGGGTTGAAGAAGTGGGTTCCGACGACCCGATCGGGCCGGTCGGTTGCGCTCGCGATCCCGGTGATCGACAGCGAGGAGGTGTTGGAGGCAAGCGTCGCTCCCTCGGGGGCGAACCGATCGAGATCGGTGAACACGTCCTTTTTGATCTCCATTTGCTCGGGCGCGGCCTCGATGACGAGATCGGCCTCGCTTACGGCGGCTTCGAGGTCGGTCGTCGTCTCGATCCGACCGAGGATCTCTTCGGGTGCGTCGTCCAGGCTCCCCTGCTCGGCGAGTTTGCCGAGGCTCCACTCGATGTCCCCGTAGCCCTCCGAGACGATCTCCTCGTCGATGTCACACATTACGGCGTCGTAGCCGGCCATTGCGACGACCTCGGTGATGCCGTGGCCCATGTTGCCCGCACCGAGCACCGCTACCCGGTCGATATCGGCGTGCATGCAACCGGGCGCA
Organism: Halobacteriales archaeon QH_6_64_20; assembly: GCA_003021235.1. Taxonomy (GTDB): domain Archaea; phylum Halobacteriota; class Halobacteria; order Halobacteriales; family Halococcaceae; genus PXQR01. The sequence continues at coordinate 14,254 of PXQR01000040.1, read as the reverse complement.
TCCGGCGTCGGCTTAATTCCACCGAAGCGAACGGTCGTCCGGTTCGAAACCGGCGCGTAGCGCGCTACACGCCGAGTTGCCATACGCCGAGTTACCACCCCGTTCGGGGAGTCGCGGAACACGGCCGCCGCCCGGTGAGTCGACGATCGCCAGGCGGACGGGAGCCGTCTCGGAGGAAGCCGATGAGAGGGTCGAGGCTCGAACGGATCGCCGCCGAGCGACCACGACGCGGGACGCTCGTCTCCGCCGTCTCCTGCGGGATCGTCGCCGTCGCTACGGCGAGAAAGTGAGCCTCCGGAGGCCGGGGCGTTCGAGTCCCCGAAACCCCACCACCGGATCGGCGATCGATCGCGGCTCGGACTCTCCGGGTCGATCGGCCGGTCGGCCGATCAGTCCGTTAGTCGGCCAGTCGGTCAGTCGCCTTCGGCGGCCTCGCTGAGTTCGTCGTACTGTGCTTCGATCTCGGTGACACACGACGAACAACAGACCTCGTAGGTGTGCTCGCCTAGTTCGATCGAGACGCCGTCTTCGACCGACTTCCCGCAGACGACACACTCGATCCCGACCGGTAGCTCGCCCAGCGTCGGCTCCCAGGTCGACTGTGCGACCGACCGGACGGAGTAGTCCCGAACGCTCCCGCCGTCGATCGCCTCCCCCAGCAGGTCGCGGATGTCGTTCGCCTCGGCGTGTGCCAGACACAGGATCGTGCCCTCGACGGTTCGGATAACGTGTTCGACCGCCGCGGACTCGGTGAGGGTTTCGGCTACCGTCTCGTCGTCGCCGGGGAAGACGTCGATGGAAACGAGCACCGTCGAGCCACCGGTCACCATCGAGCGGTCGACGTCGAGGGTGAACCGCTCGATGAGCCCGATCTCCCGGAGGCGTTCGACCCGATCGGAGACCGTCGGCGGCGAGCGATCGACTGCCGCGGCGATCTCGCGGTAGGGCCGCCGGGCGTCTTCCATGAGCAATCGGAGGATCTCACGATCCACGTCGTCGATGCCGGTCATGGGTAAGCGAGGCCGAAAGCACTCGAACCCGTTTCCCCAGCGCTCGCCGGGTCCTTGCCGAACCCGGGGCTCCGACCCGGGACTGCAGCGAAGTCGCTCCGTCGCTTCCGCGTCCGATCGTTCGCGCCCGCCTACTCGGGTTTCGGCCCGCCGATCGGGACGAAGGCTCGCAGTACCGCCGGACTCGATATCGGCGCTCGCGCAACTGACGGGTTCGAAGGGCGTTCGCATCCGACGGTCGGGGATACGGATCGCGGGGAGGCGCGCTACCCGACGTCCGCCTCAAGGAACTCCGATACAGCGGGGGTGTCCTACGTTCCTTGCAAGTGCCTGGCGCAGGGTTAGGTCGTACTAGGTAGTCTTTATCACACATGGCCTTAGCGGACGACATCAGGCGGGAGGGAGTAATCGAGGGCGGCGAGTCCGGCCGGTACGCCTGTCGTGACTGTGGCGCCCCGCTCGAACGTGACTACGATCGCTGTCCGGAGTGCAGTGGAACGAGAATCGTCCCGATCGAGGAAGTGATCGCGCCGGACTTTACCGACTGAGCGCGGACGATCGCCGAAACGTATCGGTATCGAGTGCAATCACGGTATCGGGAGGACGATCGATCCATCCGTACGTTCGTCGCGGTGTTTTCTCCTCACCGTTGCTATCGACGCCGGGGTTCGGGACCGCCCCACGGGATCGGACCGTTTCTCTCCGGCGTGCCCGCTCGGCCTCGCGCCGGCTAACGAAACGAAATGAAGCGGATTCCACGTCGCTCCTTCCGTCTCCCGTCTCCGGCTCTGGTGGTGACGGTGCGACCGAAGGGAGACCGGACCTAACGGACTTCGAATCGACCCGTGGAACGATCGGGGTTCGTTACCCACAAAGGCCGAAAAGGAGCCACCCCTCGTTCGACGTGCAATGGCAGTCCAACGGATCGGCCTGAGCGATGAGACCGAAGAGTGCGTAGACACCTGTATCGAAGCCGCGGAGGTCTGTGAGTGGTGTGCTGACGAGTGTGCCGGCCACGGCGAGGACATGGCGCGCTGTCTGCGACTGTGTCGGGACGTCGCGGACCTGGCGTCGCTGTGTGCGCGCCTGTGCACGCGTGGATCGGATTTCAATAGTCAGGTCGCAGAGGCCTGCGCCGAGGCCTGTGAGGCGTGTGCCGAAGAGTGCGAGCAGCACGACCACGACCACTGTCAGGCCTGTGCGGAGGTCCTACCCCGGTGTGCGGAGAGTTGCCGGAACATGGCGTAAGTCCGCGGTAGCTACCGAACGCCACTGCTCGAAGCGAGACGGAGAACTCGGCGAACCGCGCTACTTCTCTCGACGGATCGACTATCGTGGCGGTCACGCTGGCGGTCGGACGGAGCCGTTGCCCTACACGTCGTTCGGCGATAGGCAAGCGACGTCGTGCATCTTTTCGGTCCGTCTCACCGGTATACGTCCTCGTTTTCACGCCTCGAAGAGGGAGAGCGCCAGTAGCGATCAGTCCGCGGCCGATCCCTGGCCGCCGCCGTCTCGCTTTCCATCGTCGAATCCCGATGCAGGTAGTAGAGGAAAGCGAAGAGGCCGGTCGCGAGCACGTTGAGCACGCCCTTGTAGTCGAGTTCGATCGCGATCTCGGCGATTTGCGTGCCCGCATGCGGGGGAATCAGCCCGAGACCGGCGAAAACGACGTACACCGCGAGGCCCGAGACGACGGCGGCGACGAAGATCATCCCCGAGAGGACCGCGGCGAAGGGCCCCCCTTAGTAGCCCCGGTAAGCGTCCATGAGCGGCGGGATGATCAGGTCGGCGAAGATATAGCTCAGTACGCCGCCGAAGGAGAGGCCTTCGGTCCACAGCACCGTCGCGAAGGAGACGTTCCCGACCGAACAGACGAACGTCGCAACCCCGATCGCCGCCCCTAAGATCGTCGTCCAGACGACGAAGGCGGGTAGGCCCAACAGATCGTTCGCGAACAGCGCGGTCCAGGCCGAATCGGGGACGAACCCCGCGAGGATGCCGGCGAAGACGAAGCCGACCGCGATGTCCTCCCAAAGCATGCCCCACTCCTTCCACTGCTTGTCGGCGAGGGCCCTCCAGCCCTCGACCGAGGTCGCGCTCTCCCGAACGGAGGTGTTCGCGTCTTCGGGGTCGAAACTGTCCTTACAGCTCTCCGAACAGAAGTAATACGTCCCGCTGTCGGTCTCGATCGTGTGTTCGGCCTCTTCGGGGTTTACTTCCATGCCACAGACGGGGTCCTGTTCTGTGGGTTCCTTGTCGCCGACGGCGTTCGCCTGGCTTCCTCCAACACTTCGTCGGGTACGAGATACGTGAAGCCAACGGCCATCAGGCCGATCAGCAACAAGCCACCGAGGAAATCGGCGAGCAGGAACTGCCAGCCTAGCAACAACCAGATGACGATCCCGATCTCGATGACCAGGTTCGTCGCGGCGAACATGTAGGCTCCGAGCGCCGCTGCCGCCGACGCCCCTTGCTTGAAGAAGTTCTTGGCCGTTGCGCCGCCGAGTACGAACACGACGAGGAGACGAACCCGAAGAAGGCCCCATAGCCCAGCTCGCGCGGGCCGGCACCTTCGAGCAGGTCCGATATCTGCTCGCTCGATACCCAGGCTTCGACGCCGCCGGCGATCGCGAAGCCGGCCACCAAGGCCCACCAGGTGATCCACGCCATCGTCACCGCCGTGTTGGCCGCTTCGACGGTCCCGGCAACGAGGTACTTGCCCAGTGGTCTGCTCGTGGCGATCGCCCCGACGACGATCGCCAGCGCTGCGAATCCCATCAGGATCGCGTAATCCCGTCGTTCCATGTTATCGTCCTCGGTTCGTAGTTAGGCCGGGATTCTTACCTGGGTTGCGGTTAACGTCCTCTTCGTTCGATCCGGTGTTCGACTAACAGCGTGAAGTCGTGAGGGAACGAACTACGGGAAAACGAGGCGTGCTCCCTCTCGCCTCGGGGCCGTTCGCGTGCGTCCCGTGGTCGGGTGGAGCCGTTCTGTTCCTCACTATCGCCAGCGGGTTCGCAGTGATCCCGGTCGGGTTCGTACCGATACGATGGTCGAACCTCGAACCGGAACTCCCCGACCGCCGGAGCGAGGCTGACCCCGAGCGAACGGCTTAGGCACCTCGACGCCACATCGGAACCATGTTCGGGGTCATGACGCGCCACGCCGAGGAACTGGAGTGGTCCGAGTTCGATCGGCGCTTCTACGAGGTCAAAGACGTCTCCGGACGGGCGTCCGACCCGGAGGAACGCGCGGTGAACGCGATCTCCTGTTTCGCCGACAACGCCACCGCACGCGCCGATCCCGACGTTCTCTCCGTGAACGACGACGGCGAGCCCGCGACGAGGGATCGAGCCTACTTCGACTGGTCACACGTCTGTCCGACCCACGCCGAGTACCGCGAGGGATTGTACGCGACGATCGACGGGGCAGTGAACGCGAACCCCGACGTTCGCCTCGACGACGTCGGGTTCGCGCGCGAGGAGTACTGTTACTGTGATCGATGCGAAGGACAGTTCGCCGACAGCGAGTTCGACGATCGTTTCGAGTGGCGTAGCGCGACGATCACCGACTTCGTCGCCGAGGCGAGTTCTCGGATCCCGGGCCGAACCTACCTCACCGCCCATCCCAACCCCTATCCGGGCCACCTCTACGAACGGTCGGGCATCGACGTCGAAGCGCTCGATCCGTACGTCGACGAGTTCGTCGTGCCGCTGTACGACACGGCCTACGGGACGACGTACTGGCTCGAAATCATCGCCAAAGGGTTCGTCGACCTGCTCGAGACGCCCTTTTCGATCGAACTCTACGCGGCCGATATCGGGATCGACGAGTTGATCCACGCCGCCGACGTCGCCGACGCCTACGCGAAGGACGTGATCTTCGGCTACGACGCGAGCACCGCCCGCGCGGCGCTCCGCCGGATGGACGCCAACGCGCGCGAAGGCGCGACCTACGGGGCCTGAGGGAAGTGAGGAGAGTTCGTCCGATCCGGCGTCACTCAGCGTCGCTCTCCCGAACTGTGCCACTCGTGACACTTCCGACCGAGAGCGAGTCGTAGCGTCGAGAACTACCTATCGGCTACATGTCGGTGGCGACGCGAAACGCGATACCGACGACGAGGAGGCCGAGGCCGAATCCGCTCGTGGCCGGTTCCGGAAAAAGCGTGAAGAACGGACCGATGACGATCGACCACGTCGAAAGGCGAACCATGGGCTTCGGGGGAGTATAACGGTAATAAGTGCTTCGCCGTCCCGCTTAGGAGGAGCGATACGCGCGAACGACGACCGGGCCGACGTACCCTCGGTTCCGGAGAGAGGGATCGACGCTACCCCCTCCTTCGCCCGTGGACGTGCCACCGGCCCGTCTATAGTACTCGCTCGCGCCACTGACTGATCTCGGCGCGGTCGCGGGTGTCTGCAGGGAGTTCGTCGAACCATCTCGCAGTACTGATCTCGCCGTCGGGATCGCCCACTTCGAGGGCGTCGGAATCGGTTTCGATCGCCTCGGCGGCGAACACGGGCAGAACGCCCCAGGTGGCGTACTCGTCACACCGTACCTCGACCCGCGTCGCGATCGCGAGTCCGTCGTAGGCGGCTTCGATGCCCGCCTCCTCGGCCAACTCGCGTTCGGCGGCGTCCCGAAACCCCTCGCCAGGGTCGACCTCGCCGCCCGGCAGGACCCACATGTCGACGCCCTCGTGACGGACGAGCAACAGGTCGCCGGCGGGCCGGTAGACGATCGTGTGAGCGCCATACGGCGCACCACAGTCCCGAATCCGTTCGGCGAGCGTTCGGAAGCGAGCGCGCGAGACGTGCTGCGAGCGGTCGAATTCGAGGAAGTCATCGTAGCCGTCCCGGAGCTGATGGTAGGCCTGTTCGGCGCGCTGGTCGGCCACGTCGGCCAGATACCAGAGGCCGTCGATCGCCGTCATCGCTTACCTACCTACGTCGAGCGGCGCGTTCGATACGACTGTACTGGGGCGAGTTCGACGAGAGTTCATGGCTGAGCGTCGGTTCCGAAGTGAAATAAACCTTCGACTCGGGCGAGTATTCGTCGCTACCCGCGTGAGTTCTCGTCGCTCGAGCGTCGAGCGCGTCGTGAGCGTGCCCAGCCAGTGGTTCGAACCAGTTTCCTTTTATTCGACCCCCGGGAAGATCGATCCATGAGTTTCGAGGAGGACGACCAGGTAGAGCTACACGACGCACACAGCGAGTTCGACGGCGAGCGTGGCACCGTTACCCAGGTGATGGAGACGATGTTCGGCGACGCGACCTACACCGTGAGCTTCGACGAAGGACAGGAATCGGGCGTCTCCGAGGACGCGCTCGAACCCGCCGAGAGCGACGCGGACGAGTAACGAACGGCCCGGTCACGACCCCCTCACCCCCTTCCCCCGGCGTCGTCACGCTCCGCTCGACGAACGACGGTAATACCCCCATGGCAACTGTTCCGCTTCACTACGTCGACCTCCGAGCCTTCTCGTATGCGACCGAGGACGACAAGCGAGTCGCCGACGCGCTTCGATACTTCCTGCCCGAGGAGGCGGAGATCGATCGCCGCGTCGTATTGGATCGGCTTACCGGCCTCGACGGGATCGATCGAGTCATCGACGAACTCGACGAGCGCGTCGACGACAACTGTGCGTTCTTCCTCTCGTTCGACAAACAAGCGGCCTACCGCGACGAGGTCGTCTTGGGTGACGGCCTCACCCTCCGCGGCAAGATCGAAGCCTACCCCGCAAAGAAGGAAACCGCGGTGGCGAACCTTCGGGACCTGCTTTCCGACCTGTAACCGTCACCGGTCCGACTCGCGCCGTAGAGCCGACGGACGCTTTATATTCGGTCGTGTCGAACGCGCGAGACGACCGGATGGCAGATCCCCACATCGACGCCGACGCCCGCCCTGAGAACGATCCCTGCTACGAGGCGGTGGTGCCCCATCCCGAAGGTGAGAGTACCGCCGCCCGCTTCGCGCTCACCGCCCGCGAGTACGGGTACGGCGGGATCGTGTTTCACACCGGACCGGAAAGCGAGATCGGGCCGGCGACCCCCTCGGAAATCGAGAACGCGTACGAAACCGACATCGTCGACGGCATCGAGATCGATCGTGATTCGCCGGGGTCGGCGAGCGGGGCCGTAGGCAACCACCGTTCGGAGTACACTCTCGTGCTCGTTCGGGGCGGATCGAGGGAAACGAACCGCTTCGCCGCCGAGGAGCCACGCGTCGACGTTCTTACCCGCTCGATGGCGGGCCGCGGCGACGTGAACCACGTGATCGCGAAGGCCGCCGCGCGCAACGGTGTCCGCATCGAGTTCGACTTCGGGCCAGTACTCCGAACGAGCGGCGGTCGGCGGGTCCGTGCGCTGTCTGACCTGCGGAAACTGCGCGAACTGGTGAACCAGTACGACGTCCCCTACGTGGTGAGCGCGGGTGCGAGACGTCACCTCGAACTCCGAGCACCCCGGGAACTGGCCGCCGTCGGGGAGGTAATCGGTTTCTCGCGCGACGCGGTGCGGGCGGGCCTTCGCGAGTGGGGACGGCTCGCAGCGCGCAACCGCACGCTACAGGACGGATCGTTCATTGAGCCGGGGGTCAGAGAGGGACGATATGACGAGGACTCCTGAAGAGCATGGCGCGCGCTTCGACGAGAAGGCGGCCGACTACGACGACGATCAGAGCGAGGAATACCGCCGGTGTGCGGACCTGGTGATTTCCTACGCGTCGCCCGGTTCGGAGGAGACCGTCCTCGACATCGGGACCGGCACCGGCGAGATCGCCCTCGCGCTCGCCCCCGAAGCGAAGCGGGTACTCGGCCGCGACGTGAGCGAGGGGATGCTCGATCGAGCACGACGGAAGGCCGACTTACGGGGGATCGAAACCGTCGCGTTCGACAAGGGACGCTTTCGCGAGCTCCGCGTTTCGGAGCCGGTGGACGTGGTGGTTTCGAATTTCGCGATGCACCACCTCGCGGACGAAGAGAAACGCGCGGCGATCGACGCGATCGCGGATCTGGGTCCTCGGAAGTTCGTGCTCGGCGATGTCATGTTCTTCGGAAAACCCGATCCCGACGAGCCCTTTTTCAGTCCCGAAGTGGACGACCCCGCGACGGTAGGGGTGCTCGCCGACGCGCTGACCGACGCCGGGTTTGCGCTCACCGCGGTCGAGAGCGTCGGGTCGGAGAGCCGACGAGGCGGAGACGGCGAAGCCGTCGAAGCGGTCCACGATCAGGTAGGGGTGCTCGTCGCCGAACGCACTGAGCGCGCCGGACGTATCGAGGAACCGATCGCGGGGAGGGAAACCGACGACGTGACCGACTCCGAGGAACGTGACGCCGAAAGCGGGGCGGCCACCAGCGAGGGGCCGATCGTTCCCGACGAGGGCGGAACCGCGAGCCACGAGGAGTAACGAGGCCTCACGATGCGCGCGCTCCCGAAACACCTGCGGCCGCGCTGGCGATACCTGGGGGTCGCAGTCGAAACCTGGCCCGAGGTGGCGATCGATCGCCGGGCGTTCCAGCGAGCGATCTGGGACGCTGCCAGGGGACTGCTGGGCGATCCGGGTAGCGCCGACTGTGACCTCACGGTGATGCGCTTTCGCTTCGAGGGGGCGATAGGGAGAGGCGAAGCGATCGTCAGGGTACGTCGGGAGGAGCGGACGCGAGGTCGGGCGGCGCTGGCCTGTGTCGACTCGGTTTCGGGCCATCCGGTCGGCCTCGCCGTCCGGGGGACGAGCGGGACGATCCGGGCCTGTGAACGGTACCTAACTCACTGCGCGGAGCCGAACGGCGAAACAACCGTTCGGCTCTCGGGCGTCGAACGGCCCGCCGTCCGGGGACGAGCGGGACGACTCGATGTCCGCACGGACGAGGGGTTCGTCGGAGCGACCGAACTCGACGTCGATGTCGAAACCGAACCGTCCGACGGTGAGAGCGAGAACGAGTGAGGTTCCATCCGTCGGGCATTCGACAACGGCTAGTTCGTTACACCGCTAACCCATCGAGCACTGCTTTGGGACCCTCCCACTCGTCGACCAGCAGTCCGTACCGCTCGACGTCGACGTACTCCCCGTCGACGAACTGTGCTTGGCGGGCTGTCCCCTCGTGAACGAATCCGAGCCGTTCACAGAGCGTCTTCGAGGCTTCGTTGAGGGTCATCAGGGTCGCCGAGACACGGTGCAATCGGAGGCGTCCGAACCCGTACTCGATGAGGTACGCGCTGGCCTCGATAGCGTACCCTTCTCCCCACGCCTTCGGGTGAAACCAGACGCCGAAGTTCGCGTACCCGTCCCGTTCGATGAGCGGGGACAGCGAGACGGTCCCGACCGGTTCGCCGGCGAACTCGCCTTCCTTTAGGACGGCGAGCAGTGAGGGGTCATCACCCCCTCTCGACCGGAGGTCGTTCCGGTAGCGCGCTTCGTTGTACGGCGTTCTGAATGCGCTGATATATCGGCGCACTTCGGGATGATTCACTCCTTCTCGGAGGAAATCGATGTCTTCTTTCTCCGCGGGTTTGAGAGCAAGGTGGTCGCAGTCGATGAACGTTAGTCCTGGCATGTGTGTCTCCGATATCGATTGGCTGGCGGTAACGACAGCAACAGGGCTGGACGCCTCACGCTCAGGGTCGGGGAAGCGGCCAGCTCAACGACGTGAAGAAAGGGTCATCTGTCAACTCTACGTACGGATTTCGCTACCGAAAGTATAGCTGTTCGGATTCAATCCAGTGGAAACGAACGGATCGCGACCGTACTTCGCAAACTCAGCTGTGAGCGCATTGTTCGAGCGTGCGGAGGCGTTCGCAAACGACATGAAAATCGGTATAACGGTCGACGCGCGCTCCTCGTAGCGCACCCGACCTGGCGGCGAGGCACGGTTTTTTGTTGCCTGCGACCTATCTTCCAGCATGATTTCGCTCGACGAAGCGGTGACGGCGCGTCTCGAATCACACGGCGCGCGCTTCGAGGTCCTCGTCGATCCCGACGCCGCGCTGGCGATCAAACGCGGCGAGTTCGACGGCGATCTCGAAGAGGTGATCGCCGCCGAGGACGTCTTCGAGAACGCCTCCCGAGGGGATCGCCCGGCCGAAAGCGACGTCGAGGACGTCTTCGATACGACCGAACCCCTACAGATCATCCCCGAGGTCATCCAGCGGGGAGAGATCCAGATCACCGCCGAACAGCGCCGCGAGATGCAAGAACGCAAACGTCGCCAGCTCATCAACCGGATCGCGCGCAACGCGATCAACCCCCAGATGGACGACGCACCCCACCCGCCAGATCGGATCGAATCCGCCCTGGAACAGACCGACTTCCGGATCGATCCGATGCAACCCGTCGAGCCCCAGGTCGACGATGCGCTCGACGCCTTACGGCCGGTCATACCCATTCGCTTCGAGGAAGTCACGATGGCCGTTCAGATCCCCGCGGAGCACGCCGGGAGCGCTCAGGCACAGATCCGGAGCTTCGGCGACTTGGAACGCGAGGAGTGGCAGGCCGATGGCTCCTGGATCGGCGTGTTGACATTCCCCGCAGGAATGCGAAACGATTTTTACGAAGTAGTCAACGAGCATTCGAGCGGCGAGGCCGACACCCGACTGGTCAGGGACGAAGACGACCTGCGGACCCGCTGACGTAGGGTCTCCGTCGGTTTCGGGTCGCCCGTCGATGGCGACCTGAATCCGGTGCGACCGTTCTCCGCTCCCTTTTGTGGCCCCATGTATCGGTGTCGTTCCGGTTACCATGAGACTAAAGAACCGGCGGCTCCGAGAGACAAGTATGACATCGCTGTGGCGAACGGAGGCGAAGGACCGGCGCGGCTAACGGTATCGTTCGACCGACGAGGTCAGTTACGGAACTTCCCCAAGGTCTCGTGAGCCTCCCATTGGCTGCCCGGGGGCGATCGACGTGAGCGGCGTCGTCGCGAAACGCGTCGATGCCGGAACTCCCGACACCGAGGAGATTCGCGATCTCGTTCGTGCGGCGGGCTACGAAGTAGTGGGGGAGATCACCCAGATCAGAACCGAGGACGCCGCGCTCTGCCTCGGCGAAGGGAAAGTGAGGACGCTCGCCGCGACCGTACGGGAGACCGACGCCGAGCGCGTCGTCTTCGACAACGAGTTGGGCCCCTATCAGACCTACAATCTCGGGAGCGAGTTACCCGACGGCATCGAGGTGCTCGATCGCTTCCGGCTCATCCTCGAGATCTTCGGCCAGCGCGCGAACACGCGGAAGGCCCAGCTCCAGGTCGAACTCGCCGAACTGCGCTACGAACTCCCACGCGTCGAGGCGAAAGTCAGCCTCGCGCGACGCGACGAGCGTCCTGGCTTTATGGGTCTCGGCGAGTACGACGAGTCCCGCGAACAGGACATCAAGGCTCAGATAAGCAATATCCGCGAGGAACTCGACCGGATCGAAGGCACCGAGGCGAAACGCCGCAAGCAACGTCGGGAGTCGGGCTTCGACCTCGTGGCGCTCGCCGGGTATACGAACGCCGGCAAGTCGACGCTCCTCAGGCGGTTGGCGTCCGATGTCGCGGTCGACGAGAACGAGGGCTTGCATCCCGATCTCGACGCGACCGCCGAGTCCGAAGACTGCCTGTTTACGACGCTCGGGACCACGACCCGGCGTGCGGCGATGGATCGGGACGTCCTCGTGACCGATACCGTCGGGTTCATTTCCGACCTCCCTCACTGGCTCATCGAGTCGTTCAAGTCGACGCTCGATTCGGTCTACCGGGCCGATCTCGTGCTCCTGGTCGTGGACGTGAGCGAGCCAGTCGAGGAGATCCGCGAGAAGCTCGTGACCTGTCACGACACCTTATACGAGCGCAACGAAGCGCCGATCGTCACGATATTGAACAAGACCGACCGGGTAACCGACGAGCAACTACGGGACACCGAAGCGACGCTGTCGGCGCTCGCGCCGAACCCGGTGAGCATCAGTGCGCTGGAAAACAAGGGAATCGCCGCGCTCCGTGAGCGGATCGAACGGGAACTGCCCGCCTACGAGCGCGAACGCCTCGTGCTCCCGATGGCCGACGAGACGATGAGCCTGGTATCGTGGATCCACGACAACGCCCGCGTCGAGGAGGTAGACTACGGCGAGCAGGTAGTAGTGGACTTCGAGGCCCGACCGGCGATCGTCGAGCGCTCGCGCGCGAAAGCCGGCGACCTCGTGCCCGTGGAATCGGCCTGAGATCGACAGGAGCCGGGCGACCGAACGGCCGACGAGCGAAAGCGAACCGATCGGGACGCCGATAGGACGAAAACTGAAAGCATTCGTCTTTCGGCAAAGCGTAAGTCCGTGCTCGCTGTAGCCCGGGTCGTTCCATGACGCCGGACGCCGACTCGGTCGAATGGCTCGACACTGCTGCCGGAGAGCGAGTGCGCTGGGTCGGGCGTCCGGGTCTCACCCCGATCATCCCCTTCGTCGTGATCGCGATCGGAGTGAGCCTGTTCGGCGTTTTGCTGGCGGCGGCCCTCGGACCAGCCGACGGATCGGGACCGATCGGCTTCGTGCTGATCGGTTTCGCGATCGGCATCGGTCTCTTCGTCGTCGGCTGGCGACTCGTCCAGCGACGCAACGTCGCGTACGCGATCACGACCGGAGCGGTCTACGAGAAGACCGGGACGTCGGCGGCGACCGACGTTTCGGGGATCAGCTTGGCCGCGATCGAGTCGGCGTCCGTCGACCAGTCGGTCCTCGCCCGCTTCGTCGATCGCGGCGACGTCCGCATGTACGCGCCGACGGCGGAGCGAACGTCGCTAACGCTCGACGGGGTCTCCCGGCCGAACGACGTGCATACCCTCCTGATCGAGCGAAACGATCGGCGCGACACGTCCGATACCGACCGGGACGCGGCCGACGCCGATTCGGCCACGCTCGATGGTGACTCGGCTACGCCCGACGTCGGTTCCGGCGTCGAGGGAAGCAACGTGGACGGTACCGATCGAGGTTCCGACGGAAGTGATGGGGGGAACGGAGACCGGTTCATCTGGGGCCCTTCATCGAACGAGGACGGAGGCAGAGACGAAAGCGGAGACGAAGACGAGAACGAGCGACGCGGCGCGAGCGACACGGATACGATCGGCGTCGATATCGACGACGGCGGCGACACAAGCGATCGGACGTGATCGGGGGACGAGAGGCCGACGGACCGACGGACCCGCACTCCTCGGTCGGTCCTCGGTCCGACGGGTATCGGGAAACCGGCCGTAGGCCGGTAGTGGTAGTGGTCCTCGTCCGGTGGGGTCCTCGTCGATACCCGGCGACGTTCGTCGAGTCCCGCGTCGTAGCCTCGTTCGGCGACAGGGCTAACAACGATTGCCGGCAACGGCGTGCTATGGGCCGTCGCTCGCGCCGCTCGGTGCTGACGGGTACGAGCGCTCTCGTGAGCGGGACGCTCGGCGGCTGTTCGCTTCCCTCGGTGAGCGGGAGCGACCCCTATACTCCCAGCGCGGTCGTCATCGAGAACCGCAGTGCCGATCGACACACCGTCGCCGTGGTCGCAACCGACGGCCCGACCACGCCACGAACGACCGTCGGTATCGAACCCGCCTACGTGAGCGGGGACGAGGAGGCGCTTACCGTCGTCGCCGGCTTCTTCACCGAACCCGGGCAGTATGCCATCGAGGCGAGAACGAACGCCGACACGTTCGCCCGACAGGAGGGCATTCGGTTGCGACGGTCGCCGGAGGGCGGGCTCGACGGGGAGGTCCCCTTGATCGTGATCGACGCCGACGGCTCGCTGTCAATCGAGGTCTCCGAGGACGGGACTCCTCCGGCCACGGATCGATGACCGGACACACACATCGTCACGGTGGGCGTCGCGGCGTCACCGTTCGCCGTCGCCGTCTTCGACGCGAACGACGTGTACCGGCTGATCGGTTCGCCGGACGACGTTCTCGGTGACGCTACCGAGCAACAGGCGCTCGACGCCCGACCGGCCGTGTGCGCCGACCGTGATCAGGTCGGCGTCGACTCGGTCGGCGTACGCGACGATTTCGGTTGCCGGGCTCCCGTGCTCGACGACGGTCTCGCTTTCGACACCGGCGGCGGCGCGCTCGGCGACCTCGGTGACAGCCCGTTCGCCCTCCGCTTCGAGGGCCTCGGTGACCCCGAACAGGTCGGCATCGGGCATCGTCACGTACGCGCGATCGTCAACGACGTACAACCCGTGGACGGCCGCGCCGGTCAGGTTCGCCAGCGCGATCCCCTCGTCGATCGCTTTCTGGACGCCCTCGCTGCCG
>PXQR01000039.1 GCA_003021235.1 Halobacteriales archaeon QH_6_64_20 | reverse complement strand
CGAGAACTACGTCCAGGTCTACGACGATCTCTACGATCTCTCGACCGTTTCGCTTCGATACTTCACCGTGTACGGCCCACGGATGCGGCCGAACATGGCGATCAGCAATTTCGTCTCGCGATGTATGAACGACGAGTCGCCGGTCGTCTACGGCGACGGCTCACAGACCCGGGATTTCACCTACATCGACGACGTCGTCCGTGCGAACGCACGGTTGCTCACCACTGACATCGCCGACGGTGAGGTCCTCAATATCGGCAGCACGGACACTGTCTCCATCACGGCCCTCGCGGAGGTCATCCGCGACGCGATCGCGCCCGGTCTGGCCATCGAGTACGGCGAGCGGCAGGCCGGCGACGCCGAACACACCCACGCCGACGTCTCGAAAGCCCGGGAGTATCTCGGCTACGAGCCGACCGAGGACATCACGAGCGGCGTCGAGCGATTCATCGACTGGTATCGCGGGAACCGCGAGTGGTATGAGTCGCTCGTTCGATCGTCGTGACCCGATACACGCCACGAAGGCGTTCACCTCGAACGAGAGGGTGAGTTGGATCGTACTCATCCTCTGCTGCATGGCAAGCGCCGACTGTAGGGTCTGAACCCATACGTAAGTTTCAACACCTATGGGGTTGTAGCCACAAATGTAGATGGCGGGGGAACAACGACGCTGACGGATATACAATCAAGCGCGAAGGGTGGATCGAGAGTGTTTCCGTTCGACGGACCACCGATTCATCCTACCCGTCGGGATGGAAATACTCGTATCACTTTGGGAACAACGACCAAGCGTGGGTTCGTCGCTTGGACAACTCTCACGAGGACACGAAAGATCACGAACTCCATATCCACGAACTCGACTACGCGCTTCCGATCCGGTTCACGAGTGTCGTTGACCTGTACCTTCGATGGGAACAGGCAATAGACGAGAAGCGGCCCGACGACTGGGAAGCCCCACCATCCGACTTCGACCTCAACAGTAACGACGATAGGAGGGATACCATATGAGGATGACCAAACAAACCACGGACGATCGGACCGATAATACGCGGACGCTCGTTGTCCGCGTCGACTCGGCAGAACAGACTCGAAACGAGTTCGTTGAACGGCTCCAGGCGATGGAGCAGGGCGAAGACACCTCGTCTCGTCATGTGCTTGACCTCCCGAACGAGGCAGCAGTGTCACGTCTCACGAGCGAGACGAACCTCTCGTTGATACGGATGGTCGCTAACGAGAAGCCTCGGAGTATGCGAGCCGCCGCTGACGCAGTGGACCGTGGCTACAAGGAGGTTCATACGAACTTAACGGAGTTAGCTGAACTCGGGGTTATTGACCTTATTGCCGTCAATGGACGCACGAAGCGTCCCGAGTTCAACTTTGACCGGATCGTTGTTGATCTCCCGATGGATGATGACGACCGAACTGAACCGGCAACAGTCTAATCACGAGATTAGGACCACGAAGCTTACACTACAGTGACTCAAGAGAGAATCAACGAACTCTTTCAACGAGATCGGAAACTTCGAGGGATCTACGACGGTGAGAATCAACGAACCTGCGTACCTAAACATCAGCGCGGAAAGCGATTGGACTGTGCAGACAAGCTGAATCTGAACGGCGAACCGATAGCGCCCCGGCTTCTCGAACGGTTAAGTGCGTGCTACAGACAGGTACGCTAATTATAGTTACTTGATCGACCGCTTGAAAGCATATAGTATATGCTCGAACCGACCCCTCGCTACCGGACACGAACCGGGGCGCTCGCCGCCAAACACGGTGTTACAGCGTGTGGCGATGAGTGAACGACTCGCGAGACCGTCACGTCCGACGGCGGTCTCCCGAAGTTTCCTGCCGCCGACCACGGCCGACGTTGCCTCGTTCGTTTGGCCCGCTGGGTTGCTCGTTGCCCTGCTCGTCGGCGTCGTCCCCGCGCTTACGCTGGCGACCGACTTTCCGCCGCTCGGACTCGCCGTCGCCGCCGGCGTCGTCTATACCCTTGTGATCCTCGTCACGCGAGCCGGCTTCGAGGGCCTCGCCAGCGCTGTGGTCGTTCTCTCAGTCTTCGACCTCGGGGTGACGCTCGTTCGAGGCCCAGGCGAGATTCCCGTTTCGTCGCTCTCGCTCATGGCCGTCGATCTCGTCGCCGTCCCACTGCTGATCGTCTTCGTCTACTACACGGGGTCTCGACTCGCCCGCCCCCGCGCCGGCTTCGATGGCAGGACGATCGCAGTAGCTGCCCTCGGGCTGTTCGTTCTCTGGACGATACTCTCGGGGATCGTCGCCAACGGCCAGTCGAACCTCGCTCCCCTCCTCGAGATCGTCCAGTACGCGAGGTACGGCCTGCTCTTCGCGCTCGCGGCGCTGATCGTCCGCGCGACGAACCCGTGGTGTGTCGTTTATCCGCTGACGATCGCTATCGGCGGGAACCTCGCGTTCGCGCTCGCACAGGTCGCAAATGGTGGTGGGTTCGGCCTGAAGGCGCTCGGCGAGACCCCGACCGTTATCCTCGGAACGTTCGCGCTCGCCGGATCGGAAATCCCGTTCGGCTCGTACGCCGGCGGGTTCGTCGGCCACTCGCGGGAGTTCACGATCATCCTCCTGCTGTTCGTCCCGCTGCTGGTCGCGATCACGGCGCGTCGCTCGTGGTCCTCTCGTCTCTTCGGCGTCGCGGGCGTGCTCGCCGCCGTGCTCGTCATCCGAACTGCCGACACCGATGCCGGGTGGGCGGCACTCGTCCTGACGGGCGTGCTCCTCGTCGCGACCCTCGGTTATGCCGCACTCCGCGACCGACACCGGAGCGCCGCCGTGGGCGTTCTCGCTACCGGCATTGGCGGCGCAGTCGCGGCGGTTGCCCTCGCGCTCGTTGTCGTCGCGAGCGCGTCGGCGAACGCCGCCCCGGCGATCCCGATCCCGCTGTTCGACACGCGGACGCTTTCGGTACGGATCGAACAGTACGTCGTCGCGTTCGACGTCGCGAGGACCTACCCGCTGTTCGGGCTCGGCACCGGGAACTTCTTTCTCGCGATCGAGAGCTACGGACTCCCCGACCTCCGAGGTATTCACGGCATCGTCTTCTCGTATCTCGCCGCCACCGGATTCGTCGGCGCTTTCGGGTACGTGCTCGGCGTGACGGCAGTGCTGGGCGTCGGCGTCCGACGGTTCCTCCGGGAAACCGAAGGAGAGCAGTTGCTCTGGGGCGCGCTCGTCTGCGGGATGGTCGGCTTTCACGCCTACTCGCTGTGGGACCTCGCGCATCTCTGGGACGCGGCACTATCGATCCTATGGGTTCTGATGGGCGTCGTCGTCGGTGCCGGGATCGGGACCGAGGCCGAATCTGGATCCACGTCCTCGTCGTCATGAAGGAAGCACCTCGCGGCGACACACGAGACGGCAGTATGGGGCAGCGTTACCTCGTGCAATTACCGCTGGACAACCATCACAGGGGGGATCGAAAGGGGCCGACCGCTCGGCGAAGGCGGACGAAGTAAGCACCGCAGGCGAGCGACTGAAGGGAGCGAGACAAGGAGCGCAGCGAGTCCCCCGAGTCGAGCGTGTCGGGGGCTTTCAAGCTGTTCGATACAACCCGTTGTCCTCTCCCGGACTCCTAACTCAACACTGCGGTAGTACGGACGGCCTTCCGAGGCGAAGCCGCGTGCTACGCTCGTAGTACCCATGTCATGTTTTTGCGCTCGTTCTCCCCCGGAACACAGTACGAATGAGGCCCGAACGACGGTATCAGCTCGTAACCAGTGGCGTCGCAACGTGTAGCGTCGTCCTCGCGATCCTCGTGGCGAACCACCCCGTTTCCCAGCGCCTGCTCACGTCGCTCCCGCTCGGCGCACGGCTCACGCCTGTCGTGCTCGCGGGCGAGGCGCTCGCCCGCGCCGTGGCAGTGACGACGGCGGTGATGGTCGTCGCGCTCGTACCATCGTTTACTCGACCGCGACGCGTTCTCGACGTGATCACGATCACCGGACGACAGGTGGTGATCGGCTGTTTCGCCCTCGCGGCGATCGGATACCTCGATTACACGTTCCGGCTCCCGCGGACGACGTTCGTGCTAACCGCTCTCCTGCTCTGTTCGCTTCCGGCCGTGTTCGTTGCGATCAACGACCGCTTGTTCGCGGGTGCCGACCGGGCAGTCATCGTCGGTGACAACAGGGAACGGATCGAACGAAGCATCGACGAGACCGATCGTCCGATCGCCGGCTACGTCTCGCCGCCGCGCCGGCGAACCACCGATGCCGACGTCAACGCCGATGCTGATGCCAATGCCGAGTCCCGCTCGACCGCCGTGCCCGTTACCGACGGTGGAGCGCTCACCGATGGTGGTAACGCGGTGAACGCACGCATAGGCGACCTCCGATACTTGGGTGAGCTCTCACAGCTCTCGCGGGTGCTCAGGAACTACGACGTCGAGCGGGCGGTCCTCGCCTTCGGCGCGCCGGATCGTACGGCCTTCTTCAGAGCGCTCGCCGCCTGCCACAGTCACGGGGTATCGGTCACCGCTCAC
>PXQR01000038.1 GCA_003021235.1 Halobacteriales archaeon QH_6_64_20 | reverse complement strand
GAGTTGATGCAGTAGCGTTTGCCGGTCGGGTCGGGACCGTCGTCGAAGACATGGCCCAGATGGCCGCCACAGGTCGCACAGACCACTTCGATGCGCTCCATGCCGTGGCTCCGGTCGATCTCGGTTTCTACGTTCTCGTCGTTGGCCGGCGCGAAGAAACTCGGCCAGCCAGTACCGGAACCGAACTTGGTATCGGAATCGAACAGTTCGGTTCCACAGCCGGCACACCTGAACTGGCCGTCCTCCTCAACGTCGAGCAGGTCGCCGCTGAAGCTCGGTTCAGTGCCCTTCTCGCGCAGGATGCGATACTCCTCGTCGCTGAGGACTTCCTTCCATTCGGCCTCGCTTTGCGGTAGTGACTCGCCTTCGGTTTGTGCCATACCCGTAGTTGGTAACGAGAACGTATATACTCACGGCCCGCGCTGACGGACGTCGGTAGCGCGGCCGCCGGTGGTGACGATCCCGGGACGCGAGCCCGAATCGACACCGACCCGATCGTCGAACCCGGAACGTCGGTCGGAACTACCCCTCGCGGTGTTCGTCGAGCGCTTCGTCGACGGTGAGTTCGCCGCGAGCGACCCGCCGAGCCAGCGTCTCGTCGATGGTTCGATCGCCGTTGCTCCGCTCGCGCGAGCGGCGCTTGATCGTCTCGATCTCGCCGGGTGTGGGGTCGATCTCCCGCTCCGAGACTCGGTCGCCGGGCAGTCGAGCGATGTTGACGGCGGCGAGCACGTCGCCCATGCCGCGCGCCCCGCTACCGAGATGGGGCGTCGTCCCCGTCTCGTCGACGAGTTCGGTGGTGACGTCGTCGAGGTCGTCGACGATCGACGCGCCCTTGAGGCGCGCCCCGTCACCGATCCGCACGATGGCGTCGCTGGCTTTCGCCGCCTCGCGTTCGATAACCGAAGCGGCCTCGGTGAGCGGGACCTGAAACGCCGCGACGACAACGCCGCCGGAACGAACGGCGATGCCGGGACGGTCGCCCGGATCGACGCCGACGATCGTTCGGCCGCCGGTTCCACGAAGCGTCGCGAGCGCCTCGTCGGTCGCCCGCCGGGAGGCCCCGGGTTCGGCGACCACGACCTCGATGTCGGCGTCGTCGTGCGGATCGTCCGCGCCGCTCCCGTCGTTCGGATCGGTTTCCGAGTCGGCTCCCTCGGCCGAGGTGGACGTGGAGCCGGAATCGGGGCCGGGATCGGCGTCGGAGTTAGAATCGGGATCGGGGTCAGCGTCGACCGCCGAGTCGGGATTCGGGGAGGCGTCGGCCGGAACGACGGGATCGTCGTCGGGCGCGGTGAGCACGACCTGCGTCTCGCCCGGCAGGTCGTCGCCGGGCTCGATCGTGGTGAAACGAACGCCGCGAGCGCGGAGTTCGGTGACGAGTTCGTGGTAGACCTCGAAATCGGCCGTTGCGACGACGATCACGACCTTGCTACGAGCGAGGGGAACTAAACTTCCTCTCCGGTCAGCGCTCGATCGTGACCGGTCGACGCTCGATCGACGTTCGATCGGCGACCGGCGTGTTTTTGTCACGGCGTACGTAGGCGAAGCCGTGAGTGAGCCGCTTTCGACCGGCTGTGAGGCGATCGACGACCTGTTGGGCGGCGGGCTCGCCCGGGGCGTCGTCACACAGGTGTACGGGCCGCCCGCGGCCGGCAAGACGAACCTCGCGCTGTCGAGCGCCGTCGCGGCCGCCGCGAAGGGCGATTCCGTGCTCTACGTCGACACCGAGGGACTGTCGATCGACCGCTTCGAGCAACTCGTGAGCGCACACGCGGCAACGATCGATGGCGACGCGGGCGGCGACCACCGAGGGGTCGGGCACGACGGCTGGACCGAGGCGAGCGAAGGCACTGGGGAAGGTGAAGCCACCGAAGCCGGCGAAAACGGGGACGACGGTGCCGACGGCGGCGATAGCGACCTCGGCAGGACCAACGGCGAAGAGGGGATCGACGGCAACGTCGGTGGAGGCGAGACCGGAGACGGAAACGGAAACAGTGTGATCGACGATATAGCCTCGCGGATCGTGATCACCGACGCGCTCGACTTCGCCGAACAGGAAGAAGCCGTCAGGGACGCCGCCGAATTCGCCGAGAGAGTGGACCTGATCGTACTCGACAGCGCGACGGGCCACTACCGGCTCGAACGCTCCGGCAACGACGAGGGCGAAACCCTCCGGAAGGTCGCCCGGCAGGTAACGCACCTGCTCTCGCTCGCGCGCAAGCACGACCTGGCGGTTCTAATTACTAATCAGGTCTACACCGATCCCGACGCCGATCGCGTCCGTCCCCTTGGCGGCCACACGCTGGCACACTGGTCGGGCGTCGTCCTGCGAATCGAGCGGTTCCGGAGCGGCCAGCGCCGAGCCACGCTCGAAAAGCACGAGTCGAAGGCCGCCGGCGAGATCGCCCGCTTTCGCATCACCGAGGCCGGCCTCGAAGTCGTCGAGGATTTTTGACCGAGTGGCTATATTAATGGCCGTGTACCCGAGCCTATCAACCCCCCTCGGCGACCGCTTGATCGAGAGAGCCGAACGAGCGTGGTCGGCGCTTCGCGAGCCGACCGGAAAACCGGACGGCGGCGAACCGAACGTCTCCGGGTCCGGTTCCCCGGCCGACGGGCGTCTCCGGTCGTTCCTCCGGCCGGGTAAGCGAACGTCAGAGCCGCCCGAAGCCTCGCTCGTTCCTAACGGGTCTAACGGGTCGAAGTACGGTTCGCGCGTTCGAGTGCTTCGAGTCCTCCTCGGAGACGGCGAGGATAGCGGAGTCGGCGGAGTCAGCGAGGTCGGCGACATCGCCAGTGTCGCTCGCCCGCGAGGAGGCTTCGAGCGGGACGTCGGAGATCGACTCCGAACGGAGGTAGCTGTCGTCGGGCGTAGCGCGCTGATCGCCCTGGCGACGATTGCCGGCACGGTCGACGCGGGAAACGGGGGAAACGGGGGAAACGAACGGCACGGACCGCAGGCGAACGGAACGGACCTCGCGGGTGACGATTCGAGCCACGAGACGGCCACCCCGGGACGCCGGCTCCGGGAGAACGGTCCGGGCGCGCTCGTCCCGCTCGCGTGGTCGTTCGCCGTCGCGGCCCACCTCGGGCTTCTCGCCGATCGAACGGTGCTGATCGCCCACCTCGTTATGGACAGTATTCTCGCCTCCTTCGCCGCCGCGTCGTGGTCGGAGATGACCGAAGGCGTCCTCCGCGCCTGGAAGCTCGTTCTCCTCGTCGGACTCGGGGTCACGCTTCTCGGTACGGCCGCGCTCCTCGGACGGTCGGAGGACCCGTCGTTCGAAGTCACGGCGTCGACCGGGACGAAGTCGGGCAACGAGGCGGCTCTCGCGCTCACGGTCGTGGCGTGGATGCTCGTCCCTGCGGCTGGCCTTGCCTACACCGGCCTGCGCGTCGAGGGAAGCGAAGCGCCCCGGGTCTACCTCGCGGGTGCCGTCCTCAGCGTACTCGGGAGCCTCGCGTACGCCAGCGCGCCGTCCGACTCTCCAGCGTCGCTCCGAAAGCTCCTCGGGCTCACGCTCGCGAACGTCGGCCAGACTGCCGGCATCGTGAACGCGATCTATCAGTATTGAGTCCGTTGCTGAGTGACTACTTCGTATCTATCTTTTCGACTCGTAGAAGCAGTAGTATCGATGTTGCATCCGCGAGCGAACGCTGTGAGCGAGCGGTTCGCCGTGATTGAGCGCCGATAGGCGCGAGGGAGCAAGCCGACGAACGAATGGAGGCGCGGCCCTGCCGCGTCGAAGTGGGTGAGAGTGCTTTTGATGCAGATTTTGCCGAGCGCAGCCGGAGGCCGCGCGCAGAGCAAAAGATGACGGGTTCGGGCGGATTTGAACCGCGATCGTTCCCGTTCGCTCGTTTCACTCGCTCACCTCCCGCTCTCTAATTCAAATCCTTCTCACCGCACTGGTTTTGCTGTTCGCTCCGTCACTCTGTTCAGTCGCTCACGACAAAACACAGTGGGTTCGGGCGGATTTGAACCGCCGGCCTCCTCCATGTCAAGGAGGTGTCATAACCAGCCTAGACCACGAACCCTCGTCTACGTGCGATTTGTTGTTATCCATCGGTTCATTAGAACGTTTCGGAATGAGCGATGGTCCGCTACCCTACCCGAATGGGACTGTCGAGAGCCGCGGGGGATTTCGAGGTTGCAGTCTCAATGTTGGGTTCATTTGATCCATCCAGAACTTCTGCTGAGTGGGCACTGTTTAGTTGAGCAATCGATGGTCTACGATTTACTGTAACTGATCTCAGGATAGGACGTTTTAGAGCCTATACTGTCGAAACTACGATCCAGCGTAGACAAAATTACTGTAATTTGCCGATTGCGGGCCGCTCATCTAGACAGTGCCGCTGAGTGCGATACTCTTAAATTGATGTACTGATTTGTACATCACAACGCAAAAGAGTACACCAGTGATCCCAATGCAGGCATACATCGAGGCGGTGACCGATGGCGTGGACCTCTCGTTCGAGGAGGCACGGGCGGCCGCGAACGCGGTGTTCGAGGGGGCAACGGAGGCACAGATCGGCG
>PXQR01000037.1:25788-35757 GCA_003021235.1 Halobacteriales archaeon QH_6_64_20 | reverse complement strand
CCATAGTGTAGATTGATGAGTGTGGAGGATTGGACATCATTATGAACAAGCAGTATTCGTTTAGCAATTCTCTGAGCAGAGATATAGAGAGTGCTGCAGAGTCTGTGATCGGAAATTACGCAAATGACATCCATTCTGACGAACCTGCTATCTCTAGCGCGTTCTGTCAAGCGGTGTGTTCACAGATAGATGATAGAGGAGACAACATTCAAATTCGAGCTAGAACTAATAGATCAGCAGGGGTTCGCAATGAGGAGGCGATCTCGGGAGCAGATATTCTGATTCGGTTTGAGGCAGATTTCTCTGATTTTAGTATGAAGAGTGGGGTGTTCGTACAAGCTAAACGAATAGAGAGCAGTAGCTATCCGAATCGAGAGAAGCTATCGACTCAGTGCCACAAAATGCTCCGATGGACGCCGGCATCATTCGTGTTTATATACTCTGAAGAAAACATGACTGTAATCCCAGCAGCCTCAATTATAGGCGCAAATGAACTGAGCGAAAATGTAAGAGGAAAACTCTATTATAAGAACATATATCGACTGCACAAAGAGATATTCAACGGTACGATTGGAGACCGAAGAGTTGCTAAACTGTTTGAGTCTCGTTTAGAAGCAGAATCAGTTGGTATCACAAACTATCTTGAAGTTATTGTGGGTGATGATCTAGGGGATAGAGATTACAATCCGGACGAATACCTAACAGAGAAAACTGCAGACTACTAACATGTCCATGCTTCAGGCCTCGTAAAAAGACATGTTTTTGCACCCCCTTAGCAGAGAACATCACATGCGCTTCGACCATGCAGGTATTGCGACCGACGACGCCGACGGACTGGCCGATCTGTTCAGCGATTTACTCGACCTTTCGATAGCACACGAGGAATCGTTCGAGGGAATGAACGTGGTCTTCCTCGACTCCGGGGGTGGCTACTTCGAACTGTTAGAACCCGACGGGGAGGGCACGATCGCGGACTACCTCGACCGACACGGGCCGGGTATCCACCACCTCGCCTGCGCGACCGACGACATCGAGGGGGCGCTCGACCGCGCGGAAGAGATGGACATCGATCGAATCGACGAGGAGCCGAGACCGGGCGCGTGGGACCACGAGGTCGCCTTTCTGCACCCGAGATCCACCGGTGGGGTCCTCATCGAGTTCGTCGAGCACTGAGACGACGCCGCCCGAGCGATCGGCGGACGGCGCGGAACGGCTCATCACGGATCCGGATCCGGGGGTGAGTCGGGCGAATCATCTTTATCGAGATAGGGCTCCAAGCGCTCGCGCCAGGCCTCGGGGAGCGGTGTCGGAGTGCCGTCCTCGCCGAGGACGACCGACGCCGTTCGGGCGGTCGCGACGCGCTCGTCGTCGACTGCGAGGGAAAAGGTAAGCGAGTAACTCGTCCGCCCGAGGTGACCGACTTCGAGCGAGACCTCGACCCGATCGCCGAGCGTCACCGCCCGTTCGAACTCGACGTCGAGCGATCGGATCACCGTCGGAGCGTCGGCGAGCGAGGTTTCGAGCACGTCCTCGAAGAAGGCGGCTTTGGCCTGTTCGCAGTAAGAGACGTACACCGCGTGGTTCGCGTGACTGCGCGGGTCGAGGTCTCGGAACCGGACGTCGACCGTGTGAGTGTAGCTATCCGCCATCGATATCCGGCGAGGACGGGCGAGTACTTGAAACCGGACAGCCGGTGAGCCGGCGGCTTACGACGTGGTTTCGGTACCGAACGCTTGCGGGTCGGAACCCTGTCTCACGGCTCTCGTTTCGCCGCTCGCGAGCGTGACGACTACTGCCTGCCCGCCGTACTCGTGGACCTCGTCGTGGCCGCGTACGACGACCCGAGGGACCCCTTCGGGAACCCCGATCGTCGCCGACCGGGTGAACGGCTCGGTGCCGTGGGCGTGGAGCAACTCACGGCGGCCGAGTCGCTCCCCGCCGAGGGTCTCGACCTGCCACCAGTTCGCATAGCCCGACTCGCCGCCGTCGTCGTGGTGTAGTGTTACGTCGAAGCTGTACTCCTCTCCGTTGCGCTCGGCCTCGACACCGACGACGTTCGCCTCGCGGAGATCGAGGTCCCCCGACGACTCGCTCGCGCTCGTGGCCGCTTTCGAACCGGCAGTCGTCGTATCGGCCGACCCGGATTCGTCCGAGGAGGCGGTGGCCGTCGAGTCGTTTCCGGCGGACGATTCGCCATCGCCGCCGAGACAACCGGCGAGCACGACGGTACCGACGGCACCGACGCTCGCTAGGACGAACCGACGACGGCTGGTGCTACGGCGTCGTCGTGGTCCTGGACGCCTTTCCTCGCTCGACGCGCTCGGTTCGGAGCTCACCCGAAGTTCTCCAGCTTCGCCTCGTCGGGCGCGCCGCCGGCCGCTTCGAGTGCATCCGTCGCGCTATCGAGGAAGTCCGCGAACCCGTAGACGAAGACCTGCTCGCCCTCGGCGTTCGTGATCGCTTCGCTCACCGCGTCAGCCAGTCCCCCCTCTTCGCCGAGCACCCGGACGAACACGCCCTGCTCGCGGAGGCCGTCGAGTCGGTCGGTGTGCATCGGCTCGTCGTCGCGGTAGACGACCGCCGCGTCGTTACCGTCCTCTGTGGCGCGTTCGGCGATCCCGACGGCCGGACCGACGCCCGGACCGCCGGCGAGGATCACCGATCGGGCGTCGGCTTCGTAGTAGGAGTTGCCGAAGGGGCCTGCGACGGTCACGGGGTCGCCGGGTTCGAGCGCCCCGAGCAAGGGACTGACGTCGCCTTCGGGATCGATTTCGATCGTCGTTTCGAACGTTCCGTCCACCCGCGGCGAGGAGATCGTATAGAAGCGCGGGTGGGTCTCGGTACCGACTTCGAAGACGAGTTTGACGAACTGGCCGGGCCGGGCGTCGAACTCGGGTGGCGATTCGAGCGTGAGGGCAACGGCGTCGGGGCCGACGTCGCGGACGGATTCGACGCGCGTCTCGGTCGGGTCCATGTAGTAAATAGGTCGCTCGCGGCCAAAGAGACTTCGATGGCGCGAGACGAGAGGGGACGAAAGTCGGCGATTCAGAAGCCTTTTCGCCGATCACTAAGTATTTCCGATACGACATGCCAGAGGACCTGAACTGGGCGGTCGGCGGGGAGGCCGGCGACGGGATCGACTCGACCGGGAAGATCTTCGCCCAAGCGCTCTCCCGGGCGGGTCGGCACGTCTTTACCTCCAAGGACTTCGCCTCCCGGATTCGGGGCGGGTACACCGCGTACAAGATCCGTACCTCGACCGAGCGGATCGAAAGCGTCGTCGACTCGCTCGACGTGCTCATCGCGCTCACCCAGCGCACCGTCGAGGAGAACACTGAGGAACTCCACGACGGCTCGGTCATCATCTACGACGGCGAGCGCACGATGATGGAGGACTTCGAGGCACCCGAGGGCACGGTCGGCCTCTCGGTGCCGCTCCAGCGCCTCGCCGAGGAGGCCGGCGGTGCGATCATGCAAAACGTCGTTGCCCTGGGCGCGGCGTGTGCGGTCTGTGAATTCGACGTCTCCTATCTCGACGAATCGCTCGAAAAGCGCTTCGGCGGCAAGGGCTCCTCGATCGTCGACAACAACAAAGAGGCCGCCCGTGCCGGCCGCGATTACGTCAACGACGAGATAGCCGATACCTTTCCGTACGATCTGGATACGACCGACGCCGACTACGTCCTCTTGAACGGCGACGAGGCGATCGGGATGGGAGCTATCGCCGCCGGCTGTCGGTTCTACGCGGGCTACCCGATCACCCCGGCGACGGACGTCATGGAATACTTGAAAGGACGGATCGAGCGCTTC
The DNA here is from genome assembly GCA_003021235.1 of Halobacteriales archaeon QH_6_64_20. Taxonomy (GTDB): domain Archaea; phylum Halobacteriota; class Halobacteria; order Halobacteriales; family Halococcaceae; genus PXQR01. Next base: position 31,947 of record PXQR01000037.1, on the reverse strand, counting down.
GGCGGCCACGTCGTCCAGGCCGAAGACGAGCTATCGGCGATCAACATGGCGCTGGGGGCCGCTCGGGCCGGCGCACGCGCGATGACCGCGACCTCGGGGCCCGGCATCGATCTGATGGCCGAGACCTTCGGGCTGGTCGCCACCACCGAGACCCCGATGGTGATCTGTGACGTGATGCGATCCGGGCCGTCGACCGGGATGCCCACCAAACAGGAACAGGGCGATCTCGATATGCTGCTTCACGGAGGCCACGGCGAGATCCCGCGCTTCGTCGTCGGCGCGACCACAGTGGCGGAGTGTTTCCACAAGACGATAGAGGCCTTCAACCTCGCCGAGAAGTATCAGACGCCGGTCTACCTCGTTGCGGATCTGGCGCTGTCGGTCACCGAACAGACCTATCCCCCCGAGGAGTTCGATATGGACGCAGTCGAAGTCGATCGCGGCCCCCTTGTGCGGGGCAGTGATATCGAGGAGTGGACGAACGATAGCGATCAGTTCACCCCCCACGCCGCCACCGAAAGCGGGGTCAGCCCCCGGACGATCCCGGGCACGGCGGGCGGCGCGCACATGACGACGGGGCTCGAACACGACGAGTTGGGCCGCCGGACCGAGGAGACTGAGGTGCGCGTCGAACAGGTCGACAAGCGCCAGCGGAAAGTAGAAACCGCCCAGCGAGACGAGGCATGGACTGCCCGGGAGTTCGGCGACGCGGATTCGGGTACTTTGGTTCTCTCGTGGGGATCGAACGAGGGAGCGATCCGGGAGGCGATGGAGCTTCTCGACGAGCAGGGAACGACGATCCGCTTCCTCTCGGTGCCGTATCTGTTCCCGCGGCCCGATCTCACGGAGGCCGTCGAAGCGGCCGAGGAAGTGATCGTCGTCGAATGCAACGCGACGGGCCAGTTCGCCGACGTGATCGAGCACGACACGCTCACCCGCGTGAAACGCATCAACAAGTACGACGGCGTCCGCTTCGACGCCGACGAACTCGCCGCTCACATCACCGACGTGCTCGCGGGCGGCGACGGCAAGGGTGATAGCGACCCCGATAGCGGGACGGTCAACGAGACCGACGCGGAGACGGATGCGGAACAGGAGATCACGACATGAGTTCGGAGAGTTCGGACGTCAGATTCATCGACTTCAAATCGGACGCACAGCCGACCTGGTGCCCTGGATGTGGCGACTTCGGCACCATGAACGGCATGATGAAGGCGCTCGCCAACACCGGCAACCACCCCGACGACACGTTCATCGTCGCCGGGATCGGCTGCTCGGGGAAGATCGGCACGTACATGCATTCCTATGCGCTACACGGCGTGCATGGCCGGGCGCTCCCGGTCGGCATCGGGGTCAAGACGGCGAACCCCGATCTCGAGGTGATGGTTTCGGGCGGGGACGGCGACGGCTACTCGATCGGTGCCGGCCACTTCGTCCACGCCGTCCGTCGCAACATCGACATGAGCTACGTCGTCATGGACAACCGGATCTACGGCCTCACCAAGGGCCAGTTCTCGCCCACCAGCCGCGAGGACTTCGAGACCGCCACCTCGCCCGAGGGCCCCCAGCAGGCGCCGGTCAACCCGCTTGCCCTCGCGCTCGCCTCGGGGGCGACCTTCATCGGTCAGACCTTTAGTTCGGATGCCCAGCGCCACGCCCAGGTCGTCCAGGAGGCGATCGAACACGACGGCTTCGGCTTCGTCAACGTCTACAGTCCCTGCGTGACGTTCAACGACGTCGATACCTACGATTACTTCCGGGAGTCGCTCGTCGATCTCGGCGACGACGAGGAGTACGACCGGACCGACGAGGAGGCGGCGATCGAACGGATCATGGATTCACAGAAGGAGTACCAAGGCGTGATCTACCAGGACCCCGACTCGGTGGCCTACGGCGAGAAACACGGCATCGAGGGCAGTATGGCCGAGATTCCCGACGGTGCGCCCGACGGCGCGACGGACTTAGTTCGCGAGTTCTACTAGAGGCACCCACTTCTTTACTCGTCGGGTGTCCTCGCTCGCTCCGCTCGCTACGGGCACCACTCCTCGCAAAAACCTGGAGTAAAAACGCCGCTCCTTCGCTCCGTTCAGTCGCGGAGAATCGCTCGCTCACGGTGTTCGCTCGCGAATGCAACCGTAGACCGCTAGTCGTGTCTATCGAACCGGGAAAGTGCAAGATACACTGACACCACCGTCAAGACGTTCGCTCGCCACGTAGGGGTATGGACGCTCGACGATATGACGACCCGCCAGCAGGGTGGCCGCAGTGTGAATCCGAGCAGGTGCAGGTGATGCTTCTCGGCACGTATCACATGGACAATCCTGGCCTCGACGAAGTCAACATCGACGCCGACGATGTGCTCGCGGCCGATCAACGAGCACAGTTTCGCGAACTCGTCGATCGCTTCGAAACCTGGAATCCTGATCGAATCGCCGTCGAGCGGCCCTACGACGAGTTCGAAGCCGTGAGCGAGATCTATGAGGAGTATCGATCGGGCGAGTACGCCTACAATCGCGAAGAGACGTTCTCACCGCCGCATTCGGAGCGAAACGACCTCGGTACCCCTACGCACGTAGAGCAAACGCAACGCGAAGCCGACGAACGCCTCGCTTCGTCGACACTGCTCGAATACTTCGAGTCGATAAACACCGAGGCCGGACTCAGGGACAACCACGATCTGATGTTCGATGCGGGGATCAGAGCCGACGATAGCGAGTCCGGCAGTCCGATCGCGCTGTCTCACTGGTACGATCGCAACATCCGCATGATCCATCACTGCTGGCGGGTCATGGAAGCGGGCGACGAACGACTGTTCTATTGGTCGGTGCCGGACACGTGCGAGTACTGCGACACCTACTGGACGAAGCGCCGATGTTCTGTCCGGTAAGTCCGCTACCGTTGCTTCGAGGAGAGCTTTCGTAGCGCCGCGTAGTAACTGCTCGAAGATTCGGAGGGAGCGTGTTCGACCGCGGCGACCTCCCAGCCGGTGCCGACCGCGGCTTCCCGCAGTCGATCGGGGCTGAACAGCCGGAACAGAAGCGTCTGGTGGTCGTTTTCGTACGTCGAGTGCACCACGCGGTAGGCGAGACCGGGCGTCGGGTCCGGTCGGTAGCCGAGCAGTTCCTCGATCGGCCCCGACTCGGGATCGTATCCGTGGACCACGGCGGTCGCGTCGGGCGTCGTTACGAACGCCGGATCGCCGAAGAACTCCTGAAGCCCCTGCATTGACCCGGCGAGACCGATCTGAGTGCCCCAGACGAGCGCCGACTGGAACCGATCGCGCTCGAACGCATCACGCAACGCGAACATGTCGACCCGGCGGGCGTCCCCGACACCGCGCTCGCGCATGGTCTCGACGAGATGATCGGACATGTCGATTGCGACCGTCTCGAACCGGTCCTGGAAGTATAGTGTATCTCGACCCGCCCCGGCACCCACGTCGAGCAGCGGTCCGGAGAGCCAGGCCCGGAGCCACTCGCCGCGCTCGCTCTTCGGATCGAACTCGCCGAAATAAAAGCGTTCGACGGGCTGTTCGCGCGTCTCCGCGCCGTCGCGATCGACGAGCGGTTCCTCGCGTTCGCCGCGGTGGTAGTCGCTGAGTGCGCGACCGAGCGGATCGTCTCCCGCCACGCTGTGGGACACAGCTTCAACTAAAATAAATCCGTGATGAGAGTCGGTGCCGAATCGCATTCGGTCCTGTGATCGCGTGACGCTCTCGATAACCCCGCCAGTCGGGCCCAGGTGCAGGCTCAGGACTTATTCGATCGGTAGCGATACCCATCGGTCGTGCAGGAAGTACAGTGGGTCGTCCTCACGGCCGAAGCCGGCGGGGAGGAGCCATCGGCCGCTTTGGCGCTCGCGGCCGCACTGGTGCTCGGATTCGTCCACGTGTTCGCCGGACGATTGAACTTTCTCGATCGGATCCCCCGGAGCCGGTGGCTTTCCGCGGCCGGTGGCGTGTCGGTCGCGTACGTGTTCGTCCACGTGCTCCCCGAACTCGAAGCCGGCGGGGCGGCGATCGAGGGAAGCGAGCTCCCCGTGCTTACCTTTTTCGAGCGCCACGTCTACCTGGTTGCGCTCGTCGGGTTCGTTACCTTCTACGGGCTCGAACGGCTCGCCCGCGAGCGGGAAACGAACGGGCGCGGGTCGGACAACGGAGTGGACGGACCCGACGAGCACGGCGAGGGCAGTGAGCCATCGGAGGATCGGTCACCGGACAACGAAGGGTCGTCGGACAACGAATCCTCCGAAGGATCGGGAACTAGCGGCGTGTTCTGGATTCACGTCGGCTCGTTCGCGATCTACAACGGGCTGATCGGCCGGTTGTTGCTCCACCAGGATGACCCGGTTACCCTACTCACCTACACGATCGCGATCGGGCTTCACTTCGTAGTGAACGACTACGGGCTGCGGGAGATCCACGGCGACCTGTATCATCGCGTCGGCCGGTGGCTGTTAGCGGGTGCGGTCCTCGTCGGCGCGGCGATCGGCGTCGTCACCGAGATCGGCGAGGCGCTTTTCGCGACCGTGTTCGCCCTCGTCGCCGGCGGAATCGTCCTCAACGTGATCAAAGAAGAACTCCCCGAGGAGCGTGCGAGCCGGTTCTGGGCGTTCGGCCTCGGCGTGGTAGGGTACACAGTACTGCTGTTGGCCGTCTGAGCACGGAAAGCCACGCGGCGAGCGGCGAGGCGTGATGGAAGAGCGAAGAGGGAACCGTACCTACGGTCCGGAGTTCCGTCGATCGGCGGCACGAACCCGGTCGAATCGACGAATCGCGTTCAGCAACACTCATAACCGTCAGCGGACGTGTTTCAACCATGACCGATCGGTTCGACGCGGTGATCGCGGGGGCGGGGCCCGCGGGGGCACAATGCGCGCGGGATCTGGCCGCACGCGACTACGACGTCCTCGTGCTCGAAACCGAATCCGAGGACGACTTTCCCCGGAGGAGCAACAAGTCCACTGGAGGTACCTTCCCGTCGATGATGGCCTCGTTCGACATCCCCGACGAGGTGGTGATGCATTTCACCGACGACGTCGTGATCGAGTCCCCGAACGCCTTTTTCGTCCGTGAGCAGACCGGCGCGGTGCTCGACTTCGCTGCGTTCAAGCGCTTTCTCGTCCGGGAAGGGAGAGAGCGAGGGGCCCAATACCGCTTCGACGCTCGCGTCTCCGGGCCGCTGATGGAAGACGGCGAGGTCGTCGGCGTTTCCTACAACCGCTCGGAGGAGGTCTACGGCGACATGGTTATCGACGCGACCGGCCCGAGCGCACCGCTCGCAAAGGAACTGGGCGTCGTCGACCTCGAACGCGCGAACCAGGCGATCGGCGTCGAATACGAGTTCGACGGCGTGGCGCTCGAGCGCGACGGGTTCGCTGACCTGCAGGACTCGATGATGCTCCGGCTCGGCCACGACGTCGCCCCCGGGGGGTACGCCTGGATCTTTCACACCGGCGAGCGGACGGCGAAGGTGGGACTGTGTTACCTCCAGAACGACCGCCACCGCGAGCACGCCGAAGACGGGGTGAGCATCGACGGCTACCTCGAACGCTGGCTCGACTCCGATCCCCGATTCGAACACGCAGAACGGATCGAGGGCCGCCAACACCGCGGATCGGCACACATCCAGCCGCCGGGAAAGCTGAGCACCGATCGGTTCATGGCGATCGGCGACACGGTGCCGACGATCGACCCGCTCTGGGGCGAGGGGATTCGCGTCGGAATGCGATCGGCCCGGGCCGCGGCGGCGACCGTCGACGCCTGTCTGACCCCCTCGACGCCGCGCACGTCGGCCGAACACGTCGGGGTGTACGACCGACTGTGGCACCGGGACGTCGCTCCCCGGTCCCGTGCTCGACTCCTGATGACGAAGCTGCTCTACCTCACCCCGAACGAGCGGTACGATTCGTTGTTGAGCGATCTGCGCGATCTCGACCCGGAGACGCTACGGGGCGCGAACGCCGGGAGCAAACTCGCCATCGCGAAACTCCTGCGGGCGGGCGATCTCTCGCTTTTCGCCCGGTTCGCGAAGGAACTGCTCGAAGGCCGGTCGGTCCGCTCGAAACTACCGATCTGAGCGGACGCGGGAATCACGGGCGACAGCGGCCAATAGTGCCTCCTCGCTCTTTCGACGAACCCGGAGGGAAACGAACGGTAGC
>PXQR01000037.1:0-25767 GCA_003021235.1 Halobacteriales archaeon QH_6_64_20 | reverse complement strand
GACATGCCGATACTCGGGCTCGGCACCTGGGAGAACGACGACTACGACGCCTGTGTCGAAAGCGTCAGACACGCCCTGGAGATGGGCTATCGACACATCGACACCGCTCAGGCGTACGGCAACGAAGACGCCGTCGGCGAGGGGATCGAGACGGCCGACGTCCCGCGCGAGGACGTCTTCCTCGCGACGAAGGTCTGGATCGAGAACCTGGGGTACGACGACGTGCTCGAAACGACCCGAGAGAGCCTCGACGATCTCGGCGTCGACTCGGTGGAGCTGTTGTATATCCACTGGCCATCCGGCGAGTACGACCCCGAAGAGACCTTGGGAGCGTTCGAGGAACTCCTCGACGATGGCAGGATCGAGCGGATCGGACTGTCTAACTTCGAACCCGAGGACCTGGAGACGGCCCAAGAGGCCCTCGACGACCCGGTCTTCGCGAATCAAGTCGAGTGTAGCCCGCTGTGTCGTCAGGAGGAACTGCGTGAGTACTGTGACGACGAGGACATCGAACTCGTCGCGTACTCGCCGCTTGCCCGCGGAGAGGCCTTCGGTGTCGACGAACTGTCGGAGATCGCCGAGAAACACGACGCGAACGAGGCCCAGGTAAGCCTCGCGTGGCTCCGCGAGAAGGAGATCACGGCGATCCCGAAGGCGACGAGCGAGGACCACATCCGAAACAACTGGGAATCGCTGGAGATCGACCTCGACGACGAGGACGTAGCGACGATCGACGAGATGGACCGCCAGGAACGACAGGTCGACCCGTCGTTCGCACCCTGGTAAGCGAGCGACACAACCGGTAGCCGAGCGTCGACCGATTGCCGGCCCGTCGGCTATCAGTCGCCGACCGAACGACGCTCGACGGCACTCGACGCTTCACGGTTCCGTTCGATTCCGCCGGCCCGTGGCGGCCCCAAAGCGGATGCCGGCCGGTATCCGAGCACCAACCCTTATTCTCGACGCGAGCGTACAGTAGCTATGGAGTTCGACCGAACGACGACGCTCGGGATCTTCGCCGTGCTGATCGTTATCGGGGCTGGCGGACTGCTCGTCTCGGGCGTAATGGCTACGAGCACGGTTCTCATGATGGTATTGCCCGCGATGATCGTCTTCGGCCTCGTCTGTCTCGCGATCGGCGTTCGGTACGGCGAGCACCGAACGACACGGCGAGCCTGAAACGACGACTAGGGAGACGGCGAACGGAGCGCGACGAGAGGAGCTTACAAGTCGCTGTCGGACGAGAACCGAACTATGTCACAGGAACACGTCGGTGAGGGAGCGGACAACGGGGACGAATGGGAGGAGTGGGTCACGGTCGTCGACGACGTTCTCGACGCCGCGATCGACCGCGAGGAGGGAATCGAGTGTGCCTGTGATGACCTCCGCGTCGACGTTCCGCTCCGTATGGGGCCGGACGCGGAACGCGCTCGCTGGCACTTCGACGGCACCGTCAGGATCACGGTCGAGGGCACTCGCGGGCCGCTCGCCGAGTGGCTCCGATGGTGGTATCGGAAACTCCCCTCGGGAACGCCGGGCGACGAGTAGCGCCGGGTCGCCCGAACGCTCGAACACCGGCGGTCGCGAACGCCGACCCTTTCAGTCCGTCCCTGATTCGTGGGCTCGTGATTCGGCTCGACGCATGATCTCGCGAACCGGGAGGTCGGTCTCGCGCGCGACGGCCGCGGCGTCGTCGTATTCGGCGCTTACGTCGTATACTGCACCTTGGGAGTCGCTTGCGATCTTCACGCCGACCGCGTGGGTTCGGCCGTCGATCTCGATCTCGGTAGCACGAACCTCGCGTTCCGCGATCCAGCGGTGGCGCGCGCCGGTGTCCCTGACGCCGAGCGTCCCGGTTTCGGTGGCGAGCCGGCGGGCGACGCGTTCGGCATCTTCGGGCTTGACGATTACCTGTACGACGTGGCCCGGCCGGGATTTCTTCATCGTCGCCGGAAGGACCGCCACGTCGCGTGCCCCAACTCCGCGCAACGAGTCGTGGAGGTCGCCCAGGAGTTCGGGAGCGGCGTCGTCGAGGGTCGTTTCGAGCACCCGGATCTCGTCGCGAACGAGCGAGCCAGCCTCGTCGCCGACGAGCGCGCGCAACACGTTCGGCCGCTCGCCGAGATCGTATCCGCCCGCGCCGTACCCCGATGCCGAGAGCGAGAGGGACGGGAGCGAGTCGACGCCCTCGGCGCAGACGGCGAGGATCGCCGCGCCGGTGGGAGTAAGTAGTTCGCGCTCGAGTGGCCCGCCCTGGAGCGACCAGTCGGCCTCGGCGGCGATCTCGATTACCGCGGGCGTCGGCACCGGATAGCGGCCGTGGCTCATCTCGACCTCGCCGCCGCCGGTCGCAAGCGGCGTCGTCACGACCCGCTCGGGAGCGAGGTCAGCCAGCAAGAGCGCCGCGCCGACGACGTCCGCGATCGCGTCGTCCGCGCCGACCTCGTGGAAGTGCGTACTCTCTACGTCCGTGCCGTGGACGGCAGCTTCGGCCTCGCCGAGAACCTCGAATATTCGAAGCGCGTTCCGTTCGACCTCGGGGTCGAGAGCCATATCCGAGACGATCCCGATCACTTCGGAGTACGAACGGAGCGGGCCGCGTCCCTCCGCGTGCTCGTGAGTGTGATCGTGGTCGTGAGCGTGACCGTGTGAGTGGCTCCCCTCGTGGTCGTGACGACCGTGGTGATGGTGACCGTTGGCCCGGTCGTGTTCGGACGGCTCGTCGCCGCCACCGCGGTCGTTCCCATTGCCGTCGTCGTCGCTATCGTTACTGTCGTCGCCGGTCTCGGTACGCAACACGTCGACGGTCGTCGCGGCGATACCGTTTTTATCGATCTCGTCGATCGCGTACCGGACGGGAAGCGCTTCCTCGACGGGTCGCAGTGTGCCGGGATCGCCGCCGGCGGCCACTAACGCGCCGCAGATCATGTCGCCGCTCGCCCCCATGTGGCCGTCGAACGCCAGCGTTCGCATGCGTGCTACGAGGACGGTCGGGGCGAAAAGCCATTGCATGCCGCTTCGGACGAAGGAGGGATCGAACGGACGAGACTCGATGTCCGATGTCAGGCGACCGCGCTCGTCATCGAGACCGGTCCCAGGAGAGCCGCCGCCACGGAAGACACCGAGGTCGAACGACGCGAAACGCCGGATAGCTGACCTCTGAACGACAACGAGCAAAAAGCATATCCCTAACAGTACCCGAAAGTGACTGTCACGGAGACCACACCCTCATGAACGAAGTACAACTGGAGGTGGCGAAAGCGTACCCGAACGACTCGGGTCGAGGAATCGCCCGTCTCGACCCCGATACCCTGCTACACCTGAAGCTGAGCCCGGGTGACATCATCGAGATCGAAGGTACTGATACGACCGCGGCGAAGGTCTGGCGCGCCGATCGTCAGGACTGGAACACCGATACCGTGCGCGTCGACGGATTCACCCGGCAGAACGCCGATATCGGTATCGGCGAACGCGTCACGATCCGCAAGGCCGAAGCCGAGAAGGCCGACGAGTTGGTGCTCGCCCCGCCGGAGGAAGCCTCGGTGCAGTTCGGCTCGGACGCCGCGGGCATGGTCAAACGCCAGATCCTGAAACGGCCGGTCGTCGAGCGCGACATCGTGCCCGTCATGTCGAGCACGAACCATCCCTTCATGCGCTCGCCGGGCCAGGCCATCCCGCTCATCGCCGTCGAGACCGACCCGGACGGAGTAGCCCTCATCACCGAGGACACCGAGGTCGAACTGCGCGAGGAACCGATCTCCGGGTTCGAAAAGACCGGTGGGGGAATCACCTACGAGGACATCGGCGGCCTCGGCAACGAGATCCAACGCGTCCGGGAGATGGTCGAACTCCCGATGAAACACCCCCAGATCTTCCGGAAACTGGGCATCGAACCGCCACAGGGCGTGCTCCTCCACGGACCACCTGGAACCGGGAAGACACTGCTCGCGAAAGCCGTCGCCAACGAGACCTCTGCGAGTTTCTTCTCGATCGCCGGCCCCGAAATCATCTCGAAGTACTACGGGGAGAGCGAACAACAGCTCCGGGAGATCTTCGAGGACGCCTCGGAGGAATCGCCCGCGATCATCTTCATCGACGAACTCGACTCGATCGCGCCGAAACGCGAGGCGGTGACGGGGGAAGTCGAGCGCCGGGTCGTCGCCCAGCTGTTAACGATGATGGACGGGCTCGAATCGCGCGGGCAGGTCATCGTCATCGCGGCCACGAATCGCGTGGACTCGGTGGACCCGGCGCTTCGCCGTCCGGGACGGTTCGACCGGGAGATCGAGATCGCCGTCCCCGACGAGACGGGTCGCAAGGAGATCCTCCAGATCCACACTCGCGGCATGCCGCTTTCCGACGACGTGAACCTCGGCGGACTGGCCGACGACACGCATGGGTTCGTCGGCGCGGACATCGAATCGCTCACGAAAGAAGCCGCGATGAAGGCCCTGCGCCGGTATCTCCCCGAGATCGATCTCGACGAGGAGGACGTTCCGCCGTCACTTATCGACCGGATGATCATCAAGCGCGACGACTTCCGGGGGGCGCTCAACGGGGTCGATCCATCCGCGCTCCGGGAGGTCCTCGTCGAGCTGCCGAAGATCACCTGGAACGACGTCGGCGGCCTCCAGTCGGCGAAACAGGACATCAAGGAAAGCGTCGAGTGGCCGCTCAATAACCCCGAGCGCTTCGATCGTATGGGCATCGAACCGCCGAAAGGAGTGCTTCTGTACGGACCGCCGGGAACCGGGAAGACGCTCATGGCGAAAGCGGTGGCCAACGAGACCAACGCCAATTTCATCTCGGTCCGTGGCCCCCAACTCCTCTCGAAATGGGTCGGCGAGTCCGAGAAGGCGATCCGTCAGACCTTCCGGAAGGCCCGGCAGGTGTCGCCGACGGTGATCTTCTTCGACGAACTCGATTCGCTGGCCCCATCCCGTGGCGGCGAGGTCGGCTCGAACGTCTCCGAGCGGGTGGTCAACCAACTGCTCACCGAACTCGACGGGTTAGAGGAGATGGAAAACGTCATGGTAATCGGCGCGACCAACCGACCGGACATGATCGATCCGGCTCTCATTCGATCCGGACGATTCGACCGGCTGGTGATGATCGGCGAGCCGGGCACCGAGGGCCGCGAGGAGATCATGCGCATTCACACCGACGGCTCGCCGCTGGCACCGGACGTCAGCCTGCGCGAACTCGCGGAGGTCACCGAAGGCTACGTGGGAAGCGACCTCGAATCGATCGCCCGGGAGGCGGCGATCCAGGCGTTGCGTGACGATCACGATGCCGACTCGGTCGAGATGCGTCACTTCCGGGGGGCGATGGAGCGGGTTCGGCCCACTATCACCGAGGACCTTCTCGATTATTACGAGCGCATGGAAGACGAGTTTAAGGGTGGCGGCGGTGACCCCGCCCAGCGCCGGCAGGGCGGCCGGATCGGCTTCCAATGAACGTTTTGCTCTGCGCTCGGCGCTGACGCGCCTCGCTCGGCAAAACGTTCATCAAAAGCACTCCTCGCTCCCGTCGCGCTCACTTCGTTCGCGCGGCAGTCGCTCGTCGGCCCGCTCGTTCGCCACTCCGTGGCTCACTCGCGGTTCGAGTGGTTGCCCTCCACACTGCACCAGTCCTGAAAAGTCGAGTTGAGCGTGTCCGAACGGTACGCGACAGCACCTCGACAGAACGTTGCCACGACGCTCCGGTTCGCGTCGAGAACGACGAGGTCGGCGTCTTTGCCCGCTCGGATGGAACCTTTGCGGTCGAACACGTCGATCCGCTTCGCCGGGTTCTCCGATGTCATACGAATCGCCTCGCGCATCGAACAGCCGGTGTACTCGACTAGGTTGTCGATCGCACGATCCATCCGGAGTACGCTACCGGCGAGCGTCCCGTCCGGAAGACGGACTTCGCCGTCGGCGACCGAGACGGTCCCGGTATCGAGATCGTACGTGCCGGGTCCGAAGCCCTTCGCACGCATCGAATCGGTGATAAGTATCAATCGATCAGCTCCGGTGGACCGATAGGCGAGTCGGACGGCTTCGGGACGGACGTGGACGCCGTCGGCGATGAGTTCGACGGTCGGTTCGTCGCGCAGTAGCGCCGCTCCGACGATACCGGGCTCGCGGTGATGGAACCCGGACATTCCGTTGAACAGGTGTGTGACGTGAGAGAAACCACGGTCGATGCTCTCTATGGCCTCGTCGTACGTCGCGTTCGAGTGACCGATCGACGCGACAACGCCCGCCTGTCGCAAGGAGTCAACCAGTTCGACACGCCCGTCGATCTCGGGAGCCAGCACGACGATCGAGATCGAATCGCCGCTGATCGAGCGCCATCGTTCGAGTGGTCGGAAATCAGGCTCGATGACGTGTTCAGTGGGCTGTGCGCAGCCTTATCGGCGGATACGAACGGACCTTCGAGATCGGTACCGAGCACCTCGGCGGAATCGGGTCGCTGGTGGTTCGCGATGAACTCCCCGGCGTTTCGTAGTGCCGCCTCGATCGCGTCCGTCGACCGTGTCGCCGTCGTTGCGAGAAACGAGGTCGTTCCTTCCTTCGGTAGTGCGGCGGCGATCGTTCGGAGGGCGTCGGGCGTCGCGTCCATCGTGTCGGCACCGTCCGCGCCGTGGACGTGAATATCGATTCGACCCGGAACGACAGCGTAGTCCGGCGGGAGCCGAACAACGTCGTTGCCCTCGACATCGGGCGATCGATCGGCGGAGCCCACGCCGTCGATCCGGTCCTCGCTGACCGCGACGTAGCCACTTCCGTACGTTCGATCGTGGGCGAATACCTGCGGTCCGATCAACACCCGCTTGCTCATTCGTGCCACGTTCCGTTTGCAATAACAAAGAGGACACGTCTGTCGACTACGAAACAACGTAGATGACACTCGGTCAACCACGGAGCGAGGTGACGTTCTATAATCCACGTTCTACAATCCAATACTGTTGGACGATCTCGCCCAGAACGGGGAACGGTCGCGGTAGCGGAAAGCATCAGCATTAGCACACGCGAACGAGCGCCGTAGGCGCGAGTGAGCGTTTTTTGATGTTCTCGTGAGTAGCGAGGGACCTTCGGTCCTTCGGACCGTGCGAGCGGGCCTACGGCCCACGAGCAGACGTTAGCGAACGAGAGCAGGGAGCGGCTCTGCCGCGACCGTGGAGATTTTTGCTGGCCCCGCAGTGAGCGCGAAGCGCGAACGAGGACGCCAGGAAAAAGGTCCGCTAGTAGATCAGGCTCGCGTCGTTCTCGGCCATGTAGAGGGCACGGGCGGCGACGTTGACCGCGTGATCGCCCACGCGTTCTAAATCACGGACCGTAAGTAAGAGTCGCGAGACGTCACCCATGAGGTCCTCGACGTCCTCGCCGGCGTCGAGCTGGCGTTCGAGCAGGTCACGGACGACGGTCTCGGAGGCACGCTCACAGAGACGGTCCAGTTCGTCGTCCTGGTCGTCGACGTCCCGGCTGGCGGCGGCGTCCTCGCTCGCGTAGGCGTCCATCGCCGCTTCGACCATGTCGTGAGCGCGCGCCCCGATCGACTGGACGTCGACGTCGGGGAACCCCTCCCGATCGGCGACCAGGGAGTACTCGGCGAGATTGGTGGCGAGATCGGCGATCCGTTCGAGGTCGGTGATGATCTTGAAGGAGGCGGCGATGAACCTGAGATCGCCCGCGACCGGTTGCTGGAGGGCAAAGAGGTCGATACAGTCGCTTTCGAGGTCGAGATAGAGGTCGTTTACCTCGTCGTCGCCCTCGATGATCGACCACGCCAGGTCGGGGTCCTTCCGATTGAGGGCGTCCAACCCCATTCGGAGGCGTTCTAAGACCACCTCGCTCATGTAAAGCACGTCGTCACGGAGGTCGTCGAGTTGCTGTTGGTAGCCGCGCCGAGGCATGCCAGCTGTTCCCGTCTCAGCAAACATGTACCCTTCGACGTTCGCGGCTTCTCGTGAACTCCTGTCGGCCCGACTTCCCCGGTGCGGCGGCGATCCCCGCCGATCGATCCCTCCGTGCACAGGCCGGGTTCGATACGCGGCCGGGTCTCCACTGGAGGCGACTCCGCCAACAAAGCCGACATTCGCGGCGTCGAAGGGTACGCGAGCGCTCCGCGTTCGATGTTCCCTACCGTTCGTTTACCGATGAGAAGTAGTCCGCCATCGTAATATATAGATATGAACCGATTTATGTCCCCCGCGCGACGACGGTGTCGTATGGAGACACGGAAGGTCCAGGTCACCGGGGGGTCGACCTACACGGTATCGCTACCGAAGGGATGGGCGACGTCGAACGAGGTCAGCGCCGGGAGCGTCGTCGAGTTCCACCCCGAGGAGGACTCGTTAGTGCTGACGCCGCGCCGGGAGAACGAACGAACTGAGGGAACCCTCGATATCACCGACATCGAGGGCGACGAACTCTCCCAGGCGGTGATCACGATGTACGTCAATGGGTTCGACGTCATTACGCTCCAAACGGGACGAGTGGACGCCGGCCAGCGCGCGGCGATCAGGGACGCCGCCCAGGGACTCGTGGGACTGGAGGTAATCGAGGAGACCTCCGATCGGGTCATGCTCCAGGACCTGCTCGATTCTTCGGAGTTATCGATCCACAACGCGATCACCCGGATGCGCCTGGTCGCACTGACGATGCTCGAAGACGCACTTACCGCGCTGATCGAAAACGACACCGAACTCGCGATGGACGTCGCCGAACGCGACCAGGACGTCAATCGGCTCTGGTATATGACCTCGCGGGTCTTTCGTTCGGTGCTTCGGGAACCGAGCGCGGCGGTCGAGATCGGCCTCGATCGCGAGACCTGTTTCGATTACCACATGGGCGCGCGCCAGCTCGAACGGATCGCCGACCACGCCTCGAAGATCGCGCGGCTCTCGCTCGAGTTAGGCGAAATCCCCGAGGAGGCCGCGGAGGCACTGACCGACCTGCACGCCAACGCGAGCGAGATCGCCGAACGCGCGATGGACGCCTTGCTCCAGGACGATCCCGAGCAGGCGAGGGAACTCGCGAACGAGGCCCGAGCGAGCATCGACACGATCGACGAGGGAACCCAGGAGATCGAGAACGTCCTTCGGGAGCTAGAAGCCCGGCAAGCCCAACGGCTGGGCCTGGTGGTCGATTCGCTGTCACGAACCGCGGACTACGGCGTGAACATCGCCGAGAGCGCGACCCAAAAGACCGCACCGCGACCCTGAAGACCCCCGGAAGGGCACGAGGAGCCGAACCGAGAGCCGTATTCGACCGATCGGAAACGAAACCTATCGGGAGCGAATCCCGCCGAGAACCGGGAGCGATATCCGATTACTCGTCGTTGACGAGAACGGCGTTGACCTGACCGTCCTGACCCGGGCGGGAGGTCACGCGGGCCTGGCCTTCGTCGGTTTCGATGACGGCACCTTTCGTGACGATGTTCCGGCGGACGTAGTTGGGGTTCGCGCCGTTTTCCGCGACGGACTCGATCGTCGCCGAGCGGGTCCCGTCGTCGGTCGCGACGTTCGCACGATCGGTCGCGATCGCACGGGCTTTCTCGGTGTTGCCGTGGGTCTCGACGATCTTGAGCTTCGCATCGCCCACCTGGGTCTCGGTCGGTTCGCGGCCGAGCTGGTGTTTTCGCTTCTTACCCACCGGCCGCCGTCGACCGCCGGTTCGCTTTCGCGTCGAGCGTCCCTGATCCTTCATACTCCGAAAAGGATCGAGAGAACACTTCAATCGCTCGACTCCCATCGGAAGTCTCGTCGGTCAGCGACGATATCGATGCCTTACTATCTTTTTAACCAGTGTTAATTCACGTAATTGCCCGCCGGACAACCGTCATGGGCGGACCGAAAGGGGCCGACCGCTCGGCGTTCTCGTGAGCGAAGTCGTTCAAGAGACGCTTTGCGTCTTTTGTGACGGCCCGCGAGCAGAAGCCGAGCGTGTCGGGGGCTTTCAAACCGTTCTCTTCGGTCCTCGATTCCGATCCCACAGTTCAATACTACTCCGAGCAGGATCGACACGATTAGGTGAAACGCCCGAGCGCCCGAGGACGTGAGCCTCGAAGCGACCGTCGCCGCGCCGTTTCGCGGGCGAGGACGCGACTCGCTCGCCGAAAGCGAGTTCGTCGTCTCGCTGTCGCTCGACCGGGGGTGGTTCTCGCCGAACCAGGCCAAACGACTCGTCGACGTCGCGGCCGGCGAGGGCCTGCTCGCCCGCGAGGCGGGCGATCTCGTCCCGACGTTCGACGTCGGGGACGCGGGGACCCCCGAGGGATTCACCCCCGACGAAAGCCTGCTCCAGGGCCGGTCGGTCTTCGAGCAGGTCTTAGACGCCTGCGTCGACGCGGGCTACGAGAAACGCGAGACCGTCGCGGGGATCAACGCGCTCCAGCGCTCGCTGGCCGTGACCGTCGAGGCCGCCGCGGTGTTGTACGCCCACCGACGGGGGATCGACGTGCGCGGCGCGGCCGAGCGGGCGTGTACACAGCTCACCGACGAGTGAGTCCAATGGGGGCGAGGCCAACATGACCGGCGATCGAGGGCGAGAGTAAGAGGACGGCCGCGAGTGATCCGAGGACGTGCTCGGATTCAAGGGGGGCGAAAGCGACCGTCGCGTATGCCGATCGAAATGCCACGACTCGGGCTCGGAACGCATACCGACGACGACCGGGCGCGCCGACGGGACGCCGTCTCGGACGCCCTTGACCTCGGCTACCGTCACATCGACACCGCCGAGGTCTACGGGAACGAGCGGTACGTCGGACGGGGGATCGAAGACGCCGACGTCGATCGCGAGGAGATCTTCCTCGCGACCAAGACCGTCCACCACGACGTTCCCGAACGTGTCGAGGCGGTCCGCGACGCGATCGAGGGCTGTCTCGACCGATTGGGCGTTACGTACGTCGACCTGCTGTATGTCCACTGGCCGACGGGCGTCTACGAGGCCGAACCGGTGCTCGAAACGTTCGAGGAGTGTTACGAGGAGGGCCTCATCGAGAACATCGGGGTGTCTAACTTCCTTCCCGAGCAGTTGATGGAGGCCCGAGAGGTCCTCGACGCCCCGATCGCCGCTCACCAGTTCGAGGCCCATCCGCTCCTGCCACAGGAGGAACTCAGGGCCGACGCGCGCGAACACGACTACTGGGCGGTCGCGTACTCGCCGCTCGCGAAGAACGCGGTGGCCGACGACGGGACCCTCGTCGAGATAGCGAACGACCGGGGTGTCTCCGCTCAACAGGTATCGTTGGCGTGGTTGCTTTCGAAGGAAAACGTCGCAGTCGTGCCGCGGGCGACCTCGCGCGGACATCTCGCCGACAACCTGGCGGCGCTCGATCTCGACCTCACTACCGAAGAACGCGAGCGGATCGAGGACATAGGGGAACGAAAGCGGGTGATCGACCCCGAGCGAGCGCCCTGGAACTGAACAGGGTTCGGAGGAGCGACGACCGCCGGAGAGCGACGAGGAGGACAGCACGGCCATTACCGAAGGGCGACTACGACAGCGTGGCGAGTAGGTCGGGCAGGCCTTCGCCGAGGCGGTCGCGGGAAACGACGGCGTCCGCGCGCGAGCAGGCGTCGTGCTCGCGTCCGAGCACGTGGACGGCGGACAGACCGGCCTCTTTCGCGCCGTGAACGTCGGCCTCGGCGTTGTCGCCGACGTAAACCGTGCTACCGGGGTCGGTCCCGAGTTCGTCGAGCACGGCGCGAAAGGCCCGTTCGTCGGGTTTGCCGGCCGCGAGCGCCCCGGTGACGACCACGGCATCGAACAGGCTTCCCCAGCCGAGGGTGTCGAGTTTGCCCCGCTGGGCGACGACCGGACCGTCGGTAAGGAGCCCGACGGGACGATCCCGGCGGAGGTCGCGGACGAGCGTCTCGGCACCGGGAACCGGGACGAGCGCGCGTTCGATCTCCCCCCGGTAGGAATCCGCGAGGTCGTCGGGCGAGGCCTCGCCGTCGTGGTCGCGCGAGGCGAGCAGGTCCGCGAAGATCGGCGTGCGCGTCTCGTTGGTAAGGTTTCGTCGATGGGCGTCCAAGTACTCCGCGCGCGAGAAGGAGGGTGCACCCACGGCGGCGGTCGCGTCGTTGAGCAGGAGTTGGCGTTCGCGCTCGGGCACCGCGAGGGTGTAATCGAGGTCGAAGACGACCGCGGCGACCGACATCGAGCGGGTATGCATCCGCCATCGGCTTGAGCGTTGCCCTGCCGACCGACGGCGGACGATCCGATACGCTCGGAAGCGATGGCTCACACCACCGGCAGTGTAAGCCACCGGAGGTACCAGCGAGCGACGGACGACGTGGAGCGTTGAGGGCACCCGACGGAAGGGAAACTTGTAGTGGACGCTCGCCCGAAGGAAGATATGTTCTTCACGGATCTCGACGCACGGATCGACGCCGTCGACAGCGTGCTCTGTGTCGGCCTCGACAGCGCTCTCGATCGAGTGCCCGACCACTTACACGAATTCGACCTCCCGCGGTGGGCGTTCAACCGCCGGATCATCGACGCGACGAACGAGTTCGTCGCGGCTTACAAGCCAAACGTCGCCTTCTACGAGGACCCCGACGGGTGGCGCGCGCTCGAGGAGACGATCGCCTACGCACAGGGCAAGGGTGTCCCCGTGGTGCTCGACGCGAAACGGGGGGACGTCGGCCACACCGCCCGTCAGTACGCGACGCTTCTCGACCGCGCGGACGCGGTCACTGTCTCGCCGTACATGGGTCGGGACTCGCTCGAACCCTTTCTCTCGCGCGCCGAGAAAGGCGTGTTCGTGCTCTGTCGCACGTCGAATCCGGGGGGGGCAGATCTCCAGGACTTAGAACTCGCCTCCGGGGAACCGGTCTACGAGCGGGTCGCGGCGCTCGCGGATCTGTGGAACGCGAACGACAATGTAGGGGTGGTCGTCGGCGCGACGGCGTCCGCGGAACTCGAAGCCGTCCGCGAGATCGTTCCGGACCTACCCTTCCTGGTGCCTGGTGTCGGCGCTCAGGGTGGAAACGCCGAAGCCGCCGTCGAGTACGGGCTCGTCGGGGGCGTCGGCCTTGTGAACGCCTCGCGATCGGTGATCTACGCCGGCGAGGGAAGGGGTGACGGGAGCGCGGAGGAGGAGTTCGACAAGGCGGCCCGCGAGGCGGCGAAACGCCTTTCGAGGCAGTTGAACCGGTATCGCTGATCGACACTGATCGACGCCACCGGCACTGATCGGTGTCGCCATCGGTCGTTGTCACTACGTGAGCCGGATCGAGGAGGCGTCCGGTAGCGAGCGCCGGCTACCGGAGGTGGGAGTCGGAGTCGGGGGCCGGAGCCGGAATCAAGGTCGAACGGTCAACGAAGCACGTCGTCGTCCGCCGGTCCACCGGGGTTAGTTGGGTCACCGGGCACCCCGGAACCGCCGCCGGCGCTCACACACTCGACGCACATCCCGGTCTCCTCGTCGAGGTGTCGCTCGCAGGCGAGCCGACCACACTGTCCGCAGGTCCGGTCGGCTTGGGCGACCTCGCATACCTGACAGATCTCGGAGACGCTCACCGGTATCCCTCCCGACCTCCGTCGATCCGTTCGGCCGTAGCGGCGATCGACTCGCTTGACGACGCCTCGAACGGTGTTACGATAGCGCGAACAGCCGTCATGGCCCTATGGTGTCTTTCGGCTGGAGCTTCTTGACTCGTGCTGATTCGATCGGACGCTATCGTCCTCGACGAGGTCTCGACGACGCTCGCGGTGTCTACAGCAACTCGGCGAGACGGCGTCTCGCCCGGCGTTTGACGCCGCCGCCGGCCTGCCGGAAGCTGATCCGCCAGGGCGTACGCTTGCCGAGGACGGCGGTTTTGCCCTCACCGATCGCTTCCAGGATTGCCTCGACCGATCGTTCCGCGGCGTCGATCTCCGTGACGGCTTGCCCGACCATCTCCGAGATGTGGGCGTCGCTCCCGGCGGTCATCGCCAGACCCCGTTCGCGCGCGAAGCGTTCGGCCTGGCGATTGGATCGGCCGGTGAGCAGTCGGGAGTTGTAGACCTCGATCGCGTCGGCGCTCGCGAGGGCATCGCTCGAGATATGGGACGCGACGCCGTGCCGGGAGCGCTGGAAGGGATGGGGCACGACGGCGATACCCTCTTGCTCGCGGATACGCTCGACGGTCTCCTCGAAGGGAAGTCCCGCGGGAACGTGTTCGCTAACCCCGAGGGCGAGCAGGTGGCCCGCGGCGCTAGTGACTTCCATTCCGGGAATCCCGACGAGACCGTAGGCGGGAGCCAACTCGGCGGCTTCGGCGCTCGCGTCCAGCACGTCGTGATCGGTGATCGCCAGCGCGTCGAGGCCGACAGCGGCCGCTTGCTCGAGCAACAACTCGATCTCGTCGCGGCCGTCGTGCGACAGCGCGGAGTGACTGTGGAGCTCGGCCGAAAGCACGGCTTCGCTTTCGCGCCGGGTAGCAAAAGCCCCCCGATACCGTTCCCCGTCGTCGAGAACGACTCGCTGGCGAACGGTTCGCCGCTCGTGAGAACTCACCGAACCGAACGAGTGTTGCTGGAACGATGGAAAAGCGCTTTGCTCGGGGTGGCCAAACGTCCCGCGAGAACCGAATGGCACTCGACGACGCCGACCGTGAACTCGTCACGAGCGAACTCGGCCGCGAGCCGACGCCGGCCGAGGCGGCGCTGTTCGAGAACCTCTGGAGCGAACACTGTGCCTATCGCTCCTCACGACCCCTGCTGTCGGCGTTCGATTCGGGCGGCGAACAGGTGGCCATCGGCCCGGGCGACGACGCAGCGGTGGTTGCTCTGCCCATCGGCAACGAGGCGTCCTCGGCGGACCGGACGGACGGCGACGCTAAGAACGGACGCGGCGACGACGAATCGGCGTGGTACGTCACCCTCGGGATCGAGAGCCACAATCACCCCTCGTTCGTCGACCCGTACGACGGCGCGGCGACCGGCGTCGGCGGAATAGTCAGAGACACCCTCAGCATGGGCGCGTATCCGATCGCGCTCGCGGACTGTCTGTACTTCGGCGACTTCGAGCGCGAACACTCGAAGTACCTCTTCGAGGGGGTCGTCGAGGGGATCTCCGACTATGCGAACGCGATCGGCGTGCCCACGGTAACGGGAAGCGTTGCCTTCCACCCGGGCTTCGAGGGTAACCCGCTGGTGAACGTCGCCTGTGTCGGGTTGCTCCCCTCTGATCGGCTCGTCACCGCCGTCGCCCAGGACGCCGGTAACGACCTCGTGTTGCTCGGCAACTCCACCGGACGAGACGGGCTGGGCGGGGCGAGTTTCGCGAGCGAAGACTTGGCGGAGGACGCAGAAACCGCCGACCGTCCGGCCGTCCAGGTCGGCGATCCCTACAGCGAGAAACTGCTGATCGAGGCCAACGAGGCGCTCTGTGAGGAAGGCCTCGTCGAGTCCGCTCGGGACCTGGGCGCGGCAGGCCTGGGCGGGGCTTCCTCCGAGCTCGTTGCGAAGGGCGGACTCGGCGCGGCAATCGACCTCGGTCGGGTCCACCAGCGCGAGCCGAACATGGCCCCCACCGAGGTCCTGCTCGCCGAATCCCAGGAACGGATGTGCTACGAGGTCGCTCCCGAGAACACCGATCGAGTGAAGGAGATCGCCGAGCGCTTCGAACTCGGTTGTTCGGTTATCGGACGGGTGGTCGAAGATCGGTACGTCTGTACGCACGGGAGCGAGCGAGTGGTCGACCTCCCCGTGGAATTTCTCGCCGAGGGCGCGCCGGCGTACGACCGACCAGCCGACGCGAGCGCTGTCGGAACACCCGATCGGGACCTACCGAGTCCGTCGCTCGAAGAGGCCTTCGCGACGGTCGTCGGGAGCCCGAACACCGCGTCGAAGGAGTGGGTGTATCGCCAGTACGACCACGAGGTCGGGCTCCGAACCCGAGTACCGCCGGGTGACGACGCGGCGCTGCTGGCGATCAGGGAAGCGGGTAGTGGATCAGGAATCGATCTCGCGTTCGCGGCGGGTGCCGAGCCGAACTGGACCGCGTGTGACCCATACGTCGGAGCGCAGGCGATCGCGCTCGAAGTCGCAACGAACTTAGCAGTGAAAGGTGCGACGCCGCTGGCAGCGGTCGACTGTCTCAACGGCGCCAATCCCGAGCGGCCCGGGACCTTCGGCGCGTTCTCGAACAGCGTCTCGGGACTGGCCGACATGTGCGAGGCTATCTCGGTCCCCGTGGTCGGCGGCAACGTCTCGCTGTACAACGACTCGGCGACAGGGCCGATCCCGCCGACCCCGACGCTTTCGATGATCGGCACGACCGACGACGAGGCCCCACCGACACAACTACACGGGGACGGAACGCTACTGCTCGTCGGCGACCGAGCGGTAGCCGACGAGGACGGATCGTCGCCGCCACGGCTCGGCGGCTCGGAGTATGTACTCGAATTCGGCGGGCGCGACTCCTTTCCGGACCTCCCGGCGAACCCCTCCGACCGCCTCTCGGTGCTCTCGGACCTCGCTCGGGCCGAGGGAACCCTCGCGGCCCACGACGTGAGCCACGGGGGGCTCGCGGTGACGCTCGCGGAGATGGTGGGCGAGGACGCGGGACTCAGTGCCTCGATCGATAGCGCAGGAAACACGGGCGAGGCGAGCGACGCCGCGGCGCTCCTGTTCGACGAGGTACCGGGTCGTGCGGTGATCGAGACGGCCGACCCCGAGCGCGCCCGCGAGATCGCGGCCGACCGTGTTTCGGTTACCGAGATCGGCACGGCGACCGACGACGGTCGGCTCGCGCTTTCAGTTCACGGCGAGGAGCTGTCCTTTTCGGCGACCTCGATCGCGACCTTGCGCGACGTGATCGACGACGAACTCGATTGAGCGATGAGGAACCCCTGCTCTCGATAGCTCACTGTCAGCGCCTCTGCTGATAGTCGGCTACGGGTCGAGGGGTACACTACGGCTCCGGCGGCGACTACTGAGATCTACGCTAAGACCAACGGCAACGCGAACGCGACTACCAGTCCGACCGCCAGCACGGCGACGCCGATCCCGACCTGTCGGGTCGTAAACGCGCTTTGAGGAGCGGTCGAGCGTTGGCCGACCGGCTCGGTCCCGCCGTGGGTGTCCGTCTCGTCGGCGTCGGCGTCGGGGTGGTCGTCGCGCTCGTCGCGTTCGGTTCCGGCGTCGATCGATTCTTCGGGTTGCTCGTCGGCTTGGCGCTGTCCCTCCTCGGACGCGCGCGGTTCGGCGGGTTCGTCGTATCCATCGGTTTCGTTCGACCCGCCATCGGTCCTGCTCGGCGCGTCCTCGTAGTCGTCCGGGTCGCTCATGTCCCGACGCACGGGGTCACGACACAAAAATACAGCTACAAGAGGCCGACCGTCCTCAGTTCCGGTAATGACCGAACGATCGAACCGGGAGCGACGGTCGGGAGCCGGCGAGGGGGCTCACACGCCGGATCGCGCCTGGTGGAAGGAAGCCGTTGCCTACCAGATCTACCCGCGCAGTTTCAACGATTCGGATGGGGACGGGATCGGCGACATCCCCGGAATCGTCGAGAAGATCGACTATCTCGACGAACTGGGCATCGACGTCGTGTGGCTGTGCCCGGTCTACGAGTCGCCGAACGCCGATAACGGCTACGACATCGCCGACTACCGCGCGATCATGGACGAGTTCGGGGATATGGCTGACTGGGAGCGCTTGGTCGAGGAACTCCACGACCGGGACATCAAACTCGTCATGGATCTGGTCGTCAATCACACCTCCGACGAACACGCCTGGTTCGTCGAATCGAGAACGTCGGTCGACAACGACTACCGCGAGTACTACTACTGGCGTGAGGGTCGGTCGTCGACCGAAAGCGACGTGAACGGACCCGAGGGGGACGACTCGGACGACTCGGACGGTCCGAGCGACCCGAACGAACGCCCGCCGAACGACTGGGAATCGCTGTTCGGCGGGCCGGCCTGGAGCTACGACGAGCATACCGACGAGTGGTATCTACATCTGTTCGACGAGAAACAGCCCGATCTGAACTGGGAGAACCCCGAGGTCCGCGAGGAAGTCTTCGAGCTGATGCGATGGTGGCTCGAAAAGGGGATCGACGGCTTTCGTATGGACGTCATCGATCTCGTCTCCAAACCCGACGGCCTACCGAACGGTACGGAAGGCGTTTCGCCCCGGGGTGCCGAACGGTTCATGAACGGGCCGAGATTGGAAGAGCACCTCACCGAGATGGAAGCACGGGCGCTCTCGGACTACGACGCGATGACCGTCGGCGAGATGGTCGGTGCGACCGTCGAGGACGCCCGACGATATATCGCCACCGGCGCGCTCGACATGGTCTTTCACTTCGAGCACATGGATCTCGATCGCGGCGAGCGATGGTGGGACGTCGGCGACTGGTCGCTCACCGAACTCAAAGGGGTGTTTTCCCGGTGGCAAGAGGGTCTCTACCCTGAGGGCTGGAACGCGCTGTACTTGGGCAATCACGACCAGCCCCGGATCGTCTCCCGGTTCGGCGACGATGCTCACAGGGAGAAATCGGCGAAACTGCTCGCGACCTTTCTCTGTACCCTTCGAGGAACGCCCTTCGTCTATCAGGGCGACGAGATCGGCATGACGAACGCCCCCTTCGATTCGATCGAGCAGTACCGCGACGTCGCGACGTTGAACCCGATCCGGACGGCGATCGACGAGGGGATCGTCGAGGGCTTCGAGGAGATCAAAGAACGAGCCAGGCGGCGCAGTCGGGACAACTCCCGGACGCCGATGCAGTGGAATACTACTACCAACGCCGGGTTCAGTGAGGGAACCCCGTGGATCGACGTCAACCCGAACTACGAGGAGGTGAACGTCGAGGCGGCGCGTAACGACCCTGATTCGATCTATCAGTACTACCGGGAGGCCATTGCACTGCGGAAGCGCGAGGACGTGCTGGTCTACGGCGAGTACGATCTCCTTCACTCCGACCACGAGGCGATCTACGCCTACACTCGAACGCTCGAATCAGCAACCGAGAACGAAGACGGGACCGGCCGGGACGGGACCGAAGGGGAAGGCATGGGAACCGAGCGTGCGTTGATCGTGCTCAACTTCTCCGACGGGACGCCGACGTTCGAGCTACCCGTCGACACCGAGCATGAGGGGACGGAACTACTGCTGGCGAACTACGAGGGGGGCGAAGCGGACGAGAAGAGTCAGGGAATCGACTCGTTCGAACTGCGCCCGTGGGAGGCACGGGCATACCGGCTCCGCTGACCGACGTACTACCCGGAGCCGAGTCGTCCGACCGAATCCCGGACACGCAGGGACTTTCGAGCGATTTGGGTGAGAGTTCGGACAACGTTCTTTCGTCCCGAGACTCGAACAGGGGTATGGACCGGAACGTCTTCGAGGACCTGCCGGGCGCGACGCTCGTGACCGCGCTCTTAGCAGGGATTGCCGGCGTCGTTGGGTCGTATGCGTTCGCGGGCTACACGGAGGCCTTCGTCGCCGCGCCGATCACCTCCTCGCTCACCGAACGGATGCCGGCCGCACTGCTCCGCTTCGCCATCGGTCCGGTTACCCAGTTCGGCCAGCTATTTGGAATCGAGCACCTCGGCCAACAGCTGAACCTCCTGCTCGCGATGACGCTCGCCGCGGGACTGTTCGCCTCGCTTACGCTCGTGGCGCTCGCGACCGGCAAACGGCTCGCCAACGGGTTCGTTTCGGTCGGTGTCGCCGGCGCGCTCGTCTGGATCAGTGCCGCAGTTCTGACCGGTTCGCCGGCACCCGCGCTCGGAGCCGGCCTGGGGGCCGGGGCCGTCGTCGCCATCGGGACCTTCGCCCGGTGGCTCGGCGAACCCGAGGACACGTCGGTCTCGGGCGAGCGACGGGAGGTACTCGGCGGTCTCGCGAGCGCGCTCGGCGTCGGCCTTGTGGGGTACGTACTCGGGAACCGGGGAACGTCGACGGGCACGACCCGAGCCGCGGCGTCGGCCGATAGGAGCGACGGGACGAACGACGCCGGCGACGCTACGGACGGTGCGACCGCCGGTGACGATAGCGGCGGGGACGCTTCGAACGCCGAAAACGCCGAGAGCGCTGAAGGCGACGAGACCGCCGAAAACACGGAGAACGCGGAGAACGCCGGGGACGGTGCGGACGCTCGGACGGTCGAGCAGTACCTCGCCGAAGCCGAACGGCGCTCGCTCGACGTCGACGGTCTCGAAGAGCTAATCAGCGGCGAGGACTTCTACGAGGTCGACATCCAGAACGTGAATCCGAACGTTTCCGCTGAGGAGTGGTCGCTCTCGGTCACGGGGGCCGTCGGGAACGAACTCGAACTGAGCTACGACGACGTCACCTCGATGGATCGCGAACTGCGATACGGCACGCTCCGGTGTGTCAGCGATACCCTCAACGGATCGAACATGGACAACGACCTCTGGACCGGTGTGCCGATGGAGCGACTACTAGAGGGCGTCGATCCACAGGGGAAGTTCGTCATGCTTCGCTCGACGGACGGCTACTACGAGGAGTTCGAACTCGACACGCTCATGGGGAGCTTTCTGGCCTACGGCAAGAACGGCGGACCTCTCCCCCAGGCACACGGTTATCCGGCACGAGCGCTCGTACCGGGCCACTGGGGCGAGATCAGCGTCAAGTGGCTGGACGAGATCGAAGTGCTCGACGGACCCCAGAAGGGCTTTTGGGAGAAACGGGGCTGGC
The DNA here is from genome assembly GCA_003021235.1 of Halobacteriales archaeon QH_6_64_20. Lineage (GTDB taxonomy): Archaea > Halobacteriota > Halobacteria > Halobacteriales > Halococcaceae > PXQR01. The sequence goes on along the minus strand of PXQR01000037.1, from coordinate 5,113 downwards.
ACGGGACCGGGCCGGTGAACACGGTCGCGAAGCTACACGCGACGAATCGTCTCGACGACGGACGAATACAGGTCGCCGGCCACACCTACGCGGGCACGCGGGGCATCGAGCGCGTCGAAGTCTCGACCGACGGTGGGGGGACGTGGAACCGGGCAACCCTCTCGGAGCCCTTGCCGTCCGGAACCGCCGCGCCACAGAGTGCGGAGACCGCCGAGAACGCCTGGCGACAGTGGGCGTACACCTACGAATCGCCGGGCAGTGAACACGACGTCGTCGTTCGCGCGATCGACGGTACCGGCGACCTCCAACCCCGCGACAACAAGGACAGTCCGTTCCCCAACGGGGCCGCCGGCTGGGTGTCGAAGACGGTCGGTGGCGGGGGCGGTCTGCTCGGATAACCGGCTTCGCCCCGCGGCTGTCCGGAAACCTGGGTGCTAGTGCCTCCTCCTCACGCTAACGCACGTGGACCCTCGGGGAACGTATATACTTACAGACATAAGTAGTTATGCAGATTCGGCCGGTTGATTGCGTCGAGTGCTACTGGAATCGCTTTCCGAAGTTGTGGCACATCCTCGAAGGAGCGATTTCCGAGAAACTGCTTGAATTGCCGCCAACACTCTTCCACGGGGTTCAGCTTCGGTGAACCCCGTGGAAGGTAGATCAGTTCGATCGATGTTTCTTCAGCGAAGTCCTTCACAGCGTTCGCCGTGAAGTACGAAGCATTATCCAGTACGACCGCAATTTTCTCGCCGAACTCTTGCTGCAGTGCCTGTAACAGGTGAATTGTAACTTCACTCGTGAAGTTACTCTCACACTCGAAGAAGGTCGTCTCACCTTGATCAGTGAGCGCACCTAATAGCTTCACACTGTTCCACGCGCCCGACACCGGTAGTGTCGGGCGCTCTCCTTCCTGAAACCAGCCGTGGGTGAGGTAGGTTCGGACTGCCTTCCGCGTCTGATCGATCGCGACGACCGTGTAGTCGCCGTCCTTCAACTCATCCAGCTTTTTTCGAACCCTTCTTTGAACGCTTCTTGCGCCCGTTCGTCGGCGTTCTGGTATTCCGGCCGGGCTGTCTTGTACGACAGCCCGGCCTCGGTCATGAGCCGACGAACGTGACGAACGTGGTACTCAACGGCGAAGGCGTTCGTAACATACTGCTGGACGAGCGCCGGCGTCCACGCCGGCGCGTCAACGCCAGCCTCCGTTGGTGGTTGCAGAAGCGTCTCTTCGAGCTGTTTCTGTTGTTCGGCGGTGAGTTCTGCCTCACGGCCTGATCGATGAGCGTCGTAGACGACTTCCTCGAACGGCTCGTCGGCGAGCCGTTCGAGTCGTTCCAACCAGTTCCGAACAGTGTTACGGTGGACTCCGTAGCGCTCTGCGATCGTCGTCTGAGCGACGCCGTCCTTGTAGCTGATACCGGCTAGCACCCGTTGCGTCGGTGTTTTGCCTTCGACCTCCGCCAAGACCTGGCGGAGGTCGTCGGCTGTGATATGCGCTAAGTAGGTCATACTCGGCAAGAGATTCCGCTTGCACAAATATCTTTAGCTGATAGTATAACAGAACCGTCAACTGGATGTCACGGACGGATCACGAAGGTATCGTGAGGAGCAACGACAGTACCGGCTAAAACAGAGGGACAGACACTAATATCGATCCGGTCGAGGGAAGCGTATGAACCGCTCCGAACCGAATCGTCGCCTCGCTTTCCCCGTATGACTCTCACGAAGCGGCCGATAGTATTAATTCGTGAACTTGAAATCAACGAGGGCACTGTCTAGTTCAGGCATCAGTGCTCGCTGATTTACCGTACACTGAATCAGGAACAGAATATAGAGGGACTCTACTGGCAGATTATGATCAGTCACAAGCGAATTTACAGTAATTCTTCGAGTGAAATCTCTCAACTAGACAGTGCATCAACGAGTGTGCTATCAGTTTTAGTTAATTTCTTTCGGTTTGGCTACTCTGAAGTTCTTATTTCCGCAATTAAAGCATTCAGGTTCCCCCACCGGTATCACTTCACTGCGCTCGGTGAGGTTCCCCACCCGTATTTTACCGCAATTGACGCACGCTATCAATCGACTCGCCGATTCAGTCGTTTCCCCCTTCATGCGCAAGTTCATATTCTATTCAGCAAGTGCTAACCTTTGGGTGGCACAAGTACCCCTAAAGACCAATATCATGCATTGAGTCGCCATCATCTACGCGGCTCCGGTCTGCTCGATCTACCATCTTCCGAACGGGCCGCGTGGCCCATTGCCATTCCGTCCGGCGTCAACCACCATCACCACCACCGCCCGTCGGACGGACCGGGCCTTTCTACAGACGAGACTCGGCATCGTCAGTAGCGTCTCACAGCCCGACGACTGAACGACTCGATAGCGCCGAAGTGCGGGCCGTTTTCCGAAAATCCGAGTATAGACCGGACCTCGATCAAGAGAGCACTAAGCATCGTCGTTGTCGCCGGTTCCTGGCTTCTATAAAAAGACTGATACAATATAGCGCTCTTCACTGCCGTCTATTCTCCCGATCCGTTACAACGCTCACGGCCTTCGTCGCCTGCTATAGTGCATACCTCTCGGCAGTGTATGCGTCCGCTCGTAGCGCCTGTGTGTGCCTGTGTGCGCGTTCATCAGTAAGTACCCTGCTATCTTCGACGGCTACGCTGTCTCCGGGTTTCGATCGAACCTTACCGACTGATTAGCTAAGGGGTAGTGGTGTGTAGATGTAGTCAGACATCGGTCGCTATTCAGTCGAGAATGGCAGGGTGTTACAGCACCCTATCGGTGTCGGAGCGAACCGACAATGGCAACGAACGACACCGCTACGGAAAACGGTATCGCACCGAGTGAACAAGCCCGACGCGACGAACTCCGGGGTGAGTATGAGGGTTTCGAGTTCCGTGTACCTGCCGAGGGCCGGGTTCTCGTCACGAACGTTAGTTACGGCTCCGAGGAAAAGGACGAACACCGCTACGTCGTAAGCGTCTCAGACGGATTCGTTCAGTCGTATACCTGCCCACACCACAAGTACCGGCAGGCGAACTGTAAGCACATGCGGGCTACCTCCGATCAATCGGCTGTCCTGCTGGCCGCTTCGGAGGACCGATGATTGACTACGACACCGAGATAGTCTGCCGGGAGTGTGGTATCGTGCATCCGAGTTCAGTGCGCTACCGACGACAACCGGACGGCTCACTCCGTCGGCTCTGTCACGAGTGCGCTTGAACTAAACCCTCGCTTGTAGTTTTCACTCTTCGGAATCGCAATTATAAAGTGGCTGGTATATGAAGAGCGGGCCGCCGTCGGTTCGAGGCAGAGACGTTCCCTCGATTGTGCAATGTCCGAAGGCACCCTCTTTGCCCCGGACCGTTTGACGGCCGAGAGGACGGTCTCCGGTATCGTTCTTAATCCCTTGGCCTTGATGAACAGGCTACGTATAAGCTGGGCTGTTGGGTATCGATACTCCCGAACGTAGTACGTGACACAGCAGTGGCGTGGGCGCTCGGCACGGAACAATCGAATTCAGCGACGAACGGAACGCCAGCGAACACCTATTTGAGAAAGTTCTCGACAAGCTGTTCTTGGACTCGCTTCGGATCGGCACCGTTGTATAGCCATTCTTCGATCTCCTCGATCGGTATCTTCGAGGGCGGGTCGCCATGTGGTGTTCGGGTGCTCTCCGGCGTGGGCATTGCTTTTCGGACTCTTTCTCTGATATGGAAAAGCACCGCGGTATCGTATCTATCCGGGCTACAATCTGTATCAATCGATTATATTTGAAAACGTTGGATATCCATAGCCAATTTTTTTAATAGCCGTTCCTTCGGTACGTTGTTCGCGGGCCATCACGGGGGATCGTCGCGGACATTGCACCCCGAGGGTGGTTTCCCTCGTGAGTCGCCCGCACCGTTGGAAGCGGCGGGGAGGGCTGAAACGGATCGATCCCATCCCCATCCACACTACCGCTTCATGACAGACCCGTTCGACCCGATGGACGATCGCTATGCGCACAGTGCCGGGTCGAACGGTGATGCACGCTTCCCAGCGACGTGAACGTGGACCCGAACGAGTGGGTGAACAGGTACCGGCGAAGCGTACGAGTAAATCCATGATACAGAACAGGCGTAATTATTCGGCCTCGGCGAAAAGGCCGTTTATATGTTACTGCGATCCAGGCTATTTGTGCCTGATACCCGCCGACCCGTTGTAAGCGGCTTAGCGCTCGAAACCAACGTGATTGCTTGGTCGAGTATTAAGCGCCGTTCATGAGCGAAAGAGACCGGGGTGCGACCAGGCCATACCGTGTGACCTACTGTGTCGAGTGCGAGTGGTTCGTGAGCGCCGAGGATCATACCCGAAGCGAACAATCCGACCTCGCAATCGGTCACTACCTCGAAACCGGGCACGGTATCGACAGTGAGCGACGAGGGAACGAAGGACCGACATCGGGATGGGCCGAGGAGTGGCCGCCCGAATAGAAGCGGCGATCGCCTGCTGTGGTCTATTGCGCTAGTCCGGTTCCAGGCCCAGTTCCTCGGAGTCGATCAACCTGAAATCCCTACACCCACACCGACACTCGGGTGTGCCCCTCGGAAGAATCGCGCCATCGTTCGTGACTCTCCCCGCTTGGGGTCTTCCGCAACACTCGCACCTCAGCAGTCGGCTTTCGGTACTGTCGTGATGAGTCTCGGTTTCGAGCATCGCATAGTAATAAAGACAAGCCTTGCACATGAAGGTATGTTCCACTATCTTACGTCGTCGGCCATGTCGAGAGTGTAGCTAACCCTACTGAACGGCTCTTATTGACGGTGTATTCGGTAGGTAGAGGGCTTGTACCGAAGGGTGTTTAAGAGTGAGTCGGAGAAGTGGATTCTATACGGTCAAATCCCTGGGTAGGCGGTACAGTGTAGGTTCGAGCGTAGGCTAGTCTTTTGCTCTTGGACTCCTTGGTGGTTAGTATGATAGTCGGAGAACGACTTTGTTTTGTGTGTGTATGGTATTGACTAAGCGCGTCATCCCCTGTATCGACGTCGACCTCGACGACGAGGGTGACCCTGCGGTATACACCGGCGTCAACTTCGAGAACTTGGAGTACACCGGCGACCCCGTG
>PXQR01000036.1:16040-26568 GCA_003021235.1 Halobacteriales archaeon QH_6_64_20 | reverse complement strand
GCGCTCGTCACATCGATGACCCGGAGCGAGGACGCGAAGCATGCGCTGTCATCCTGATTGGCGGTCGGCTCGGTCTTCGGCGACCGCCGAGGACCTGCCCGACGCGAGTTTCGCCGGCCAGCAGGAGACCTTTCTCAATATCACCGGCGAAGACCTCCTGGAGAAAGTGAAGGAGTGCTGGGCGTCGTTGTTTACCCAGCGCGCGATCTACTACCGCGAACAGCAGGGCTTCGATCACGAGCGCATCGACATCGCGGTCGTCGTCCAGCGGATGGTCGACGCCGAGAAGTCGGGTGTACTGTTTACGAGTCATCCCTCGACGGGCGACCCGCAGCTGATCGTCGAGGCCGCCTGGGGGCTCGGCGAGGGAGTGGTCTCGGGGTCGGTCTCGCCCGATAACTACGTCGTCGATCGCGGCTCCGGCGAGATCGAGGAAGTCACCCTCGCCGAGAAGAAGGCGAAATCGCCGAACTCGTTGCACTCGGCGAGCGGGTCGAGGACCACTACGATAGCCCCCAGGACGTCGAGTGGGCGATCGTCGGTAGCGAGGCGTCCAGCGACGCCTCGGGAAGTGCGGCGGAGCCGCACGACGACGAGGTGTACATGCTTCAGTCCCGGCCGATCACGACGATCAAGGACGGGACCGATTCGCGGGCCGGGGCGAACGGCGGTGCCGGTTCGGACTTCGGGACCGGAGCCGGCATCGAAGCCGAACTCGCGAACGGCGGGGTCGTCGAAGGGACCGAGAGGGACGGAAAGGATCGAAGCGGCGATCGAGACGGTTCGGGCGAGGCCCTCTTCTCGGGGTTGGGAGCCAGCCCGGGGATCGCGAGCGGCGTGGCACGAATCGTCGCCGAACTCGATCAGTTGGACAAGGTAGGTGAGGGCGACGTCATCGTGACGCCGATGACGACGCCCGACATGGTGCCCGCGATGAAACGCGCCGCGGGCATTGTCACGAACGAGGGCGGGATGACCTCTCACGCCGCGATCATCTCCCGGGAGCTGGGGGTTCCCGCAGTGGTCGGGACCGGCAACGCCACCGAAGCGCTCGACGACGACGACGCGGTGACGATCGACGGCGACAAGGGAACGGTCACGGAGGGTCGCTCGGAGACCGACGAGCAACGCGACGCCGTCGAGGAGGTCCGCCCTCAGTCCCCCGTGAAGCCGATGACCGCGACGGAGGTCAAGGTCAACGTCTCGATCCCCGGGGCGGCCGAACGCGCCGCGGCGACCGGTGCCGACGGCGTCGGCCTGCTTCGGTTGGAGCACATGATCCTCTCGACGAACAAGACCCCCGAGAAGTATATCGCCGATCGCGGTGTCGACGCCTACATCGAGGAGATCGTCGAGGGAATCAGGGGGGTCGCCGACGAGTTCTACCCGCGACCGGTCAGGGTCCGGACCCTCGATGCGCCGACCGACGAGTTCCGCCAGCTCGAAGGCGGTGACGACGAACCCCACGAACACAACCCGATGTTGGGCTATCGGGGGATCCGCCGGAGCCTCGATCTCCCCGAGGTGTTCGAACACGAACTCAGCGCGTTCAGGGAACTATACGAGATGGGCTACGACAACGTCGAGATCATGTTGCCACTCGTCAACGACGTGGAAGACGTCCTCGCCGCGAAACGGCTGATGCGCGAGGCCGGCATCGACACCGAACGCCGGTCGTGGGGCGTGATGATAGAAACCCCGGCGAGCGCGTTGTGCATCGCGGAACTGGCCGACTGTGGGATCGACTTCGCGAGCTTCGGGACGAACGACCTCACCCAGTACACTTTGGCTGTGGATCGTAACAACGAGAACGTCGCGGGCTACTTCGACGAGCTCCACCCCGCCGTGTTGGATCTGATCGGCCGGACCGTCGAGACCTGTCGGGAACACGACGTTGCGACGAGCATCTGCGGGCAGGCCGGCTCGAAACCGCGAATGGTGAACTTCCTCGTGAACGAGGGGGTGAGTTCGATCTCGGCGAACATCGACGCGGTACGCGACGTCCAACACGAAGTGAAACGCGTCGAACAGAAGCTCGTGCTCGAATCGATCCGCTGAAGCGGGTTCGCCCGACTACGAGCGCACGAACACGAGTATCAACGCTTACGACGCCTGCTGCCACAGTATCCGTTAGTGTCCGCCCTCCCGCCGGTTCTCGACGTCTCGTTCACTGTCTTCGCCGTGGCTGGATTCAGGTGGCTAGAATCGGCCGTCGAGACCGCGACGGGACCCGTAGGACTCGCGATCATCGCGGTCTACTCGTTTCTCATCGCCGTCGTCCTTCCCTTGCCGAGCGAGATCGTCCTCGCCGCACCGCTGAATCTCGGGCTTTCCCAGAGCGCGGACCTCGCGTTGATCGTCGTCACGAGCGCGCTCGGAAAGGCCGCGGGCAGCGTCTTCGCCTTTCGCCTCGGCCACGAGGCCAGACAGTCCGGTCCCGTGATCCGATGGCTCCGTCGTTCGCGATTCGATATCGTCTCGTGGTCCGAACGGAGAACCGTGCGGCTCGCCCGCGAGTACGGCTACGTCGGCCTCGCGCTCGCGCTCTCGGTGCCTTTCTTCCCGGATACGATCTCGATCTACGCGTTTACTGTGCTCGAAGACGACTACGCGAAGTTCGCCGCCGCGACCTTCGCCGGGAGCGTCGGCCGTCTCGTGGTGACGATCGTCTTCTTCAGCGGGCTGTCGGTCGTGTCATGACCGGCGACGCGTTTTTACCCGAGGATAGCGAACGTTGTTTGGATGCCGAGGGTTACACGCCCCGCGCTCGGCCGTCCGATGCAGGTGTAGCCACGGTTTCGCCGGGTGGACGCTCCGAGTGGCCACCATACGCCTCTTCCAGCTCGGATCGGAATCCCAGCTCCTTTGTCGTCTCCGATCGCTTTCGGCGATCGGCACGAGTACGAACGACGATATACCGACAGAACAGAAACGACGACACACCGATGAGAGAGCAACGACGACGCCAGCGATCCGACGGGTTATAGAAGCCCGCGAGACGGACCTCGATATATGACTATAGACGACACCGACGACGGCGATCCCGGTACCGACGAGTATAGCGACCACGACGGCCACAACGGCGATCACGGGGGCCACGAGGCGAATGAACGTGCCCGGTTCCCGACCGAGACGCCTGCGGTGGTCACGTGTGGGTTGCCCTATGCGAACGGCGACCTGCACGTAGGCCATCTCAGGACCTACATCGGCGGCGACACCTTCGCGCGCGCACTCCGGAAACTCGGTCAGAGCGTCGCGTTCGTCTCGGGTTCGGACATGCACGGAACGCCCATCGCGGTCAACGCCTGGCGGGAGGGCGTCTCGCCGGAAGAATTCGCGTTGCGCCATCACGAACGGTATCAAGAGACTTTCCCCCGGTTCGACGTCGCGTTCGACAACTACGGCCACACACGCACTGAGACGAACGTCGAATTGACCCAGGAGTTCGTCCGCACGCTCGACGAGGAAGGCTACGTATACGACGAGGCGATCGAGGTCGCCTGGGACCCGGAAGAGGGCCAAGCGCTTCCCGACAGATACGTCGAGGGGACTTGTCCATACTGTGGCGCACACGCCCGCGGCGACGAGTGCGACGAGGGCTGTGGTCGCCACCTCGAACCCGGCGAGATCGAAGCACCTACCAGCGTGATCACCGGCAACCCCGCCGAGTACCGGACTCGTAATCACAAGTTCTTCCGGCTGTCGGAGTTCCAGGAGTACCTCGGGGAGTTCATCGATCGTTTGGAGGGTACGGATAACGCCCGCAACCAGCCCCGGGAATGGATCGAGGGCGAACTCAAAGACTGGTGTATCACCCGCGACCTCGATTGGGGAATCTCCTATCCCGGCGAGGAAGAGTTGATCCTCTACGTCTGGGTCGACGCGCCGATCGAGTACGTCGCCAGTACCAAGGAGTACGCCGAGAGCGCCGACAGTGCCGATAGCACCGGCGCTGACGCCGACGCCGAACCGTTCGACTGGGAGCGTGCCTGGCAGGCCGAGGGCGAACTCGTCCACGTCATCGGGCGGGACATCATTCAGCACCACGCCGTCTTCTGGCCCGCGATGTTACGTGGTGTAGGCTACAACGAACCCCGCGCCGTTCTGGCGAGCGGCTTCGTCAACCTCGACGGGCGGGCGTTTTCGACCAGCCGGAACCGTGCGGTGTGGACCGACGATTACCTTGAGGAGGGGTTCGACGCGGACCTCTATCGGTACTACGTGATCTCGGGAGCGGGCTTTCAGCAGGACACCGACTTCTCGTGGGATCGCTTCGCCGAACGGGTCAATAGCGAACTCGTGGGCACGCTCGGCAACTTCGTCTACCGATCGTTACTGTTCGCCCATCGGACCTACGAGGGCACGCCCGAGGCGGAGCTTTCGGCGGACGTACGCGAGCGCATCGAACGCGCCATCGAGGAGTTCGAGGAGAGCGTCAACGACTACTCGGTGCGCGCGATCGGACGGGCCCCGGTGGAACTCGCGGGCTTCGGCAACGAGTATATCCAGCAGGCAGAACCCTGGAAACTGGTCGACGAGGAACCGGAGCGAGCCGCTCAGGTGATCCGCGACTGTGTGCAACTCGTCAAAGCCGTCTGCGTGCTCGGCGCGCCGGTCATGCCCGGGATGGCCGAGACCCTCTGGACACAACTCGGCGAATCGGGATCGGTGCACGACGTTCCGCTCGACGCGGCGCTCGACGCCCCGCCCGAGACGTTCGACGCACCAACGGAGCTCTTCGAGCGGATCGAAGACGACCGGGTCACGGAGCTCAACGAACAGTTGCAGGCACGGATCGAAGAGGCCGCCGCCGAGGAGGAAACGGACACGACGGGTGCCGGCTCCGATCCCGAGAGCACGGAAAGCGGAGACGGCGAGCCGGCCGAGGCCGAAGCCGTAGCCGACCCGGGTCTCGAACCGATAGCAAGCGACCGGATCGGCTTCGAGGAGTTCCAGGACCTCGACCTCCGGGTCGGTCGGGTCGAACGGGCACAAGGAATCGAGGGTTCCGACGAGCTCGTCCGCCTGGAGGTTGATATCGGCGTCGAGACCCGCCAGATCGTCGCCGGAATCAAACAGTTGCACGACGTCGACTCGCTACCGGGTAGCAAGGTCGTGATCGTCGCGAACATGGAACGGGCCGAACTGTTCGGCGTCGAGTCGAACGGGATGGTGCTCGCCGCGGGCGAAGAAGCGGACCTCCTTACGACCCACGGCAACGCCCTGCCAGGAACGACGGTCCGATAGGGATACTGATCCGGTTGGCGGCAGTATTAAATCGGAGGGTGTGGGAGAGGAAAACGGGTCAGGCTAACTGGTTTGAAATCCCCCGACGCGCTCGGTTTCCGCTCGCGGGCTGCAGGCCCGCTCACGCGGATTTCAGGAACGAGGTCGTCGAATCGGTTCGGATTCTCCGTGAGTTTCGGGAAGGACCCACCTTCCTCCCAATAGCCGACCCAGTGTCTCCTCGTACGATTCGAGTAACCAGTCGTGGAACAGTTCGTAGCTCGGCGAGTCGGGCGTGTCGAGTACTGACACCCGCCGTCTTTACCCACTAAGTCACCTACCTCGTCCGAGGGACCGAGCGTATGGAGTTCCGCCAGATGCAGCCCGGCCTCGCGGACGATCGTTTCGCGGATGTTGGACTAGAGATTCGGTGCGTCAGCGGCACCGATCGTCTCGCTGTCGACGTACTCCACCAGGAAACGGGGTCGGGTAAGTGTCGTGTTCGTCACAGGTATCGAACACGGTCGGAACCGGGACGGCCGTCTCCCGCTGGAGGAGCGAGAGGACTCGTGGTCCGGCCTTGGTTCGGTCCTCAGCTAATGGACGAGTGCTAGTGCCAGCCTCGAGGACGCTCTCCGCTCTCCCGCTGGCGTGTCCGTGTCGATGGCGACCGTGGAATCGACGCCCTCCACGATATGGTCGATGTTCATCGGAGTCCAAGAGGGCTGTAGATGACGGACCATTCGGCCAGCATCTCCTCGGAGATTTCGGCGGACGACTGCTCCGGCTCGCTACTGGACATACGCTTTCGCTAAAGAGACACACCGGAAAAGTACGGTGTAGCGTAGTGGTTCGAGAAGCAAGCGCGATGAACTTCGAGCCGCAATCCGGCCAGCACTCGAATCGATCGATCCACCTGGAATCCATCGATACCTCGTCGATGAGTACAACACTGCCGGACCGATCGATACCGACGGACGCGGGAGCCGATGGACGCAGAACTCGGCCGAGATGGACGGAGGATCAACGACGGTCAGCGAACGCCCATCTGCTTGGCGATCGTGTTGAGCTGGATCTCGTCGGTGCCCTCGACGATCCGGAGGGTGCGAGCGGTCTGGAGGTGATCCATGAAGGGGTTGTCCTCGGCGAGGCCGCTCGACCCGTGTACCTGGACGGCGTTGTCGGCGATTTCCCAGAAGGTATCGGTCGCGAACCACTTGAGGATCGAGGCGTCTTCGATCGCGTCTTCGCCCTCGTCCACCCGCCAGGCACACCGCAGGCCGGCGGCGTCGGCGGCGTACTGCTTGGCCCGGCCGCGCGCGATCATCGCCGAGATCTGCTGGAATTTCCCGATCGAACGCCCAAAGGCCTCGCGCTCGCGGGCGTACTCGACACACTTATCCAGGAGGTGGCCGCTCGCGCCGACCGCCTGCGCGCCGAGTTCGATCCGGCCGAGCGAGAGAAAGCCCATCGCGTCGTAAAACGCGCTGTCCGGTTCGCCGAGCACCCGGCTCTCGGGCAGTGAAACGTCGTCGAAGCGGATCTCAGCCTGCCGTCCTACCGAGCCGACCGCATTGTTCAAGGAACCGACCTCGTACTCGTCGCGTTCGACGAGAAAGCACGTAATGCCACCGTATCTCCCCGCTTCTTCCTGGGGCGTAGTGCGCGCGAACACCTGGACGAAATCGGCATAGGGTGCGTTCGTGATCCACTGCTTCTGACCGTTGAGGACCCACTCGTCGCCCTCTTTCTCGGCCGTGGTGGTCATGTTCGGCGAGTCCGACCCGACGCTCGGCTCGGTCTGGGCGAAGGCCGTCGATTTCTCCGCGCGGACGACGGGCAGGAGGTACTTTTCGCGTTGTTCGCCCGTAGCCTGTGCCAACAGCGGTTTCGGGCCTTCCGGGCCGGCGAGTACCTCCCCGCTAAGTCCGGTTCCCATCCCGGCGACGTGGCGGTTCGCGCGATACCACGTCACCGTCGAGACCCCGTCGCCGCCGGCGTCCTCGGGGAGGTTCATCGCGTAAAAGCCCGCCTCTGCGCTCTTCGTCCTGACCTCACCGATTGCGTCGAGCACTTCGTCGACCAGGCGGCCGTCCGACTCGTGTCGGAGCCGGGGGTTCGTGTAGGTCTCGCCGAGATCCGCTTCGATCGGTTCGACCTCCCGCTCGACGAACTCGGTCAAGCTATCGAGGATCAGGCGGGTCTCCTGGTCGGAATCGAAGCTGACGCCGGCCGACGATGCGTCTTGTGTTGCCATACAGCTACCTGGGTCGCAGTTCCCATAAGGTCTCCGTCGGCCCACTATCGACGTCCTCGAGGGCGTCTCGGGTCCCCGATTCGGCCGGCGGGTCGTCAGCGTCTTTTCAAGGCCCTCGTTCATCGCGGTTCGGAGGTGGGTCGAACCTATAAGTCCCGTACCGTCGCACATCGAATGTGCATACCACCAGCATGAATACCGGCAGTCGGTACGTTCGACCCGTTCACGACGGGTCTCAGAGGGTCGAATCGACGAAACCGTGTCGAACGGTAGGGTCCGCGACGAATGGACGTGTAGCGAGGCGGGTGAATCGTCGATGACTGACGCCGACATCGATCTCCTGCTCTCGGTCGCGGATCACCCCTCGCTCGACTCGGTGGCCGAACAGGTCGAACACGCCGAGGAGTCGGGGTTCGATCGGGTTTCGCTCGGGGAGACCACCGGCTGGAACGCGGTGACGACGCTCACGGCCATCGGGGAGCGAACCGAGACGATCGGCCTCTCGAACGACGTCTTCTCGCCGTACTCTCGGTCGCCGGCCCTTCTCGGTCAGACCGCCGCGGCACTGCAGGAGGTCACCGGCGGTCGCTACCGACTGGGTCTCGGTCCGAGTTCGCCCGCGCTCGTCGAGAACTGGCACGGCGAGAGCTTCGAGCGCCCGCTCCGGCGGTTGCGCGAGACGATCGAGATCGTCAGGGAAGTCCTGAGCGGCGAGCGCGTGAGCTACGACGGCGAGGTGTTCGATCTCGACGGACTGGCGCTTGGCTGTCCGGTGCCCGAGAGCGAGACGCCGATCGACGCCGCCGTGCTCGGCCCCAAAGCGACGGAACTCACAGGACGGTTCGCCGACGGCTGGGTGCCCCAACTGTTCACTCCCGACGGGTTGAGCGATCGTCTGGACGACCTCGCGCGTGGAGCGGAACTCGGTAGCAGGGATGCCGACGACGTGCGCGTCAGCCCCATCCTCCGGTGTTGTGCGATGGACGACGGCGAGCGAGCACGCGATCTCGCCCGGGAGTCGGTCGCCTTCCTCATCGGGGCCTATGGACCGTATTATCGCCAGTCGATCGCCGAACAAGGCCACGGCGAGGTCGCCGCGGCGATCCGCGACGCCTGGGAGGCCGGCGAGCGCGACCGGATGGCAGAAGAACTGCCCGACGATCTGCTGAACGATCTCGTCGCCGCCGGCACACCCGAAGAGGTCAGGGAGGGAATCGAACGCTTCGGTGAAATCGACGGCGTCGATGCCGTCCGCGTCGGCTTTCTCACACGCGGGTCGATCGACGACCAGTACCGAACGATGGAGGCGATTTCCCCGCTATGTGGGTGATCAGTCCCGTTATGCCGTCCTAGCCGGACCCGAGATACGACGCATCCGCCGGCGTTCACTCCCGTCGCCGACTCCTGAGTGCTCCCGACCAGGGGGGAAGCTGGAGCCGAGAGCGCATTCGCTACTGCGATTGCGACCGCGACCAAGACCATCCCACGGGCCGGAGACGCCAGGGCTATTTCCCTGGCTTCCGGAACACGAGCGAACCCGAACTCATGGAGATCGATCCGGCGACTCACGACGGCTCGCTGTATCGCACGCTCACCGGGACGGTGATCCCCCGGCCGATCGGCTGGGTCTCGACGACGAGCCCGGAGGGTATCGATAACCTCGCGCCGTACTCGTTTTTCAACGCGGTAAGCACCGAGCCGCCGATCGTGATGTTCGCGCCCGGCCTCCGCCCCGGCCGTCCGGAGGGGCTGACCGACAGCGCGCGGAACGTCGAGGAAACCGAGGAATTCGTCGTCAACGTAGTGACAGGGGAGTTCGCCGGAGCCATGAACGAAACCAGCGCTACGCTCGCGAGCACGGACAGCGAGTTCGACCACGCCGGTCTCGGCCGCACGGCCTCGACGAAGGTCGATCCGCCGCGGGTCGAGGGGATCGACGCCGCCTACGAGTGTGAACTCCACGAGATGCGACGCGTCGGCGGGAGTCACGTCGTTACCGGCGAGGTCGTCTACGTACACCTCGACGACGCGCTTCTCGATAGCGAAGGGAAAGTCGACGTGAACGAGGTCGACGCCGTCGGCCGGCTCGCGGGCAGTTATTACGACGCCGTCGGGAACCGCTTTCGTATGGAGCGACCGGATTGACTCCTCTCGGACTCCGATCACTCGACGGTATAGTTCCAAGAAGCCTTCTACGAAACTATGGCTCGGGGAACCGACACCCTCCCTCCAGCTACCGAGTCGCCGGATCGTCGGGCTGGCGAGAACCGGAGCGACCGTCTTGTTCCTTGCCACGGCCCCAACCGACAGCCACCACCGCGGGAAGTTTATGCGATCACGCTTGCTCGATCGCGCCGCCGTCCCGGAGGCCGTCGATCTCGGCGTCGCTCCACCCACCTTCGCGAAGCACCTCGGTCGTGTGCTCGCCGCGGTCGGGTATCGATTCGTCGCTTCCCGTCGGTTCGTCGGTACTCCGGGCGGGAAAGCCGACACGCAACGGGGCCTCGTCCGAGCGGACGAGGAGGTCGCGCGCTTCGATCTGTGGGTACGACAGGGTCTCCTCCGGAGTGTTGACCGGGCCGAACATCGCCGGCACGTCGCCGAGTTCGTCTTCCCACTCCGCTCTGGTCTTCGAGCGAAAGAGCGCGTCGAGTTCCTCGCCGGTCGCCTTTAGTGTAGCTGGATCGTCGCTTCCCTGGGCGTCGATCAGCTCCTCACGATCGACGGCCTCACAAAAGGTTCGCCAGAACTTGGGTTCGAGCGCCGCGAGCGTGACGTATCTCCCATCGCTCGTCTCGTAGACGTCGTACCACGGCAGCGCGCCGGTGAGCGCCGTTCCGCCGGGACGGGGTGATTCGCCGGCGGCCGCAACCGCGGAGATCGGCTGGGAAAAGGACGCGACGACGTCGGTCATCGCGACGTCGAGGTGTTCCCCACCCGTATTCCCCAGTTCGCGCGAGCACACCGCGCCGACGATCGAAAACGCCGCGAACAGCCCGCCGGCCATGTCGGCGATCGGGTAGCCCGGGATACGTGGCGTCTCGT
>PXQR01000036.1:0-15873 GCA_003021235.1 Halobacteriales archaeon QH_6_64_20 | reverse complement strand
CGTAGAAGGCGTCGCGACCGGCGTCTGCCTTCAGATCGATCGAGACGCTTCGCTTGCCCCGGTTCACGGCGTCGAACAGCGCGCCGACCCCCCGGTCGGAGTACGGCGGCGAGTCGCGGGCGTAATCGCCCTGCTCGGTGTCCTCTACCTTGATCACGTCCGCGCCCGCGTCACGGAGCAGTTGGGTCGCGTACGGGCCAGGGAGCAATCGTGTGAGATCGAGCACGCGGAGACCGTCGAGTCGCATGTCCTCGCCACGCTGGCTCCCGACTTAGTTCCTGGCTCCGATCCGTGAGTAGAGTTCAGTCGAGCAGTTTCAGGGGTAGAGGACAGGGAGATTACTTTTGGGAAGTCCCCGGGCGCTCGACTCGGGGGGCTCGCTGTGCTCCTCGTCGCTCGCTCTGCTCGCTCCTACGGTGCTTACCTCGCCTGCCGTCGCCGAGCGCCCGGCCCCTTCCAGTCCCACTCAAATGGTTTGTGATGGCCTTCGTCGCTCAACTAAACACTGCTACTCCTTCGTTAAGCAACCCGACTTCCAGCCCTGGTTCGGAAGCTGCTGGCCACCTGTTATCAGTCGCTGTTCCCCGGTCGAATCAATCCGTTCTCGCTTCGGCGTCCGCTTCCGACTCGCGCTCGGCGTCGCGTTCGGTATCGAGATCGGTGTCGGCGAAGCGCTCTCTGAGCGTCATCTTGTCGAACTTGCCCGTGCTCGTACGAGGAATCGCCTCGACGAACGCGACGTCGTCCGGGAGCCACCAGTCCGGGAACCGCTCCCCGAGATGCTCACGGAGGTCCTCTACCGTCACGTCCTTTCCGTCCCCACCCTCGATGCTCTCACGGGTAACGACACACGCGAAGGGCCGTTCCTGCCACTTCTCGTGGGGGACGGCGATCACGGTCGCCTCCGCCACGGCCTCGTGGGCCATCAGTTCGTTCTCCAGGTCGACACTGGAGATCCACTCGCCGCCGGATTTGACGACGTCCTTGGTCCGGTCGACGATATCGACGTAGCCGGTTTCGTCCTGAGTGGCGAGATCGCCGGTCCGTAGCCATCCGTCTTCGGTGAACCCCTCTTCGTCGGCTTCGGGACGGTTGTGGTACTCGTCGACGACCCAGGGCCCCCGGACTTCGAGTTCGCCGGCCGTTTCGCCGTCGCGGGGCACTTCCTCCCCTTCCTCGTCGCGGATCCGCAGTTCGATCCCGGCGACCGGCAGGCCAGCCATCGACCGATAGGTGTACTGCTCGTCGGGCGGACGTTCGGCGATCTCCTTACGTAGGGTGCTCATCGTCCCCAGTGGGGTGGTCTCGGTCATCCCCCAGCCCTGGATGATCGGCGCGTCGTACTGTTCGTCGTAGCGCCGGATGAGCGATTCGGGCGGGGCGCTCCCGCCGACGGTGAGTCGGTCGATGTTGGAGATGTCCACTTCGGGATGGTCGTCGAGGTATTCGGCCATCTCCAGCCAGATCGTCGGGACGGCTGCCGACAGCGTTACACCTTCGTCGTCGATCAGATGCGCGACCGTCTCGGGGTCGGTGTGAATACCCGGAAAGACCTGCTTCGCGCCGACGAGCGTCGCGGCGTAGGGAAGTCCCCATCCGTTCGCGTGGAACATCGGCACGACGGGGAGTACGGTGTCGCGTTCGCTGACCCCGTTCGCGTCGACGTGGCCCGCCATGAGGCTATGCAGGTAGACTCCCCGATGGGAGTACGCGACGCCTTTGGGTTTGCCGGTCGTTCCCGACGTGTAACACATGCCACACTCGCTATTTTCGTCGAGCGTCGGCCAGTCGTACTCGGCGGAGTGGCCCTCTAAGAGCTCCTCGTAGGCGATCACCGGTTCGAGGTCGGTCTCGGGAACCTCCTCTGCGAGCACGACGTACTGCGAGACGGTCTCTAAGGCGTCGGCGTTGTCCTCGACCGTCTCGATCAGCGCCGGATCGACGAACAGGACCTCGTCCTCGGCGTCGTTGATGATGTACTGGAAGTGTTCGTCGGGAAGCCGCATGTTACACATATGCATGCTCCGGCCCGAACACGCCGGCCCGAAGTACAACTCGAAGTGGCGGTAGTTGTTCATCGCGACCGTCGCCACCCGGCCGTCGGGCGAGACCCCCAGTTCGTCGAGCGCGTTCGCGAGCCGGCAGATCCGATCGTGGGCGTCGGCGTAGGTGTAGCGATGCACGCTTCCGTCGGGTCGTTTAGTGACGAGTTCCCGGTCGCCGAACAGATCGACGGCGCGGCCGAGGAGCTTGTCGAGCGTCAGCGGCGTTTCCATCATGGCAAATCATGGGACGGGAGAGGAGCTAATAAAACCCAGCCGGCCGGTGGCGAACAGTCAGGAGTTAGGCCAGTCGGCTGGGTTCGACGACACCGATCCACTCGTAGTCGGTTCGCTCGCGACCGAGCAGGGAACGGGGAACTACGGAATCGATACGGACGTACTCCGAGCGAGCGGCTCCAGGCGAGTCAGTGTCGGTGTCGGCGTCGATGACTTCGGTTCCAGCAGACCGACTCGAATGAAAAATGTACACCGCCGAGCGGCCGTGTCGGACAAAGTCGCTTTCGGACGACAGACATCGGAACGCCGGCGAGCAACGAACTGCCAGCGAGCAACGAACTACCGGCGAGGCGGTGACGTAGAGTCGAACGTCGTCGATTCGCTCAGATGTCCCCGTGACAGGTCGCACAGACGGTCTGTTCTTTCACGTCAACTTCCCGTACCGTGGGCGAGAAGTTCATGACACAGGCACTGTCGTCACAGTGTTCGAGCCCGAACGTATGGCCGACCTCGTGGACGATCTCCTTGCGGACGCGCTCGTCGAAGACCTCGTCGTCCGACGTCGTGGAAACTCCCCCATCGGAGGCGGTCTGCAATCGATACGTGGAGACGACACAGCCGTCTCCGCCGAGGTACGCGAGGCCGAAGACGTAGTTGCGCCGCCGGTAAAAGAGGTCCTTCGTCGTAACGGCGACGTTTTTTGTACCCATGCCGACGCGGCTCGCGAGTTCGATGAACTCCTCCGCGCGGTACTGCCCGCGGCTCGTGTCGTACGCGCCGTCGGGAAGCGAGTGTTCGTCGCTCATCGTGACCTCACAGTCGTACGTAGATCGAAGCGCGCTCGACGCGCCCCGTTTGACCACCCCCGGAACGTCGCCGACCGGCACGACCTCGACGTGCATGTAAACGTATTAGCCGGGAGGGCGCATAAACGTCCCGACGTGGACCCGATTTCCCCTCGTATCGCCGCGCTATGTGCTCGTTTCGAGGCGTACGACGCCGTCGTCGAGATCGGGGTCGGCCGTCGACCCGCCGTCGCCGCTTCCCTGGCCTCGCGCGGCGTGGACGTGACTGCAACCGACGTCCGACCCCGAGAGGTGCCCCCCGACGTCAAGTTCGTCCACAACGACGTTTTCGATCCCGATCTCGACGTCTACCGGGATACCGACGCGATCTACGCGCTCAACCCCCCGCCCGACCTCCACCGCCCGATCCGCGCGATCGCCCGCGCGGTCGGCGTGCCGTTCCTGTTCACGACGCTCGGAACCGACCCGCCCGCGATCCCTGCCTCGGCCGAAACACTCCCCGGCGACACCCTCTTTCGAGCGAGCGAGCGAGGGCGATCAAGGAAAGGGGACCGATCGTGCGAACAAGGTCGACCGGCCGACGCCGACCGACCGAACGACCACGACTACGACCATTACGGCGACCGAAGCCGGCGGCCGATCGATGGCGCTCACACCCGTCAGCCGACGGTCGGCGAGGAACGCCGATGAACGCCGAAGCGGTGGTACTCGATGTCGACGGCGTGCTCGTGGACGTCGCCGACTCCTATCGTCGAGCGGTCGTCGAGTCGGTCGAACACGTCCACTCGAACTCGATTCGGCGCGAAGACGTACAGGAGTTCAAGAACGCCGGCGGGTTCAACAACGACTGGGAACTCACCGACGCTGCGGCACTGTTCGTTCTCGCTCGACGGGAGGGTTTCGACGGCGACGTCGGGGAGTTCACCGACCGGATCGCGACCCGAGGCGGTGGCCTCGACGCGGCCGAGGCGGTCGTCGAGACCGTTCTCGATCGCGACGCGGCGGCGCGGGTTCGTGAGAAGTGGCGGCCCGACCGCCTCAGAGCGGTCTTTCAGCAGCTCTACCTCGGGACCGAGCTGTATCGCGACCTCGAAAACGCCGATCCCGACCTCGACGTCCCGGGATACGTCCACGACGAGCCGATCATCGTTGATCCCGAGACGATGGAGGCGCTCACCGAGGACTTCCCCCTCGGCGTACTCACCGGCCGGCCGGCCGCCGAAGCCGACATCGCCCTCTCGCGGGTCGGCCTCGAAATACCCGACGAGCACCGCTTTACGATGGACGACTGGGCGGAGGGGAAACCACACCCCCGGGCGCTCGTAACGCTCGCCAGGCACTTCGAGTCCCGAGAGACGGTCTTCGTCGGCGACACGCTCGACGATATCCGAACCGCGCGCAACGCCGCCGAGACCGATCCGGATCGCGAGTACCGAGCGGTCGGCGTCCGCACCGGCGGTCTAACCGGGATCGAGGGCACGAAGCGGTTCGAGGCGGCCGGCGCGGACGCGGTGTGTGGTTCGGTGAACGACCTGCCCGACCTGCTCGACCCGGCGTAGCCGAAAGCTTATGAATCGTATCGATCGAGTCGGTAGCGTGGACGATAACGATTCGACGCCGAGTTCGTGGCGTGATCCGCGGTATCTCGCCACTGTTATCGGTCTCGTTGCGTTCGGCGCGCTCGTTTTCTACGCCGGCCTGACCAGCGGACCGCCGGCTCCCGAGTCGGTCGCTATCGTCGCCGTCGCCATCGGCGTTGCCGGGTGGCTCCGACGATACCTCTCGGCTCGGCTGTCCTGAGCGGTCGCCCTCGCTCACAACGCTTATTCGAGGTTCGGACGAGAACCGAGTATGCGAATCGCGCTCTGTGGCGGGACGGGCGACATCGGCGAGGGCCTCGCGCTCCGGTGGGCACGGGACACCGATCACGACCTGTTGGTGGGGTCCCGGGACCCCGAGAAGGCCCGTGCAGCGGTCGAACGATACGAAGAGGAACTCGACGCCCGCGGGATCACGTCGTCGATCGCGGGGTTTGCGAACGGAATGGCCGCCGACCGCGCGGACGTCGTGCTCGCCTGCGTGCCCGCCTACCACCTCGTCGATACGATCGAGGCGGTCGCCGACCGGCTCGACGACACGATACTCGTCAGCCCCGCAGTCGGCATGCAACGCGAGGAAGGGGGCTTTCAGTACAACCGCCCGAGCGCCGGCAGTGTCACCGCGCTCGCCGCCAGCGCCGCGCCCGAGGACGTTCCCGTCGTCGGCGCGTTTCACAGCCTCGCAGCCGGTCGGCTCGCCGATTTAGGCACCGAGATCGACGCCGACACGCTGGTCGTCGGCGACAGCGAGGAGGCCAAGACGACGGTGGCGGACCTCGCCGAAGGAATCGACGGACTGCGCGCGCTCGACGCCGGACCGATCGCGAACGCTGCCCCGGTCGAGAGCCTCACGCCGCTTCTGATCAACCTCGCACAGTACAACTACGAGCTGTCGGACGTCGGCGTTCGCTTCGAGTGATCGATCGCCGCGGCGGTTGCACGCCAACGGTCGTCCACACGCCGGACCGGACCGAGCCGGTCGGATCGAATCGGATCGAGGTACGGGGGTCGCTCTCCGTGATCCTCCTGCGCCTTGCGATCGACGACCTCGGCGAGCACGACCGATTCAGGGACGGAGCGAACGTGAACGGTCGTTCGTCTCGTCGATCGCGCTGATCGCTGGCTCGAAGCGGGCGAGCATACGTAGACGAAACCATCCGGCAGGCACTTGCACGTCAAGGGTTTAATGACTCGAACACGGTGAGGGTATACGGACAGGCGGCCACGGGCAACACACCGAACGGGAAAAACACACAAATGGGGGCTGACACCGACCGCGCGGACGAGTGGCACGAACGCGTACCGGCGATCGACGACGGCTCGCTGATCGTCGTCTCGAACAGACAGCCGTACACCCACACCTACGAGGACGCGGAGGCCGCGGAGAACGGCGAGACCGAAGGAAACGATCGTACTATCGGCATCAACCGCCCGGCCGGCGGCTTGACCGCGGGCCTCGATCCCGTCTTACAGCGCACGGACGGCACCTGGATCGCGTGGGGCGACGGCGACGCCGACGAGGTAGTCACCGACCCCGATGGCACGATACGAATGCCGCCGGAAGACCCCTCCTATACCTTGAAGCGAGTCTGGCTCACCGACCAGGAGGTAGAGGAGTACTATTACGGCTACAGCAACCGGGTCCTCTGGCCGCTGTGCCACGGCGGGGTCTGGCAGACCGACTTCGCCGACGAGCACTGGCAACAGTACCGCGCCGTGAACCGGAAGTTCGCCGAGGCTACCGTCGAGCAGGCCGAGGCCGAATCGCTCGTCTGGTTTCAGGACTACCACTTCGCGCTCGCCCCGCGAATGGTCAGAGCGGAGGTGCCCGAGGCTTTCTGCATGCACTTCTGGCACATCACCTGGCCGGGCTGGGACACCTTCCGGGCGTGTCCCCAGTACCGCGAGTTACTCGACGGCCTGCTCGGCAACGACCTGCTCGGCTTTCATACCGAACGCTACTGCGAGAACTTCATCGATTGCGTCGAGGAAACCTTCGAGGAGGCCTTCGTCGACCGCGAAGGAAATCGCATTCACTACGGCGACCACGCGACGGCGATACGGGCCTTCCCGATGGGCGTCGATGCGGCGTCGGTCCGACGGGCGAGCAAGTCCGTGGGAACGGACTTCTGGGCGGAGTTCAAGGGGAAATACGGCATCTCGGGGGATACGGTCGCCCTCGGCGTCGATCGGCTGGATTACACCAAGGGCATCACCGAGCGTCTCGCCGCGTTAGAGGAGTTCTGGGAGAGCCGCCCCGAGTGGCGGGGGGAGCTCACTTACATCCAGAAGGCGAACGAGTCGCGCTCGCTCATCCCCGAGTACCAGGACCTCCAGAGCGACGTCACCGAAGCCGTTTCCCGAATCAACGACCGCTTCGCCACCGCCGAGTGGCAACCAGTCGTCTACCTCACCGACTTCTTGCCCCAAGAGGAGCTCTGTGGGCTCTATCGCTTCAGCGACGTGATGCTCGTGAGCGCGGTGCGAGACGGCATGAACCTCGTCGCGAAGGAGTACGTCGCCGCCCAGGTCGATAGCGACGGCGTACTCGTCCTCTCCGATCAGACCGGCGCGTACGAGGAACTCGGCGAACACGCGCTTACGATCAACCCCTACGATACCGAGGGCTTCGTTTCGACGATCGACACCGCGCTCGCAATGGACGAGGGCGAGCGGGCCGAACGCATGAACGCGCTTCGCGAGCAGGTCGAGTCACACGATCTGGTCGCGTGGATGAACGAGGTCTTCGATACTGCGAACGAACTCGAAGAAGCGCGCAACGATCCCGGAGACGGCGACGACGCCAGCGCCATCTGATCGCGTCGTTCCCCGGTCGGGATCCCTTTCGCCCCGACGACGATACTCCGACCGACGCTGATCGCCTCGCTCGTCGCTCGGGGCTTTCGGTTATCGATTACTCACGCCGTACTCGGACTCTCGAGAAGCGACCGTTCGGTCCGAGTCGCTCGTTACCCGTTCGTCTCAGGCGCTCGCGCGTTCGAGCGCCGTCTCGATGTCCTCGCGCTGGGTGACGCCGATAAAGCGCTCGACGACGCCCTCGTCGTTTTCGACGACGAGCGTCGGCAGCGAGCGGACCTGGTACTCGTTGGCGATCTCTTGCTCCTCGTCGACGTCTACTTTCTCGAACTCGACTGCCTCCCAGTCGGCCTCGACGTCTTCGAGGATCGGGTCCTGAGTCTTACACGGGCCACACCAGTCGGCGTAGAAGTCCTTTAGTCGGACGCTCATGGACAAGCCATGAGTTAACCTCGCTCGCTCATAAGCGTTTCTTCCATCGGTACCCCTTGCACATGAGCGCCGATCGGTCCCCGCTCGTAGCGGCATCGCTCGCACTCGGCGAGTTCGACGAAACGTTTAGCACGGTCGATCTCCTATGGAAGGATATGAGTGGCCAGAGCAGCGGCGGCGGACTGATGTCGAGTGCCGGACTCGTGCGCTATTTCGATGCTGAGGACCGAAACGCGATCCGGATCGACCCGAAGACGATCGTCGCGTTCGGCGTCGCGTTCGGCGTCTTCATCCAGGTGCTCAACCTCGTCTGACCGGTCACACTCTTATCGGGTCCCGGTCGTCGAACGGCCGGGTATCCGTCGGGTTCGCAGTCCACCGACCGTCCTCGGCGTCGTGCTCCGACTCGACTCGACCCGACCTCCGTACGGTTCCGACCGGCCGTGATCCGTTCGGGCCGATCCGTTCTCCGACGAGCGCGGTGCTTTTGTCGATCAGCGCCCAAGAGAGAGTATGACGCTTACGGCCGGCGTGATCGGTGTCCAGGGCGACGTCGCCGAACACGCCGCGGCGATCACGCGGGCGGCCCGTGCTCACGGCGAGCGCGTCGACGTCATCGAGATCCGACGCTCGGGGCTCGTCCCGGACTGTGATCTGCTCTCGATGCCCGGCGGCGAGTCGACGACGATCTCCCGATCCCTTCGTCGCGAGGACATCGCCCCGGAGATCCGCGCACACGTCGCGGCAGGAAAGCCGCTTTTGGCCACGTGTGCGGGGCTGATCGTCGCCGCTACGGACGCCGGTGACGAGCGCGTCTCGACGCTTGACCTGCTCGACGTGACCGTCGAGCGCAACGCCTTCGGCCGCCAGCGCGATAGCTTCGAGACCTCGATCGGTATCGCCGGGCTCGACGAGCCGTTCCCCGCGGTGTTCATCCGCGCGCCCGTGATCACCGACGCCGGAGACACGGAGGTGCTTGCAACCTGGGACGATCGGCCCGTCGCGGTTCACGATGGTCCGATCGTCGGGACCTCGTTTCACCCGGAACTCACCGACGACTCCCGGCTCCACGGGTTCACGTTCTTCGAGAACCCGTCGTCCGAGCCGTCGCCGCAATCGCCGTAGCCGCCGCGATCGCCGTACTCGTCGTACTCGTCACACCCATTGTACTCGCCGCCACCCGACGGCGTCGAACGACGGGAGACGAACCGTGACAGGCTTTTGCCCGGGCGGCCCTGAGAGGAGCTATGGATGCAAGCATCGATTCGGTACGCGTCGCCGGCACGCCCGACGGGCCGACCGGGATCGTCCTATTGGGCGTCGAGGACGAAGAGTACGACGTGTTGCCGATCTTCATCGGGCTCGAAGAGGCGACGAGTATCGCCCGCGGAGCCGACGCGGTGGACCTGGGCCGGCCGCTGACACACGACCTGTTGCTCGATACGATCGAGGAGTTGGGGGGGCGGATCGAGCGCATCGTCGTCAGCGCGGTCGAGGAAAACACCTACATCGCGGACCTGCATCTCGTGACGCCCCGCGGCGAGGCCGTGATCGACGCCCGCCCGAGCGACTCGCTCGCGCTCGCCGCGCGCACGGACGCTCCGATCGAAGTCAGTGCTGAGGTCTTCGAGGAGGGACGCCAGCCCGCCGACGAGTTCGTCGAACTACAGGACGTCCGCGAGGTCTACGAGCCCTCGTGACCGACGCCGACGACGCGACGGACGAAGCCGGCGATAGTTCCGACACCAACGGTGCGACGGTCGACGATACGACGACCGACGACATGACTACCGAGGTGGCCGTTCTCGACGAGCTGTTCGCCGTGATCGAAGAGCGTCGGGACGCTCTCCCGGAGGGATCGTACACCGCCTCGCTGTTCACCCATCAAAAAGGCGAAAACGGGGTGCTCGAAAAGATCGGCGAGGAGGCGATCGAGGTCGTCCTCGCGGCCAAGGAGGGCAACGACGAGGAGCTCGTCGGCGAGGCGGCGGACCTCGTCTATCACTTGCTCGTACTGCTCGCGATGAAGGGCCTGAGCCTCGCGGACTTACGCGCCGAATTACGGGAACGCCGATAGCGTTCCCCAGTTCTCCCAGTCACTCGGCTTCCGCCCGAAGCGATCGGAATCGGGACCGGGACCGGGACCGGGCTACTCGGAGACTGCCCCGCCTGCTCTGCGGTTGCGCGCCGACTGCTCTTTCACGTGGCGCGATCGAAGCGGTGGCGCACGACTTCCGCGGTTTCGTCCCATTCGAACTCGTCGTGAGCGCGCCGGAGCCGCTCGCGGTAGGCTTCCATGTCCTGTGACCCCTCCGCGCGGGCGTCCTCGTCGGTGAGGTCGCCCAGCCGTCGTTCGGCGACGTCGGTTACCTCGAATTCTTTCCCATCGATCTCGAACGTATCGCCTTCGGTGGCGTACTCCTGACCACGGTGGATCTGTGTTACGTCGCCCGATGCGACCATTTCTTGCATTCGGTCGTTCGGCAACAACGTCCCAGCCTCGATTCGAGTCATATCGCTTTTCCGAGCGGGAGCGATAAAAAGTCCGTCCTCCGCCGTCGGCCGGGTAGTCGGTTAGGGAGGAAACGGAAGCGGCACGTCCTCGCCGACGGGGTTGTCGATGTCGTATCGTCGTCGCCACTTCCGCACGATGCGTTTCATGCCCGGGTCGCGGTCGGTGGCCGGCGTGATCTCGATGACTTCCGCGTCGTCGAGCCCGTTCTCGTCAAGGGTTACTCGCCCGATACGTTCGAACTGCGCGCCAACGGTGTTGATGACCGTGCCGTCGATTTCGAGGGGTTCGTCGAGGACGTGTTCGGCGTGGTCGCCGACCATCAGGTCGATCCCGTCGACGGTTCCTGCGACCGCCTTCGATCCGGCCAGCCTGAGGTGGGACGCACAGATCACGTAGTCCGCGCCGGCGGCGTCGAGCTCGTCGACCGCGAGCTGAGCCGCTCGAGCGATCTGCACGGTTCGATACCCCTGTGGGTAGTAGACGTAGTGGCTGAAGTCGAGCAACGACAGGCCGAACACTCCTACCGTGAGGTCGCCGACCGACCGCGTGATCCAGCGGCTACCCTTCGGGAGGGCTCGTTCCCGCCCTGCCAGCAGGTTCGCCGATACCCACGGGAACGAACTGTCCGCCATGCGCCGCCGGAGGAGCACGTCGCCGTAGTCGAACTCGTGATTGCCGATCACACCCGCGAGGGGATCGAGGTAGTTCATCGCGTCAACGATGTGCTTGCCGAGCAGGACGGTCGCGAGCGGGGCTTTCGCGATGTCGTCGCCGGTGGCGATCAGCGCGCTATTGGTGTATTCGTCGCGCAGTTCGTCGACGACCGTCGCGTACCGTGACATGTCGGGTGCGTTCGGCTGGCCGAACCGCCCGTGGAACTGCGTGCCGTGAACGATCGTCAGCGAGTCGCCTTCGGACGCCGCGCGTGCGCCCGGAAGCGCACCGAGCGCAGCGAGCGAGAGGCCGCCAGCTGACACTCGCTTCAACACGTTGCGCCGGCTGACCCGTTTTCGAGGTGGGCGCGACCCGCTCGGAGGTGATGACATACCCCCGAGTACTGCGTCCACCGGTATAATTCATCGGACCGGTTGGGAAGACAGTGTTACCTTGGAGGTACGGGAGAGTAAAACGGGTCAGGCTGACTGGTTTGAAAGCCCCCGACACGCTCGGCTCCTGCTCGTGGGCCACAGTCCCGCTCACGGGTCGTTTCGCTCCCCGTTGGCCTTTCCGGGGCGCTCGCTTTGTTCGCGCCCCGCTCCGCTCGCATGGTCCGAAGGACCGAAGATCCCTCGTGGTTCACGAGAGCGAAGCTCTCTCGTGATGTGGTAAAAACGCTCCGCGTTTTTGCTGCAAGCGGGACCTTCGGTCCCGCAATGACGAAAGGCGCGAGCGCCTTTCGAACCACACACTTCTCTCTCCGTTCGGTCGCTCCGGTGCTTACGTCGTCGCAGGATGTCTCACGTCTGAGCCACTCTCAGCAGCACCCACAGGTTGCGATTAGTACTAGTGCGATCCTGCTGGCGCGAAAGCCCCATTGCGTCTTTCACACGTCATCAGAACACGGAGCGTTCTGATCGACCCACGAGAGCCGTGCTCTCGTGAACGCCGGGGTTCGCCGAAAGCGAGGCGCGGAGCGCCTCGAATGGTGAACGGCGGAGCCGTGAGCAGCAGTCGGCCCCTTGCAGTCCCACCCGTAGCGGTTACCCGGTGGACAATTACGTAACCCAACACTGGCCAGTCGGCAGTCGGTAGCTGGTGATCGATTTGATAGCGAGATTAACCGCCTCTCTACCGTGTGATCAGGTCGTAGGGGTTCGCGTCCGCCGCCAGCGGCGACTCGTACTCCTGGCCTACGGTCCGGCGCTCGAACTCCGCACGCGCTTCGTCCAACAGCTCCTCGTCCGCCAACAGGTCACAGAGCGTCGCGGCGATCACCTTCGAGGCGTACAGCGCGCCCTCGATCCCGAGATCGCGGCCCGCGGCGACCGCCTGCCAGGAGTGTGCCGGCGTACCGACCGGCCACGTCGCGGCGGTGAACCGACCGAGCGGTACCTGCCAGCTCACGTCGCCTGAATCGGTCGAGTACATGCCCACGTCGCCGGCGTCGGGTGCGTTCACGGGATCGGTGTACATCGCGCTCTCGGCCGCCGCGTCGCGGTGATCCGCCGGTATCTCGGCGATCGCGTCGGCGACGTCGCCCAGCGACTCGCACAGATCGCCGGCGAGCGCTAACTGCTCGTCGTCGAACGTCATCGCACCGAGGTGATCCATGTTCTCGCCGATGGCGTTCCCGAGTACTTCGTTCGGGACCAGGTCGTGGTAGCCGGCGGTCCGAGTGATACATACGTCGACGCGGGCCATCCGCGCGGCGGCCTCGGCGATGTCGGTGATCCAGTCGGTTAGGCCCTCGACGCCCTCGCGGTCAGGTGCGCGGATCGAGTACTCGGCAGTGGCCGACGCCGGGACGACGTTCGCGGCGTCGCCGCCCTCGGGGAGCACGTAGTGGATACGGGCCTCGTCGGGGACGTGCTCGCGCATGAACTCGACGCCGAGATTGCACAACTGAGCGGCGTCGAGCGCGCTTCGGCCCGCTTCCGGCGCGGCCGCGGCGTGTGAGGACGTGCCCTCGAACCGGATTTCGAGGCTGTCGACGGCCAGACACGATCCCTTCCCGGGCGCGTTGTACCAGCCGGGGTGCCAGGAGACGATCGCGTCGGTCCCGTCGAACGCTCCGTCGCGAACCATGTACACCTTCCCGCCGATGGCCTCCTCGGCGGGCGTGCCGTAGTACCTGATCGTCCCCTCAACGTCGCCGCGCGCGATCGCCTCCTTGACCGCGAGCGCACCCCCGAGACTGCCGACCCCGAAGAGATTGTGTCCGCAGCCGTGACCGGGCGCACCCGGTTCGACGGGATCGCGTTCGGCGACTGCACGCTGGGACAGCCCGGGCAACGCGTCGAACTCGCCCATCGTCCCTACGACAGGACTTCCCTCGCCGTAGGAGGCGACGAAGGCCGTCTCGATACCGCCGACGCCTGTCTCCACGTCGAAGCCGGCCTCCTCCAGGACGGCTCGTAGGCGCTCCGAGGCCGCCGTCTCCCGGAGGGCGAGTTCGGGGTTTTCCCACAGCCACCGTGCGAGGTCTCCCAATCGCTCACGCTCTGCCGCCACCGTTTCGAACAGCCGCCCCTTCGCCGCTCGCTCCACTGGCATACGCCGGACAGTACCGAGCCGGATCGATAAGCGTTCGGCCCCCAAGGGAGTCGTTTATCGGACGAATCCCGGGGAGCCGCTCTGCTACATCTACTACAGTCCGAACGCCGGATCGAAGCTCCGCCGAACGGCGCGAGCGAAGCGACTATGCCGTAGAGACGGTCAGGGTCCCATGGAGGAGACGAAATGACCGACCTCACCCTACGGAGCCCGGCCTTCGCGAACGGCGACCCGATCCCCGAGCGGTGTGGTTACGGGGAGGCGAACGTCAACCCGCCTTTGGAGATCGACGGCGTGCCCGACGGAGCCGAGTCGCTGGTGCTTCTCCTCGACGATCCCGACGCGATGGAGCCCGCCGGGAAGGTCTGGGAGCACTGGGTGCTCTGGAACCTATCTTCGAGTACCGAAACGATCCCCGAGGACTGGGATTCGAGTACTTCGAGCACCGGGGATGCCCTCGAAGGCGAGAACGACTTCGGGGACGTCGGCTACGGCGGCCCGGACCCGCCCGACCGCGAGCATACCTACCGGTTCGGACTGTACGCGCTCGACACGACGCTCGACGTACAGCCGGGCGCGCGGAAGAACGACGTCACCAGGGCGATGCACGGCCACGTCCTCGCCCACACCCAGCTCGAAGGCACCTACGCGCCATAGCGCCACGACACCGGCCGGAGCGTCGGTCCGCCGATCCCGCCGATACGTTCTTGACGGCAACTCCCCTACGGAAGGTATGGCGGACGACGACTGGCGTTTCAGCGTCGAGGAGGTCGGGAACGCCGACGCGGACGAGAGTTCGGGCGGCGAGTCGGACGCGGAGGACTCTTCGACCGACGCCGACGACCCGAGCCCTATGGGGCACTCGCCGCTCGAACCGGGATCGCCCTCGCTGGAGAACGCGTTGTTCGTGTTGCTCGGGGTGTTCGTCACACTGTTCGTGATCGCCCGCGCGGCGACGCTCGTCGCCGGGTGACCGGCAGCCTTGCCCTGGTAACGTACGTCCGCACCGAGTTCGATGTTCGACCGACGGTGAGAACGCGACCCAAGGGTTAACCTCGAAGCGCGCGTAGGTGCCCTATGGTAGACCTGTTCGGCCAACCCCTCTCGCTCGTGCTCGCGATCGCGGGGGCGGCGCTCGTGGTCGCCGAAGCCCTCGCGCCGGGCGCACACTTCATCGTGCTCGGGGTGGCGCTGTTGCTCGCCGGGCTTCTCGGCCTCGCGCTCGGTAGTGCGGGCGTGGGACTGGTCGGATCGACGCTGCTCCCGTTAGTGCTCGCGGGCGCGGTGTTGGGGATCGGCGCGGCGACCTTCTACGCCTACCGCGAGTTCGACTTCTACGGGGGCAAGGGCACCGGCCAGACCCGCGATTCGACCTCGCTACGGGGGTCGACCGGCCGCGTCACCGAACAGGTGTCACCCACCGGCGGCGAAGTCAAACTGGAAAAGGGTGGATTCAACCCCTATTTCAGGGCACGGACGGTCGACGGCGAGATCCCCGAGGGAAGCGAGGTGATGGTGACCGATCCAGGGGGTGGGAACGTCGTCACCGTCGAATCGCTCTCGCTTATCGAGGACGACATCGACCGCGAACTCGCCCGCAGCCGTGAGCGCGACCGTACACGAGAGCGGTCCTCGGCCGACCGGACGAGCGCCGAGCGCGACCCGAAACCGGAAACCGAAACCGAAACCGACCTGCAGTAACTCGACCCTGCGGTTCGTCCGGAGACTGTCGATCGATGGTGGGTGATGGTGACTGAATCCACGAACCTGCCCCGGGTAGGGCAAGTCTTTTGCTATTCTCGCACTGATAGATAGGCATGGTACCGATCGTCCCGATCCAGGTCGGCGTCGCCTTCTCGGCCGTGGCGTTGATCCTTCTCACCCTCGCGGTCGTCACCGTCTATCAGGTGGTCGAGATGGTAAACGCCTACGAGAAGCGCGCGCTCACGGTCTTCGGCGAGTACCGCAAACTCCTCGATCCGGGGATCAACTTCATCCCCCCGTTCGTCTCGCGGACCTACCCGTTCGATCTGCGCACGCAGACGATCGACGTCCCGCGCCAGGAGGCGATCACCCGCGACAACTCGCCGGTGACCGCCGACGCCGTGGTCTATATCCGCGTGATGGACGCCAAAAAAGCCTTCCTGGAGGTCGACGACTACGAGCGCGCGGTCTCCAATCTGGCTCAGACCACCCTCCGGGCAGTGCTCGGC
>PXQR01000035.1:29117-40905 GCA_003021235.1 Halobacteriales archaeon QH_6_64_20 | reverse complement strand
CTCGCCGACGGCGACGAGGGCACCGATAGCTACTTGGACAGGGTAAAGGCCGATCGGGACGGCGAGCGCCGCCTTCACCCGTCGGGGCGCGCCGTGCCGCCAGGCGAGGATTCCACAGAGCACAAGTACCGTTCCGACGAGTCCCGCGACGACGCGGTGGGCAAGCGCGATCCACACGAGCGGGTCGCCGAGCCGTCCTCGAAGGGTGCAGACCGGCCATCCCGCACAGGCCGCGGCGGCCTCGGTAAGCGCCGTCGTCGCGCCGATGGCCACCAGCAGGTAGACGCCGATAGCGCCGGTGGCGAGCAGGGTGGTAAGTCGTGGGCGCGGGAAGCGAGTGGTGTTCACGAATCGGTTCTGGTTCTTGCTAGCGTCGGTGAGTACTTAGACCCGGCGCTTCGCGCGCTTTCGCGCTTCCGTCGGGCGATTATCCGGCTCCCGGCGAGCGCTATTCAGCAGGTATTTACGTTCGAGAGCCCGATCGGAAAGCACATGAACCGTAGGTCGACCGGGGTGGGATTCCTAGCGTTTCTCGGCCTCGCACTCGCGTTCGCGGTCGAACCGGTCGCGGCTCAATCGATCACCGAGAACCTCATCTCCGAACTCAACCAGAAGCTGCTCTACGTGGCACTGCCGATCACCCTGTTCGTCGAGGGCATCCTCGTCTATACGGTGTGGCGCTACCGGGGTAACGACGACCCCATGCCGACCGAGGAGAACCGTCGCCTAGAGATCACCTGGACCATCGCGACGGCGATCATCCTGCTGTTCGTCGGCGTCGCGGCCTACCAGGTCATGGGCAGTCCGTTCGTCTCTCTCACTACGGGACCGAGCGTCGGCGCGGGCGCGTCCGGCTTTGCCGATCCGGGGGGCGGCGAAGCCCAGCCGATGAACTTCTCGGAGAACTACACGGAGGGAGCCATCGCACCGACCGAGGAGAACGCCGTACAGATCGAGGTCGTCGCCTACCAGTGGGGCTGGGAGTTCCACTACCCGAACGGCAAGGTCTCCCGGACGACGTTAGCCGTGCCGACGGACCGGCCGGTCTACTTACACATCACCTCCCGTGACGTGATTCATGCGGTCCACGCCCCGACCCTCGGGCTGAAGCAGGACGCCATCCCCGGCCAGTACAACACGCTCAAAACGCAGGTCACCGAGTCGGGCGAGTACCAGCTGTACTGTGCGGAGTTCTGTGGCTCCGGCCACTCGGGAATGCTCGCAACGATCAACGCGACCTCCGATCAGCAGTACGAGCAGTGGCTCAACGAAGGGGGGAACTCGAGCGGTAGCGGGAACTCGACCGGCAGCATGAACGGAACGACAGCGAACTCGACGAGCATGGGTAGCCAGGTCGTCGCTCCCGCGGCCTGATCGAATCGTTCGGTTCCGATCCTGGCTCGGTTCGTCGTCGATAGCGCGGTAACGTCGCTTTCGCCTCCGCTACGACCCGATCGGTTAGCTGTAGCCGAGATCCGCCACTCGTCAGGTCGAGTCGGGTCGTTTT
This sequence comes from Halobacteriales archaeon QH_6_64_20, assembly GCA_003021235.1. Classification (GTDB taxonomy): domain Archaea; phylum Halobacteriota; class Halobacteria; order Halobacteriales; family Halococcaceae; genus PXQR01. Next base: position 39,398 of record PXQR01000035.1, on the reverse strand, counting down.
TGCCGACGCCGATCCTATCGAAACCGATGGAGTACGCCGCCCTCGTCGACGTGTACGAGCACCTCGGAGGGACGCAATCGACGCTCGAAAAGCGCGACGTCTTAGCCGACGCGTTCGCGGCCGCCGACGACGAGCACCTTCCGTTGCTGGTAACGCTCGTTCGAGGCCACCTGTTCGCGGCCTGGCGACGCGAGGACCTCGACGTCTCCTCCAGTCTCACGAAACGGGCTATCGTGAAGGCCACCGGCGTCGAGGAAAGCGCGATCGACGACCGGTGGCGCGAAACGGGCGACCTGGGCGATGCCGCCGCCTGGGCGACCGAAAACGAAGCTCAGCGGACGCTTTTCTCGACCGACCTCACTGTACGAGATGTCTACGACACGCTACGGGAACTGACGACCTACGAGGGGGACGGAAGTCAGCGCCGACGGATCGACGCGATCGCGAGACTGCTCAGCGACGCGACCCCCGAGGAAGCGCGCTACGTCACTCGTACGGCCCTCGGGCACCTGCGTATCGGCGTCGGCGACGGACTCGTCCGCGACGCCATCGCGATGGCCTTCCTCGACGGAAGCGACGAGGACGGCAGCGGTGGTGACGCCGACGACAGTGATACCACCGGCGACGACCGCGATGACGGGGAGTTCGACGACTCCGACGGCTCCGACGGTTCCGGTTCCGGTGTCGGTACCGACGTCGGTACCGGTGCCGATACCGACGATGCCGATGATGCCGACGCCACCGGCGCGAGCGACGAAGCAGTAAGCGACGAAGCCATAGGGGCAGTCGAGCGCGCGTTCCAGGTCACGAACGATTACCCGCTCGTCGCCCGCACCGCCGAGAACGAGGGACTCGATGGTCTCGCGGAGCTGGGAATCTCGCTCTTCCGTCCGGTACGGGTGATGCTCGCGGAGAAGGCAGAGGGGCTCGACGACGGTATCGAGAGCGTGGCCGAAACGCGCGAGAGCGTCCTCTCGGAGTACAAATACGACGGGGTGAGGATCCAAATCCACAAGCGGGGCGAGGAGGTGCGGATCTTCACTCGCCGGCTCGAAGACGTCACCGACGCCTTCCCCGATATCGTGAGCGCCGTTCGTGAGAACGTCCACGCCGAGACGTGTGTGCTCGACGGCGAGGCGGTCGGATACGACCCCGAGACGGGTCGGCCGGTGACCTTTCAGCGCTTTTCACAGCGCATCAAGCGCAAGTACGACATCGAAGAGCTGGCCGAGGAGATCCCGGCGGTCGTCTACCTGTTCGACGCGCTCGCACTCGAGGGCGACTCGTTGCTCGACGACCCCCTTCGAGAACGACTCGGTGCTTTAGAGGGGCTCTTCGATCCCAGCGAGGGAACGCTCGAACGGGCCCATAACGAGTGGGTGAGCGATCCGGAAGGTACTCGGGAGTTCTACGAGGCCTCGCTCGAAGCGGGCCACGAAGGGGTCATGTTGAAGAACCTCGATGCGCCCTATCAACCGGGTCGCCGGGTCGGATACGTCATGAAGGCGAAACCCACGATGGAGACGCTCGACCTCCTCGTCACGCGCGCTCAGTACAGCGAAGGTCGCCGAAGCGACTTCTTGGGTCGATTGTTCCTCGCGTGCATCGACGATACCGGAAGCGAGGTCGACACGGGAGACGCCGAACACGACACTGAGGGCGGGGGCAAAGACGAGAGCGACGAGCGGTTCCCGGAGGTCGGTCGGCTCGCGACCGGATACACCGACGACGAACTGCGCGAGCTCACCGACCGACTCGAAGGCCTGCTGACCGAGCGCCGCGGGCAGGTGTTCGACGTTGCCCCCGAGGTCGTCCTCGAGATCGAGTACGAGGAGATTCAACCCTCCACCAAATACGGCTCGGGCTACGCGCTTCGCTTTCCCCGGTTCTTAGGCGTTCGCGAGGATCTTTCACCTACTGACGTCGATCCGCTCTCGCGAGTCGAACACCTGTACGACGAGCAGTAACGTCACGAACCGGGTAGCTCGAACCGAACCGAGATCGGGGTCGGACTCAGCCGGGTTCGGCGTCGGAGCGCCGACGACGGATCGGAAACACCCTTGTGCTCGCCCGACCTGTTGTGCGCTGTGACGGAACCGGGAGCCGGCGTCGGGACGGTGCGCCTTCGAGACGGCGTCGAGATCGAACTGAGCGACGGACGCACCGTCGTCGCCGACGCCGATCGTCCGCGAGGCGACGTCAACGTACTCAGCCACGCCCACGGCGACCACCTCTACGACGATCCCCCTGAACGGGTCGTCTGTTCGGCGCTCACCGCCGCGCTCGCCGAAGCCAGGCGCGAGGAGGCCGGTCCGCTCACGCGCGAGTCGGTTCCCGAAATCGACCTGTACGAGGCGGGCCACGTCGCCGGTTCGCGGGCGGTACTGATCACCGACCCCGGTACCGACCGTCGGTACTGTTACACCGGCGATATCTCGACGCGAGATCGTGCCTACCTCTCGGGGTTTTCGCCCCCGGACGCCGACGTACTGATTATCGAAGCGACCTACGGGAGACCCGAGTACGTCTTTCCTGATCAGGCCGACCTCGAAGCCGAGATCACGGAGTGGCTCGCGGAGACGATAGACAGGCCAGTGCTGTTGTTCGGCTACTCGCTCGGGCGCGCCCAGAAACTCCAGTTGCTCGCCCAGCGGGCCGGCCGCTCTCGAGTGCTCGTTTCGAAGGCGATCTCGCGGATCAATGGCGTGATAGAGGAGTACCGCGACGTCTCGTTCGATGCCGAGCGATCGGGTCCAGACACCGAACTGGAAGCCGGCGACGCCCTCGTGCTCCCGACGGGGACGAACAACCTCGCGTTCGTCGACGCGATCCTCGAAGAGACCGGCGCGCTCAAGGCCGGCTTCTCGGGCTGGGCTATGAACTCGGCGTTTAAGTACCGTGGTGACTACGACGCGACGTTCACGCTGTCCGATCACTGTGATTTCGCCGAACTGGTCGAGGTGGTCGAGACGGTCGACCCCGAGATCGTCTACACCCAACACGGCTTCGCCGACGAGCTCGCGACTCACCTGACCGGACTCGGATACGAAACCCGAACACTAAAACGCAACCAGACGGCGCTCGGCGACTTCTGAGCGGTACGCCGATCGACACGGGGTGAACGCGTTGTCGGTGACCAGCTCACTCGGCCGTCTCGTCGTCGATCGCGCTATCCGAACGGGCTACGACATCGAAGCTCGGTCGAGACGTTTGTCCATAGTGATGTTAGTGCCACTCATTGTATATTTTGACACGGCTCAGAGAGGCGATCCTCCGGCAAGCGTTGGCATTGCGCCTTTTTAGCGCAGATTTTTGTCGCGGTCCCTAAGCGAGCGACCGCAGGGAGCGAGCGGGACGCGATAAAAAGGTGCAATGGGACCGCTCGGATTTGAACCGAGGTCACGGGCACCCAAGGCCCGAAGTATACCAAGCTAACCCACGGTCCCAGGTAGAAACGAGGACGACACGAACAGTATAAAACGTTCCGTTCGACGTGCCCGCTCCCCGACGACTGTTCCGTGGGCTGTTGCCCTCAGTCGTCTCCGACGACCATCGCTGTCGAGACCGTTCGTACACGCTTTCGACCGCCGGAATACCTATATTACTCTCGAACCGAACGGAAACCGATGGTAACCGGTGTCGAACTGGGCGCGATCGCGGTGGTACTCCTCTTTTTACTGCTGCTCGCGCGCCTCATCAGGTCCGTCCGGCCGCTACTGGTGAACACGGTTATGGGACTCGGAGCCTTCGTTCTCGCGAGTTTTTTGGGCGTCGAGGTCGCCGTGAGCGCCTTTGCGATCGCGCTCGTCGCTTTGGGGGGACTGCCGGGTGCGCTCGTCGTGATCTTCCTCTCGATGCTCGACGTAGCCTTCGTCCCTGCCGCTCTCATCGTCTCCGTTCCCCTCACTGTTCCCATCTGATTCGGCGATCGCACTCGACTACCTCCTGGTACCACCTGCATCTCGACTGAGCAACCGCTACCGGATCGTGTTTCGCCATCGCGGTATACTCCGGTTGCTTCGATTGCGCGTCGCCGTGTCGCCGACGAGTTACCCGAACACCGAGTACGCGAACAGGAGGCAGAAATACAACAGCATGAGCGCGAGCAACGCCTTCAGCCGGAACAGCCTGAGGTCCTCGTCCTCGGCGGCGTACGCCGATTCGAACGCCTCGCGCTCGCGCTCGGTTACGCGTTCGGGGTGAGAGAGACCGCGGTGGAGCGCGAGCAGGTCGCCCCCGGCGAAGCGCTGACCACAGTACCCACACTGAACCGCTTCGGCGTTGTCACCATCGGTGCCTCGTTCGGTCCTCGCGGCGGCGCGTCCCTCGGCGGTCTCGGCCATGCTTCCCGACGCTGCTTTCGTGACCCTCGGTGATAGGCACGACGATCGAGCGACTTCGGTGACACCGTTCGTCGACGAACGCCGAGTCAGGAGGGTTTTTACCGACCGGCGTGTATCGTTTAACATGGGCGTAGCGGACGACACGGAAGACCACGGCGGACATCACCTGCCGGCCGTCGAGGACTGGCCCCAGGGGTTCGGCGAGGCGAGCTGGTGGCCCTTCGTCAGCGCGGCAGGAGGGGCCGGTATCTACGTCGGGGCGGCGCTGTTCATCATGACGAGCGGCGGGAGCGATCTCGTTCCACAGATCGCCGGCCCGGCAGTGATCGTCGGAAGCATCGGACTGTTCCTCGTCGGCCTATACGGCTGGTTGTATCACGCGTTCGTCTCGGCCTTTTGGAGCGGGGGCACCGACGAACACGGCTCGCGGACGCTTCGCTTCGCGATGTTGTTGTTCCTCGGCACGGAGGTCTCGACCTTCGGGGCCGGCTTCATCTACTACTTCTTCATCCGTGCCGGAGCGTGGCCCCCCGCCGAGTTGCCGCCGTTGGTGAGCTCGCTCGTGCTCGCGAACACCGCACTGCTGGTACTCAGTAGTGTCACCCTGCACTACGCACACGTCGGGCTCCGAAAGGGCAATCGAGGACGGTTTCTCGGCCTGCTCGCGGCGACGCTGGTGCTCGGAGCGGTGTTCATCGGCGGCCAAGTCTTCGAGTATTACGAGTTCATCGTTCACGAGGGCTTCACCCTCACCGACGGCATCTTTGCGAGCGCCTTCTTCGGGCTCACCGGCCTGCACGGCCTACACGTCACCCTCGGCGCGGTCCTTCTCGGGATCGTCTTCGTGCGCTCGCTGTTCGGCCAGTATTCGGCGGAGCGACATACGTCGGTGAGCACGGTCTCGATGTACTGGCATTTCGTCGACGTAGTTTGGATCTTCCTCGTCGTCGTGCTCTACGTCGGCGCGGTGATCGGCGGGGCCGCCTGAGAGCGGTTCGGGTCCCCTTCGATCCGATCGATCACGTACCGCTCTGGCTCGGTTCACTTCCGCCCCGGAGTACCAACGTTGATACCCCAGGGAGCGGTAGCTCTCCTAATGGCCACCGCGGAGAGCACCGAATTGATCGATCGGTTCGAGGAGTTCTACCGCACGTACTATCGCAACGAGATCGGGGAACTAGCTCAAAAGTACCCCTCCGAGCAGCGCTCGCTCCATGTGAGCTGGGGCGATCTGTACCAGTTCGATCCCGACCTCGCCGACGACTACCAGTCCCAGCCCAGCCAGCTCCAGGAGTACGCAGAAGAGGCCCTGCGGGTCTATGACCTGCCGATCGACGTCGGACTCGGCCAGGCCCACGTCCGGATCGACCTCGACGACCCGACCGAGATCAGGGCGATTCGCGCCCATCACCGCGGCCAACTGCTTTCCGTGCGCGGCATCGTCCGAAAGGCGACCGACGTCCGCCCGAAGATCCAGCAAGCCGCCTTCGAATGCCAGCGCTGTGGCACTCTCACGCGGATCCCCCAGACCGGCGGCGATTTTCAAGAGCCACACGAATGCCAGGGCTGTGAGCGCCAGGGACCGTTCGATATCAACTTCGATCAATCGGAGTTCGTCGACGCTCAGAAACTGCGCGTCCAGGAAAGTCCCGAAGGCCTCCGTGGTGGGGAGACCCCCCAGAGTATCGACGTCCACATCGAGGACGATATTACGGGTAAGGTCACCGCGGGCGATCACGTCCGAACGACCGGAATCCTCCATCTCGATCAACAGGGCGACGGTCAGCAGAAATCGCCGATATTCGACGTCTACATGGACGGCCTCTCGATCGAGGTCGAAGACGAGCAGTTCGAGGACATGGACATCACCGAGGCCGACAAGAGCGCGATCGTCGAACTCTCCTCGCAGGACGATATCTACGAGCAGATGGTCGAGTCGATCGCTCCCTCCATTTATGGGTATGACCAGGAGAAACTCGCCATGTTGCTCCAGCTCTTTTCGGGAGTTACCAAACACCTCCCCGACGAGTCGCGCATCCGGGGCGACATGCATTTGCTCTTTATCGGGGACCCTGGTACTGGCAAAAGCCAGCTCCTGCAATATATCCGACATATCGCACCGCGGTCAGTGTATACGTCGGGGAAAGGCAGCAGCTCGGCAGGGTTAACTGCAGCAGCTGTAAGGGATGATTTTGGAGATGGGCAACAGTGGACCTTGGAGGCCGGTGCGCTCGTGCTCGCCGACCGAGGGATTGCCGCTGTCGACGAGATCGATAAGATGCGATCGGAGGATCGCTCTGCCATGCACGAAGCATTGGAGCAACAGACCATCAGCGTGAGCAAGGCCGGGATCAACGCCACGCTCAAATCGCGGTGTTCGTTGCTCGCCGCGGCGAACCCCAAGTACGGCCGGTTCGACCGGTACGAATCGATCGGCGAACAGATCGACCTCGAACCGGCGCTCATCTCACGGTTCGACCTCATCTTCACCGTAACGGACGAGCCGGACCCCGAAAAGGACGCCAACCTCGCCGACCACATCATCAAGACCAACTACGCCGGTGAACTCAACACCCAGCGCACGCGGATGACGGCGGCGAACGTCTCCCAGGACGCGGTGGATGCCGTCACCGAGGAGGTCGCGCCGACGATCGATCCCGACCTCCTCAGGAAGTACATCGCGTATGCCCAACGGGAGGTCTTCCCGACGATGACCGAGGAAGCCAAGGAAGCCATCCGGGAGTTTTACGTCGATCTACGCGCGCAGGGAGCCGGCGAGGACGCTCCCGTCCCCGTGACCGCCCGGAAGCTCGAAGCCTTGGTGCGCCTCGCGGAAGCGAGCGCCCGAGTTCGTCTGTCGGACGCGGTCGAACTGGAGGACGCAGAACGCGTGATCGAGATCGTCCGCTCGTGTCTCAAGGACATCGGCGTCGATCCCGAGACCGGGGAGTTCGACGCCGACGTGGTCGAAACGGGGACCTCCAAATCCCAGCGCGATCGGATCAGGAACGTTAGAGCACTCATCGAGGACGTCGGGTCGGAATACGACGAGGGCGCGCCGATCGAGGAGGTGCTATCGCGAGCCGACGAGGTCGGGCTCGATCGCGAGAAGGCAGAACACGAGATCGAACAGCTAAAGCGCAAGGGAGAGGTCTACGAGCCCCGGACCGATCACCTCCGGACGACTTGATCTGATCTGACCCGGCATCGTCGAGCCGACGTGCCGGACGAACGACGACGACCCGATACGGACCCGATTACGATCGTGCCCGCACGAGCGGACGCTCGAAGCCGTCGTCCCCGATCGAGGAGGGTTCCCTTTCCCGACCGGCAGGTCGACGGGGATCGGCCGCTCGTCGTCACTCCTCGATCAGGTCGTAGTACGCCGTCCGAAGCGTAACGGGAGTGACACCCGCGACGTCGGCGGCTTCGCGCTGGGTGAGGTCGTGATCGGCCTCGATCGCCGCGGCGTACAGACAGGTGGTGGCAAAGCCGCTCGGGTTGCGCCCGTTGATCAGTCCGCGCTCGCGCCCTTCGGTCACGAACTCGCGTGCGCGTGCCTCGACGGTCTTCGGGACGTCGAGCTGGCTCGCGAAGCGCCCGATGTATTCGGCCGGGTCGATCGGCCCAGTAGGGAGACCGAGTTCGCGATTGAGCGCGTCGTAGGCGGCCTTGAGTTCGGCCTCGGAGGCACGTGCGACGTCGGCGATCTCACCCACCGTTCGGGAGACGGCGGCGGTTCGACAGACGGCATAGACCGACGCGGCGGCGAACCCCTCCAGCGAGCGCCCGCGCAGGAGATCGGCGGACTGGGCCGACTCGAAGAGCACGCAGGCCTGATCGCGGATGGACTGGGGGAGTCCGAGACTGCTCACCAGCCGGCGGATCTCGGTGAAGGCATACACTCGATTGCGATCGGCCTTCGAGGAGATACGTGCGCGGTTGTGCTGGCGACGCATCCGGGCGAGCCGGCGGCGCTTCTTCGAGCTGAGATCCCGTGAGCGGCCGATCTCCGTCGAGAGGCCGCGATCGTGACGCGCCCGGGTAAGCGGCGCGCCGGTCCGCTCGCGGTTCTCGGAATCGTCGCTGAACGATCGCCACTCCGGGCCGCGATCGAGGTAGTCCTCGGCGACGACCAGCCCGCAGTCGGAACAGAAGGTCTCCTCGCCCGCTTCGAGTCGCCCGCTACACTCCGGACAGGCGGCCTTCGACTGCACCTGACTCATTACGTTTACTTACCAGACAATATTTCATAATAAGCTTTTATTTTATCCCTCAGCGAGAACGAGCAACGATCCGCCACACCGCCGGTAGAGAGGCTCAGCCGCCAATCGCGAGCGGTCTCATTAGGGGGTTCTCGGTCGTCGAGCGTTGCTGTCTTTAATCAACGGGAGAACTCCGCCTTTAGGTCGGGGAGGACGTCATCGTGCGTCGCGGATCCGATCGGCGATCCCGTCGAGTTCGTCGTCAGCGAGGTCCGGTCGATCGCCGAAGGCCCCGTGGATCGGACCGCCGCCGTCGTCAGCGGAGCGCGGGACGACGTGCCAGTGGACGTGGGGCACCTCCTGACCGGCGGCCTCGCCGTTGTTGACGGCGACGGTCGTCGCGTCGGCATCGACCGCGCTCTCGATCGCGGGCACGAGCGCGTGAACTGCTTCGTACAACTCGCGTGCGGTGTCATCCGGAAGGTCGTTCAGCCGCCGTGTGTGTTCGTCGGGGACCACGAGGGTATGGCCCGGCGCGAGCGGGTTCGCGTCGAGGAAGGCGGTGATCTCGCCGTCCTCGTGGACGATCCTGCCCGGGATGTCGCCGGCGACGATCGAACAGAAGATACAGTCGGTGGACATAGTGGGAGCGTCGCCCGCGATCGTTATAGAACCTCGGGGCCCACTACGACCGCTCGTGCCCTCCGATCGCGGCGAGACATACGGAAAGAACCGACGAACGATCCGGGCCGTCGCTCAGACGCCGAGCGCCTCGGCCAGGTCGTGAAACGACTCGACCGTGACGTCGGGGTCGCGCCCAGCGAACGACTCCCAGGGATCACCCTCACGATCGAGCCAAGCGCCCTGTGCTCCGGCGCTCATCGCGCCCAACACGTCGAACGACGGGCCGGCCGTGTGGACGCTCCGATCGATCGGCGTTCCGGTTCGCGCGGCGGCATGGCGATAGATCTCCGGTTCCGGCTTGAACGTCTCGACCTCCTCGGCGCTGATCGTATCGACGACGAGATCATCGATGTCGGCACCTTCGACCATCGAGGCGAGCATCTCGGGGTTGCCGTTCGAGACGACGTACACCGGATACCCGCCCTCGCGCAGTCGTGAGATCCCCTCACGGACGTCCGCAAACACGTCGAGGTCGTGATACACTTCGAGGACCGCGTCGCGTTCGTCGGCGTCGAGATCGACACCGTGGACGTCGAGCGCGTGCTGGAGGGCGTCGCGGTTCATCTCGTAGAAGGGCTGGTAGAAGCCGATCGCGTTTCCGACCATGGTGTACGCGAGCGAACGCGAGCGCCACAGGTCCGATACCGGCTTCGGCTCCGGGACCCGGTCGGCGAGCGCCCGCTCCGCCGCGCTCGGATCGACGAGCGTGCCGTACGAATCGACCGTCACCGTCTCCACGCGCTCGGCGTCGAGCGTCATGGCGAATCGTACTTCCGGCCGCCGCATAAGCGTTCGCCGACCGGGTGCTCCCCGCGAGTAGCCGTCCGCTACGGGGAGTCAGGTCGGCCGTCCGTACCGGATCCGCGCCGGATCCGTGCCGGGACGGTCGCCGTCGTAAACGCTCGCTACCGAACCGTGATGGTCGCTATAATCCTTCATTAGCCCGTTTATTACTAATCAATATCGCATTAAAGCAGTATCCGATGTCGAACACAGGCTCGACACGACGCCGATTCCTCGGCGCGACCGCCGGGGTGATCGGCGTCGGA
>PXQR01000035.1:12508-29030 GCA_003021235.1 Halobacteriales archaeon QH_6_64_20 | reverse complement strand
GCCGTCGTTTGTGATCGGATCTCGTCGACGGGAGACGACCCATCGGAGCTCGAACAGCTCCGCGAACTCCAGTCGGCCGGCTGGGAGATCGGAAGCCACAGCATGAGCGGCCATCCGAACTTCACGTCGCTTTCCGACGAGGGGATCGCGACCCAGTGTCGTGAGTCGAGACAGTGGCTGCTGGATCGCGGATTCGCCGAGGAGGCGGCGTCGATCGTCTACCCCTACGGAGCCTACAGTCAGCGCGTCGCGGACGTCACCCGGGAGTACTTCGCGATCGGGTTCGGCGGCCCGAACCGACGGGAAACGGCGATCGACGACCCGCTGTCGGTCGGACGGGTCAACGGGGACGACGTCGAAACGACGATCGAAGCGATCGACGCCGCGACGGCCAATGGTCAGGTACTCGCGGTCATGTACCACACCGTCGGTGCCGACAACGACCGCGTGAGCACGTCGGCGTTCCGGGAGACGATGGAACACGTCCGATCGAAAGGCGACGACCTGCGGGTGATTACACCCTCGACGCTCGCCCAGATGCTGACCGGCGAGGGTGTCGAATCCGCCGCCGGTCGAGCCGCGAACGCGAGCGCAGCGGAGAGTACTACGACCACCGAGCCGTCGACCGGGACGACCGCTACAAACGAAACGACCACCACGACTGAACCGTCCGTTACGACCGAGACGCCGTCAACGACCAGGGCGGACACGGCGACCGATTCGCCCTCCACGACCGCGACTGCGACCGACACGCCGTCGGCGACCACAACCACGACAGCCACGCCGACCGACTCGCCTACTACGTCCACTACGTCCGCCACGACTACGACGGAAACGCCGACGAACTCGCCCTCCCCAACCGATACGCCCACGACGGCCGCGCCCGATACGGCCGTCGGGACGTCGGCATCGAACGGAACGAACGCCGATCGAACGGCGACCGATGGTCCCGGGTTCGGCGTATTCGCCGCTCTCTCCGGGCTCGCCGGCTGGACCGCCTACCGGCTACGGCGAACCGACGAGTAGCCGTCCCGAAGGGACTCGCCGAACAGTACGGAGGACGGAGGCATGTCGTCGACCGTACCCGCCGGCCGTACGAAGGGACCGGTCGCCCGCTCGACGACCGGATCGGTCGTTCGGCGTGCATCGTTCCGCGTGACGGCCGTCGACGACATCGGACGACATCAGTCGATCACGGGCTTTCACAAGGGCTTTAGCGTTATTTTCCGATAGATTTCACATGAACATATTCGATTACACTTTCGAGGCGTACGAGAGCCTTCTCGACGCCGCGCTCGCCGCGGGGTATGCGTTCCTTCCGGTATGTGAGTACTTGCGCGCGGACGACCTGCCCGATCGGTTCGTCGTGCTTCGCCACGATGTCGATCGTCGACCGGCGAACGCGACTCGGATGGCGGCGCTCGAATCCCATCGGGACGTCGCGGCGACGTACTACCTCCGGACGGCGACGTTCGATCCCGAAACCGCACGGGCGATGGCCGAACGGGGCCACGAGATCGGCTACCATTACGAGGACCTGGCACACGAAGAGGGCGACCTCGGCGCGGCGCGCCGGCGCTTCGAACGCAACCTCGAAGCGTTCAGGGAACACGTCCCCGTCGAGACGGTCTGCGCGCACGGGAGTCCGCTCTCGCCACACGCGAACACCGACATGTGGGAGCGCTGCTCGCCGGCCGACTTCGACCTCCGCGGCGAGGCGTACCGCTCGATCGACGTCGGGCCCGGTACCCCCGGCGGACTCCGATACCTCTCTGATACCGGTCGGACGTGGCGAACGCCGGGTTCGGGCATCGAACGGGTCGCGACGACCGACGACCTCGTTCGGGCGATCGAGTCGGGGGCGTACCCGCGACTGTACCTCCTCGCACACCCCTGTCGCTGGGCCGGTGGTACATTGGAACTCGCCAGTCGGGTGGCGTGGGACCTCGGTGCCGAATCCGCGAAGTTCGCCGTCGGGAAGCTCTACGGGTAGTTACCGACCGTCAGCTCACCGTCCTCGCCGACTGCTAGTTCGACAGTCGACCGTTCGGTCGGTGGTTCGTCGGTCCGACCACTCTACTGGTTCGTCCGATCGACCGACTATCGGTTTTCCCACCTCACCGACGGAGCGTAGGACGGACCTACTTCGAACCGGATCGTCCACGGAATCACCCGCCGGCTACCCGACACGACCGAGGCGACGACCGACACCGATCGCGGGTCACACTTCCATACCGTCCCGGCTCGCTACGGAGTCGCTACCGGTGCTTTCGCTTGAAATACTTAATTACCCATCTGTATACGTACTATTAAATGGACGAAGCACTTCCGGACGGATCGATCGCTGACGGTTTCGACGGCGACGAGTGCGCTCTCATCGCACGGTGTCAGCGTTTCGGTTCGTTCGAGTCGGTCGGAAAGCACCCTCGTCAGCGGCCGATCCGTCGGTTCCGGCAGGTGATCGAGGATGTATAAGGGCAAGTCGGTCGGCGTCGTCGTGCCGGCGTACAACGAGCAGGGCTTGGTCGGCCGTGTGATCGAGACGATCCCGGCGTTCGTCGATCGGGTGTACGTCGTCGACGACTGCTCGACCGACGGGACGTGGGCCGAGATCCGCCGTCACGCCACGAGGGTCGACGCCGTTTCGGACGCCGACACCGATACCGAAGCCGCGATCGAGAGCGACGTCGGCGTCCCGGACGGTGGAGCGGTGTCGGTCCGTCGTGTCGTCCCGATCCGCCACCGACGCAATCGTGGCGTCGGCGGGGCGATACGGACGGGATATCGGTGTGCATACGCGGACGGGGTCGACGTTACGGCGGTGATGGCCGGGGACGGACAGATGGATCCCGACCGGCTGGCGCGGCTGATCGATCCGGTGGTCGACGGGTCGGCCGACTACGCGAAGGGCAATCGGTTGCTGTATCGCGCCCACCGCGAAACGATGAGCTCCTGGCGTCTGTTCGGGAACGGCCTACTCACCCAGCTTACGAGAGTAGCGAGCGGCTACTGGCGGATCGGCGACCCACAGAACGGCTACACTGCGATCTCGCATGCGGCGCTCGAAACGCTCGACTTGTCGGCGCTGTACGACGAGTACGGGTTCGTCAACGATCTGTTGATCCGGCTCAACGCTCACCGGCTCCGTGTCGCCGACGTCGCGATGCCTGCCGTCTACGGCGAGGAACGGAGCACGATCAGATACGCCGAGTTCGTCCCCAAGCTCTCGGCGCTGTTGTTGCGGGGCTTCCTGTGGCGACTGCGAACGAAATACGTCCACGACGGGGTCCACCCGCTCGTCCCGTCGTACGCGCTCGGGGTGCTCGCCGTCGGGAGCGCCATCGTGAGCGCGATCCGATCGTTACGTTCGGCCGACTCCACCGAGTCGCGGGTCCTCGGGGCGGGTGTTGCAGTCGTCGCTACCCTCCTCGGCTGGGCGTGTCTCCGACTGGGGATAACGTTCGACCGATGGGAGAGCGAGGCGATCGAACTGCGGCGGGATCGGTGACCAGGTAGCCCCGGACGGGACGATCGGCGCTACCCCTTATCGAGAACCCGACGGATCTCCTCGACGTACTCCCCGTAGGAGTAGCCGAGCCGGGAGAGCCACACCTCCTGGTAGGACGGATGGAGAATTGGGAGAACCGGCGTCCCGAGCGTCGGACAGTTCTGGAGATCTAACACGAGATCGAGGAAGCGATCGACCGTCCGGCCCTCGACGGCGAACAGCGACTGGGTGGCGTGTTTCCCGGTCGCTACCACACACTCGGGCTCGATCTCCTCGATCTCCCGACGGAGGTACGGCCGGCAGTTCGCGCGTTCGGCCGGTGCCGGTTCGCGGTTGTCGGTCTCCGCGGGCGACCCCTCACACTGGCTCTCGCCCGGTTCGATTTCGGCGCTCGGGAAACATTTGACCGCGTTGGTAAAGTAGGCGTCACCGACACCGACCTCGTCGAACAGCTTCCTGACCTTCCGCCCCGAGCGCCGGCCGGTATAGGCCATCCCGGTCCAGTTGCCGCCCTGCCAGCGCCCGGCGTCGGGGTCGCCCGCGGCGGGTGCCTCACCGACGACGACGATCGACGCGTCCAACGGCCCCACACCCCAGCAGATGCGTTCGCGCGCGGCGACGAGCGCTGGACACCGACGACAGTCGCCGGCCAACGGGTTCCTCGCGTCCGGATCGGGGAAATCGGGATCGGACACGGCCGGGACCTCGTATGCGTCGGGCAAAAGCCGACGGGTTCCGACCTGCCTCAGTTCACGCAACGCCGATCGCCGACGGATCCGTCGGACCGCGACGGTCCGCTCTCGCTAGCTCCCGCCCGGGTCGGTCGGCTCGCCCGTCGCCTCGATCGCTCCGTCGAGCGTCGGGACGGCGAGTACCGACGGCCGGCCTGCCGAATGCCTGATAACGACACCGGCGGGCGCTTCGCTGTCGACGTAGAGGCCGTCCTCGAAGGGGACTGCCTCGGCGACGAGTCCGTCGTCGTTCAGCGTAAGCGTTAGTCGTAGCGTGTGATCGGCCGGCAGGCGACGTTCGACGCCGATGAGATCGAAGGCGAGCAACCCCTCGCGCTCGACGCGCGTCGCCGCGACCTGTTCTTTGATGAGCGTCGCCTCGCCGTCGGGACCGACGTCCGCCAGCGCACCGAAGAGGGTCGGGGTCTCGCTGTCCGTCGGCGTAACGTCCAGCCACAGTCGCGGGGTACCCACTACGTCGAGAGCGTCCTCGACGTCGAATTCGAAACTCACCGAGTCCTCGCCGCCCGCGCGTAGTCGGGACGCGCCGCTATCGGTCGCCGCGGCGAGCGAACGGCCGTCGGCGCTCGCCGGCAACGCGTCGTACTCCTCGAAGTCCCCGGACTGGGAGCGATAGAGCGTCACCGGCGCGAGATCGGCTTCTCACTCGTCTCTGAGGTGGTCGTCCATCCAGGCGAGCGCGGCCCGATCGGCGTACTCGGTCTGTGTTTCGGGACCCTCCTCACTGAACTCGACGAAGTCGTGACCGTAATCGTACATCAGCAAGCGAGCCTCGGTGCCGGCGTCGGCCAGACCCCGGTAGTTCGCGAAGGCCTCGTTAGGGGTGAAGAGCCGATCGTCCCACCCCGAGATCAGTAGCGTCGGGACGTCGATCGCACCCAATTGGCCGACCGGCGAGCGCGAACGCCAGAACTCGCGCAGGTCCTCGCCGGCGTTTTGCGACTCGACGGCTTCCTCCGAGAGGGCGAGGAAGTCCTCGTTCAGGGTGCCGTTCTCCATGCCCGAGAGGTAGAGGCCGTAGAACCACGCCCACTTCAGTACTCGATTCGGGTCGTTCGAAAAGCGCAGGTCGTGCCAGCCCCACCGCGGGACGAGCACGTCCGGGCGATCGTCCTCGATGGCCGTCACGAGCTGGATACCCGCACCATACGAATAGCCGTCCATCCCCACCCGCGGATCGTCCTCGCCATCCGTTCGGACGCTCTCGCGGTCGGCGAGCCAGGAGATCAGTTCCTGGGCGTCCCCGACCTCGTTCGGGCCGTCAACGCCGACCTCGCCGCCCGAATCGCCGAAGCCCCGCGAGTCGTAGGTGAGAACGACGTAGCCATTGGAGGCATACAGTTCGGCCAGGGGTTCGCGATCAGCCCGGGTGCCGCCCCAGCCGTGTGTCATGAGGATTGCCGGCCGCGGGTCGTCGGTATTCGGTTCGTACAGGCTCGCCTCGATGGTCGTGCCGTCGAACGACTCGATCGTGAGCGTCTCGGTGACGTCGTAGGCCTGCCCGCCTTCGAGTGACGCGGCCGCGCCGACCCCGCGGTCGGCGAACAGGGGCGTACCCGTGCCGGCGGCGGCTACCAGAGCGACCCGTCCGAGAAAGTCCCGCCTCGATGTGTCTATTGCCCTCTCACCGAGCGATCCCTACCGAATAATCATATCGGTGTATGAAAACACGTGGCGATCGAGTCCACGAAACCGATCGACGGTTCGCCGGCTACCCGCCGACCTCCGCGACGGTACCGGACTCGTCGCTCGCTACCGTCGCCCGTGTTCGCCTTACTCGCGCTTACTGCTACTCTGTTCGGCCGATGCGAGTTTGTTGTATATTAACACGACATAAATTATATACACAGACAAATCAGAGTAAGAATCAGTGTCCCGCCAACGCCTCGCGGGGCAGTTCCCATGATCGATCGAGACCACACCCACGACACCCCGCCCGAAGCCGAGGAGCAATACGAGGAGTTCGAACTCGACGACGACCGGCTCGTCGTCTATGACGCGGACAACCCCGACGCGTGGCTCGCTTCCGACGCCCGCGCGAGCGTGTGCCGGTAAGCACAGTACAGCGAATACACTGTCCGAACACGTCACCGCCGTCGGATTACGTCGATCGTTTTCCGAGACGGGTTCTCAGAGTAACAGGAACCCGCGATCCGGTATCGACAGTCGGACCTGCCTGACCGATTTCCCTTTACCGTCGGAGTGACATCTCCCGATATGACTCGGTTCGAGGCAGTCGACGACCGCTACGATCCCGAGGCGGTCACGGAGCGCGCCGTTGCCCACTGGGACGCGGTCGACGCCTACGAGCGAACGAAAGCACACCGCGAGGGTGCAGAACGGTTGTTCTTCGTCGACGGGCCGCCCTATACGAGCGGTGCGGCCCACATGGGAACGACCTGGAACAAGACCCTCAAAGACGCGTACATCCGCTACCTGCGGATGAGCGGCTACGACGTCACCGATCGGCCCGGCTACGACATGCACGGCCTACCGATCGAGACGAAGGTCGAGGAGGAACTCGGTTTCGAGAACAAAAAGGACATCGAGGCCTTCGGGATGAAGGCGTTTATCGACGAGTGCAAAGCCTACGCCGACGAGCAACTGGAGGGCCTACAGGAGGACTTTCGATCCTTCGGCGTCTGGATGGACTGGGAGAATCCCTATAGAACTGTGACCCCCGAGTACATGGAGGCGGCCTGGTGGGCCTTCTCGCAGGTCGCCGATCGGGGGCTCGTCGAACGGGGCAAACGCTCGATCAGCCAGTGCCCCCGGTGTGAGACGGGGATCGCGAACAACGAAGTCGAGTACGAGGACGTCGAGGACCCCTCGATCTACGTCAAACTTCCACTCCAGGAGCGCGACGGTTCGCTCGTGATCTGGACGACGACCCCCTGGACGATCCCCGCGAACACGTTCGTCGCCGTCGATCCCGACCTTACCTACCAAGGCGTGCGCGCGTGGCACGACGACGATGACGGCGGGACCGACGGGAACGACGGGAGAGAAGCCGAGAGCGAGAGCACCGAGAGCGAGAGCGTCGAGATCGAGATCTCCGACGGCGGAACCGAAGCCGAAAACGCCGATCGGGGCGACGATTCGGAGGTCCTCTGGATCGCCGCCGACTGCGTCGAGGAGGTCCTCGGACACGGCGGCTACGACGACTACGAGGTCATCGAGGAGGTTTCGGGCACCGAGATGACCGGCTGGGCGTACGACCATCCCCTCGACGAGGAGGTCCCCGATCACGCCGCCGGCGATGGCGCGTTGGAAGTCTACACCGCCGAGTACGTCGAAGCCGATCGCACCGGATTAGTTCACTCCGCGCCCGGCCACGGCCAGGAGGACTTCGAACGGGGCACGGAACTCGGCTTCGAGCCGTTCTGTCCGGTGCGAGCGGACGGGACTTTTACCGACGCGGCGGGCGCGTACGCAGGCCAGTTCGTCCGCGAGGCGAACCCGGAGATTACGGCCGATCTCGACGCCAACGGGCATCTGCTCGCCGACGAAACGTACGTCCACTCCTATGGTCACTGCTGGCGCTGTGACACTGGGATCGTCCAGATCGTCACCGACCAGTGGTTCATCGAAATCACCGAGATCAAGGACGAACTGCTCGCGAACATCGAAGACAGCGAGTGGCATCCCGAGTGGGCCCGGGAGAACCGCTTTCGGGACTTCGTCGAAAACGCCCCGGACTGGAACGTCTCCCGCCAGCGCTACTGGGGAATTCCGCTTCCGATCTGGGTACCCGAGGGTGTCGACCCCGATCACCTGGACGAAGAGATGATCGTCGTCGGCACACGCGAGGAGCTCGCCGAGCGCGCCGACCAGGAGGTCGATCCCGAAACGATCGATCTGCACCGGCCGACCGTCGACGACCTCACGATCACCGAAAGCGGACCGGACGGTGAGACGACCTACCGACGAGTGCCTGACGTCTTCGACGTCTGGCTCGATTCGTCGGTCGCCTCCTGGGGCACGCTCGATTACCCCGCTAAAGAGGGCGACTTCGAGGAGCTGTGGCCCGCCGATCTCATCATGGAGGCTCACGACCAGACGCGCGGGTGGTTCTGGTCCCAACTGGGCATGGGTACTGCCGCCGTCGGCGAGATTCCCTACGAGACGGTGTTGATGCACGGCTACGCCAACGATAGCGAGGGCCGGGGGATGTCGAAGTCGCTCGGGAACATCGTCTCGCCCCGGGAGGCGATCGACAGACACGGCGCGGACGCGATGCGTCTGTTCCTCCTCGGGACCAACCCCCAGGGCGAGGACATGCGCTTTTCGTGGGACGGCATGGAGACGATGGAGCGCCAGCTCAACATCCTCTGGAACGTCTTTCGCTTCCCGTTGCCCTACATGCGCCTCGACGGGTTCGACCCCGAGGAGACGACGCTCGCCGATCCCGAGGTCGAAGGCGCGCTCGAAACGGTCGATCGATGGGTCCTCTCGCGGCTCCAAACCACCAAAGCCGAGATGACGGACGCCTGGGACGACTACCGTCAGGATCGAGCGCTCGATGCGCTGCTCGACTTCGTCGTCGAGGACGTCTCGCGCTTTTACGTCCAAGTCGTCCGCGAGCGGATGTGGGCCGAAGCCGACAGCCCCGGCAAGCGCGCGGCGTACGCGACGTTTTACCGCCTGCTCCGGGAACTCGTTGCACTGCTCGCACCCTACGGACCCTTCGTCGCCGAGGAGATCTACACCACGCTCGCCGGCGAGGACGACCCCGTTACCGTTCACATGCTCGACTGGCCCGAACCCGAAGAACGGTGGGGCGACGAATCCCTCGAAGCCGAGATGCGGGTCGTCCGTGCGGTCGAGGAGGCGGGGTCTGCGGCCCGCCAGCAGGAGAGCCGGAAACTACGCTGGCCGGTGCCCCGCGTTGTTGTCGACGCCGCGGACGAGGAAGGCGCGGCGGCGATCGGCGCTCATCGGGATCTGATCGCCGACCGGCTCAACGCCCGCGAGGTTCGCGTGCTCGGCGGGGACGAGCACTGGGACGAACTACGCTACAGCGCCGACGCCGACATGAGCGTCGTCGGCCCGGAGTTCGGCGAGCGCGCGGGCGATGTCGTCGCGGCGCTCAACGACGCCCGCGTCGCCGAACGCTCGCTCGCAGCGCTCGAAGGCGCCGTCGAGCGGGCGGCCGGCCCGCCGGTCGGCCTCACCGAGGAGATGGTGACCTTCCGCCGGGAGCCGCCGGAAGGGGTGGCCGCGGCCCCCGTCTCGATCGCCGGCGAGGGCGAACACGGCTCCGTCTACGTCGACACGGCGCTCACCGAGGACATCGAGGCCGAGGGCTACGCCCGGGAGGTCATCCGGCGGGTCCAGCAGATGCGAAAGGACCTCGACCTCGATCTCGAAGAGCAGGTCCGCCTCGCAGTCGAGGTCGCGGACGACCGGATCGCGGGGCTCGTGGACGAACACGCCGACCTCGTCGAAAGCGAGGTGCGCGCCGCAGAGACCGTTCCCCTCGCCGAACTGGAGATCTCCGAGGACGCTCACCAGCGCGAGTGGGAGGTCGAGGGCATCCCGATGACGATCGCGATTTCCCCCCTCCGGGAAGCGACGGCCTGAGTGCGCCCGCAACTCAGCCGCCCCCACGCCTCCGTGATCGGTTCATAGGTTTCGTTCCGCTCTCGTCCGTTCTCGTCCCTCGGTCGCCGGATTCCCGCCTCCGATCCGCCGTTCGATCCGGTTACTCCGTACCCCGAAGCGCCGCAGCGACAGTCGGCGCGACGCTCACCGCGCTGACCGCGCGTTCTATCGTGTCGGTACCATACACCGCCTCGACGCCCGCCCGGGCCAGTCGAGTGTAGGCACCCTCGGCGAGCACCGGGTGGACACAGCTCGCAAAGACACGGGCCGCGTCGCGTCCGGCGAGGATATCGACGGTTTCGGCCATCGTGCGGCCGGTGGCGACGATGTCGTCGACGAGCACGACGTCCCGTCCGCCGACGTCGGTCTCGTGCGGGGTGATCTCGACCTCGCCGCCGGAGCGACGGGTCTTCTCGAAGTAGTCGGTCGTCCCCGCGCCGTAAGCGTCCCGCACCGTCTCGGCCAGTCCGATCGCGCCGCCGTCGGGCGCGAGAAAGACCGGCTCGCGGAGATCGGAAAGCGGATCGGCCAACCGCGCGGCGGCGTCGACGGTGACGCAGGGGACCTCGAAGAAGTCACCGACGCTCTCCTCGTGGGGATTGACGACGAGCACCCGGTCCGTGCCGGTGGCGATCGCCCGGGCCATCGCGCGTGCGGAGACGGGCTGGCCGGGCTCGAACGAACGGTCCTGACGGGCATAGCCCATGTACGGAAGCACCGTCGTGACCGCCTCGACGCCGGTCTCGCGCAGGGCGTCCTGGAGCTGGAGCAACTCGACGAAGGCGTCGTGGGAGACGGTCGCGGCGACGACGATCGCGTGCTCCGTGGCGTTGCCGTCGTCGAAATCGAAATCGAGATGGATACGGAGTTCACCGTCGGGAAAGCGGGCTCGCTCGGTGCCGACGAGCGGTTCGCCGAGGTCGGTCGCGAGCGCCGCCGCGAGCGATTGGGAGCAACGACCGCTGACGATCACGTGAAGCCGCACGACGCCGACGGGTAAACCCCTTTTCGATCCGCGGCTCGAACCCGTCCGTCACCGCCGTCGTCCCGATCCCGTCCGCGCAGACACGACGAACTGACCGCAGACGGCGGCGGCGAGGACCGACACAAAGCCGCGCTCGTCGACGAGGGCCTCGCGTACTTCCGCGGGGGGCGCACGCCCGTCCCGCCCGCCGCGGCCGACAGCGTCGGAGTGGCCGATTGAACCCGGGACGGCCGATCGAACGCGGAACGACCGACCGACGCCGCATGCCTCGTTCCGTCCGACGGGTCGTGGGACGTTGGAGGAGTACGCTCCTCATGGCCCGGATCGGTCCGAACACGACCGACGTGAGCGAGACGGGCTGGCCAGCCGGTTCGGGGTAAGCCGGACGGGACGAGCTCGACCCGATCGAGTCACCGAGTCTTGAGGTGCGTACTCCGTTACCGATCGACGCCGCCGACGGCGATCGCGCGGACCCCGCGCACCCCGACCGGGTGTTCGCGCCATCCCCGACCGACGTCCGTGAGCAAGGTTCCGTCGCCGGTCACGGCGCAGACGCCCGCTCCGTAGGCGACGTCAACGACCGATTGCTCGGTCGGGAGCGTTCGGGGTTGCCATCTCTCGCCCCCGTATTCGTAGCATCCATCGCCGCTGACGGCATGAGCGCGCCCGAGCGCGCCCGGAGTTGCCGTCCGCGGGTCGCCGGTCACGACGGCGAACGCTCCCTCCAGTACCCCCTGCCAGCCGTTCGCGAGCGCGTACAGTCCGTCCGACGTCGCCGCGTGTGGTGTCCCGGCGCTCGTGACGTCCGAGACGTCGCCGAGGCCGCTGTAGCGTACTTCCCCGCCCGCGATCCGGTAGGCTCCCTCGGAGCTCGCCACCAGGTCGCCGTCGATCGCCCTGATCTCGCCCGCCGATAGCTGGCCGAGCGATCGCCACTCGTCGGCGGCGTCCCCGCCGGCGGCGTAGCGCGCAAGCCGCCTTTCGCCTGCGGCGAGCACCGCTCCCCGGTCGTCGATCGCGACCGCCGTCGCCGGGCCGAAGTCGAGCTTTCTGGACTCCCCGTTCGTGAGTTCGACGACGTCGTCGTCGGTCGCGACGACGACTCGCTCGCCGCTCGTTACGACATCGCGTGCGGGTTCGCGGCGGGCGAGCGAGACGCCCCCGACGCGCTCACCGACGAGCGATACCGTCGCGACGCCGCTGTCGCTTGCGACGTAGGCCGTCTCCGGGTCGGTGTCGGGATCGTGGACGCGCTTTTCGTCGATGGTGCTCATGGGCTCGCTGCGTGAGCGTTCTCCAAAGCTCCGGGGATTGGAATCTCGACGGTGTTAATACGAACTTCACCTACTGGGTCGAGTCGGGCGCTGCCCCACGAACGAAGTCCGAAGTACCGGTTCGGCGTTTCGAACCGTCGCAACCGATTTGACGCTCGGGCGTCGAGGTTCGTTCGATGAAGCTGTTCGGGTCGAGCGGGGTTCGGGGCGTGGCGAACAACGACCTCACCCCGGAGTTCGTCCTCCGCGTGGCGACGGCCGTCGGGACGGCCTGGGGGGCGAGCGAAGCCGCCGTGGCCCGCGACACGCGCGCGACGGGCAGCACCTTCGCCGACGCGGCGGCGAGCGGGCTACGGAGCACCGGTATCGACGTCCACCGATTGGGGGTGGTCCCCACGCCGGGCGTCCAGGCGTACGCCGAGCGCGAGGGCGTCCCTACGGTGGTGATCACCGCGAGTCACAATCCCCCGCAATACAACGGTCTGAAGCTGATCGGCACCGACGGCGTCGAACTCCCCGTGAGCGACCTCGAACGGATCGAGTCGGTGCTTCGAACCGAGCGCTTCGCCCGTGCGCGCTGGGACGAGGTCGGTGCCGCACGACGGGTCGAAGGCGCTCGTCGTGCGTACGTCGACGACCTCCTCGACGCCGCTCCCCGCGAACGGATCGGTGGGGCGGACCTGACCATCGCGCTCGATCCCGGTCACGGAGCCGGTTCGCTCACGAGTCCTGACTTTTTCCGGCGGCTGGGCTGTTCGGTGCTTACGATACACGCCCAACCCGACGGCACCTTTCCCGGCCGGGATCCCGAACCCGTCCCCGGGAACCTGGGAGATCTGGCTCGCTTGGTCCGCACGACCGACGCCGACTGCGGGATCGCCCACGACGGCGACGCCGACCGGGCGATCTTCTTCGACGAGCGCGGCGAGTATATCGAGGGTGACGCGGCCCTCGCGGCGCTCGCGGCCGCGACGCTCGACGCCGGCGACACCGTGGTATCGGCGGTGACCGCCTCCCGGCGGCTACAGGACGTCGCCAGGGCGGTCGGCGCGGACGTCTCGTTCACGCCCGTCGGAAGCACGAATATCGTCGCCCAGATCCGCGATCTGGAGGAACGAGGCGAGTCGGTCCCGATCGCCGGCGAGGGCAACGGCGGGATCTTCTTCCCCGAGTACCGCCTGGCGCGCGACGGGGCGTACGTCGGCGCTCGATTCCTGTCATTAGTAGCCGATCGGCCGGCCTCGGCGGTCGTTGCCGAATGGGACGGCTACCGCAATGTCAGGCGAAACATCGCGTACGACGACGACACCGAACGCGAAGCGATCATGGCCGCCATCGAGGAGCGAGCGAGCGCGGCCGACACCGAGGTCGATACCACCGACGGCTATCGCCTCGACTACGACGACGGCTGGGTGCTCGCCCGTCCCAGCGGCACGGAACCGCTCGTCCGCGTCTACGCCGAAGCTCGTGAACACGACCGCGTCACGGAACTCGCCGAAGGGATGGAACGCGCGCTCGAACGGGCCAGAGCCGGCGTCGAGGCCTGAACCCGCCTGACGGGGTCGATTCGTTCCGAGCTTCGAAGCGAATCGCCGAGAGCAACGCGGAACCGGCTTTGTTGCGGGAGTTTTTTCCAACCTACTTTTCCAACATAGAAACGAACTATCTTGATAGCGCCGCTGAGACGCACGTTGAACTCACCGAGCAACGGAGTTTCGCAATAGATCCGACTTTTAACAAAGCCCGCGGAACCAGGATCGACTCCCTATAGACGCGTTTCGCCGTTCGCTCGATCGCTCGGCTTACACCGTCGGGTACGTCGACAGTGCCTCGTCGAGGTGCTCGCGCTCGGCTTCGAGTTCCGCTACCTCGCGCTCTACCTCGCCGCTCGCTAAGCGTTCGCGCGTCTCGGCGTCGAGAGCGGCCCGTGCTCGAGCGGTCTCACGGAGGCGCTCGTAGCGTTCGTCGTCCCTCGCGAGCGCTCTGACCGCTCGGAGGTTCTCGACTACGGCCGGCGGAGCGAACTTCGAGACGACCGCCACGAGTTCGCGGGCGCGCCACCACAGCCGGTCGGCAGGCGGGGGTGGCCAGCCGATCGTCAGCGGTTCGGCGTCGAGATCGGCGAGATAGGTTCGGTGGGTCCCAACGTGACGCTGTAGCTCATGGGGACTCTCAACGTAGTGATCGAGCTTCGAGGCGGAGTACTCGCTGTACGTGAGCAGTTCCGAGATCGGCTCGGTGCCTGCCTCGTCGTTCTCGACGTACTCCATCAGGTCCGCCGGCGGCTGACCGAAGGGAACGAGTGGATACGCCGCGGTCGACGCGAGGAAATCGAGCACGACTCGTGTACTCTCCTCGCGGCGAAACGTCTCGAAGGCTTCTTCGACCGCCTCGTCGTACGCGACGATCGGCTCCTGCAACTCCTCGACCGGGGCATCGAGGTCGACCCGTCCGTAACGTCGTACTCGCCGCGACTCCTCGATCCGCTCGTCGAGCGCGTCACGGCGCGTAACGACCGCGCGGCGTGTCTCGCGGTACTGCTCGCGGGCCGCCCGGCGCTCGTCGAGTCGCGCGATCAGGTCGGCCGCCTCCGAGAGCGTCTCGCGGGCGCGCTCGAAATCGGACGTCGAGAGGCGACGTTTGTCGAACCGATCGGCGGCGCGCTCGAAGGCCGCTCGCTTCGGGAGGTCCTCGGGGAGCGATTCGGCGTGTTCGGTAAACGCACTCTGGAAGGTGACGAACGCCTTGAAGTCGCCGCTCCCCGTGGCACGCTCTTCGTAGCGATCGAGCAGGGTCGTCGCCCGGTCGTATGCGTCGGCCAGGTCCTGAAGATTCCCCTCGCCGATCTCGCTTACCGCCTCGCGGCGGGCTTCGTACTCCTCGTGCGCTCCGGCGAGGTCGTCGACGAGCGCGGACGTGTCGGCGTCGCCATTGGCTCCTTCGATCGCTCCCGCCATTCTCAGTCGTCGTAGACCGCCTCGGGATCGAAGACCCGATCGGCGACGGCCTCGGTTTCGACGACGGTTTCGGCTTTTCCGTTCTCGTTCGCCGTGCCGCGCGAGACGTCCTCGACCGAGCGGTAAAAGCAGCTCTCGTGACCCGTGTGACAAGCTCCGCCCGCCTGGGAGACCCGATAGAGGAGGGTGTCGCCGTCACAGTCGATCCTGATTCCCTCGATCCGCTGGACGTTCCCGCTCGTCGCCCCTTTCTGCCAGAGTTCCTCGCGGCTCCGCGAGTAGTAGTGTGCGAGCCCCGTTTCGGCGGTACGGGAGATCGCCGCCGCGTTCGCGTACGCGACCATCAGTACCTCGTCGCTGTCCGCGTCTTGAGTAACGACGGGGACCAGTCCCGTCGCATCGAACTCGACCGGCACCTCCCCCGCGGCGTCCGCTTCGCTCATACCGGCCCGTGGCTCGGTTCGTCCATAGGCCTTTTCCAGTCGGGACGAACCGCTTCGAACGCGAATCACCGTGTCCGGACGCGTGTCTATCCGCGTAGAGCCCCCGCTCGGCCGCCGTCCGTGCTCGATCGCGTTTCGTCCTCACGGAGTCGATACGGCTTTGAGCGCAGGGGCTATACGTCGGGATAGTGATGGGATTCCACGACGAGCGCGGGGAGGCGGTTCGATCCGGGCCAGCACGCCCGGCGGCGGTTCGCCGTCGTATGCGGTCACCGACGGGAGAGCGGAGAGGATCATCGTCGGCGTCGCGGTGATCGCGAGCCTCTCGATGGCGTGGGCGCTCGGGGCGTCGTCTAACTCCCCGCCGTTCGCTCCGGCGGTCGGCGCGAACGCGGTCCCGACCATGCGGGCGGCCTTCTTGGTGGGGACCTTTGCCGCGCTCGGCGCGATCGCTCAGGGCGGCAGCATCTCCGAGACGGTCGGCAACGACCTCATCAACGGCGTTTCGATCACCCCCTTAGCTGCGACCGCCGGGTTGCTCACCGCCGCCGCGTTCATCGCCGTCGGCGTCCGGACTGGCTATCCGATCCCCACTGCCTTCGCGGTCACCGGGGCGGTCATCGGCGCTGGCCTCAGTCTCGGCGGCGCTCCGGCCTTCGGGACGTATCAGCGCATCGCGGCCTTCTGGATCGCCGTTCCCTTCGTTTCGGCCTCGCTCGCGTACGGAACCGCGACCTTGCTTCGCCGTGATGACGTCCCCGAAGTCCTGGGAGTGCCCCTGCTCGCAGGAATCGTCGGGTTCATCCTTGCGAACGTCCAACTCGCGATATTCCTCGCGGCGAGCGGCGGCACCTTGGCGGGGTTCGTCTCTGCGCTCCTCGGCCTCGAGATCTCCCTTTTCGGTGCCTACACGCTCGTTATGCTGGTGACGAGCCTCGCCTTCGGCGCGCTCGTCTTCTACGCGATGCGCCGGTCGATGCTCGACTCTGTGGACGGCGG
>PXQR01000035.1:0-12471 GCA_003021235.1 Halobacteriales archaeon QH_6_64_20 | reverse complement strand
ACCGGCCCGCTCGAACCCCTGTTCGACTCGCTCGGCACGCCCGGCATCCTCCTGCTTCTGCTCGGCTCGGTCGGCATCCTGCTCGGTGCGTGGATGGGATCGCCTCGCCTTCTCCAAGCGGTCTCCCGGGAGTACTCCCAGTTAGGGGTTCGCCGGTCGATCGCCGCGCTGATTCCGGGATTCGTTATCGCACAGGTCGCGATCGCGCTCGGCATTTCGATTTCCTTTAACAACACCATAATCTCCAGTGTGATCGGGAGCGGCCTCGTCGTCGGCTCCACAGGCGTCTCGGGCCGGAAGATCGGCGTGACGGTCGCCGCGTGGCTCGTTACCCTCGTCGCCTCGGCCGGCGTCGCGTTCGGGCTGTATCGCGCGCTCGCGCTCGTCTCAGGTGGCGCCTGAGCGTTCGCGTCGTCCACCGCCGCCGTTGTCGACGTCCGTCGCTGGTTCCGTCGCAGCCGTCGATCACTCCGAGTCGGCGATCGTCCGGGCGAAGTCGTCCACCGGAATCACCGAGTAATCGACGCTCATGGTGTCCCTCGTGGCCCGTATCTTCCCGACGAACGTCGAGATCTCTTCGAGCGTGCCATCGAGAATGAACAGCTCCATACAGTAGTGATCGCCGACGTGGCTGTGGAAATTGGAGGCGACGAGGTATTCGTGTTCGTGACGCAGGCTCATCATGCGTTCTTCGACGCTCGTCGTCTCGTAGTCGAACAGCACTGTGACGACGCCCATGAGTTCGCGATCTTCGAGCCGGCGGTCCTCGAACTCCCCCAATAGATCCCGAGCGGCCTCTCGGAAGACCTCGCTCCGACCAGTGTAGCCGTGTTCGTCGGCGAACCCGTCGATCCGTCGCAGGAGTTCGTCGGGCATCGAGATGCTCACGACAGCCATGTATTAATCTACTGTCCGTAAGATATTAGCCTTTGATACTCACTGGCTACCGGACTCCGACTGATCCGACCGACGGCGAGAACGACACGGGGAACGAACACCGTTCGGTGCGTCCTCGCCGATAACCGGCTGATGCGGCCGTCACTGGATCGTCGTTTCGTCCGCTCACCTCGAAGGTACTCTCGGCGTATCGCCGACTCGGATCACCCCGAACCGGACGCCGTCCGAGGTCAGTGGTAGCCGCTACGCTGATAACAAGGGCTGTTGACTTCGGATGTAAAATGGCTATCAACATGTCTACCAGACGCGCGTACGTCACCGGCACCTGCGACCACTGTGAGTGGAGTATCGCCGCCGATGCGTACTCGGAAGTCGTGAAGAAGTACCACGACCACCTCGCCGGACGCCCGCACTGGGACATCGGCCAACGACCGACCCGTAACATTCTCGCCAGCGCCAAGCGCTGTCGTCTTTCGTTCCCGGGAAAGACACCATCCGTGACGCCACCTACCGTTGCCTCATTTCAATATTGCTAATCGAGATATCCGATATGCGCAAGATTATTATAGCAACGAAGTAGATTAACAACTGCTATGGCACACATCCACCTTCCGGACGGGATCTTCCCGTTGTGGGCGCTCGTACTGTGGAACGGACTCGCTGTCGCGTTGTTTGGTGCGGTGGTCTACCGAGTCAGACAACGTGGGCTCGAAACGCGCCGAATCGCACTCGCAGGGATCGCTGGGGCGGCGAGTTTCGCCATTTTTCAGCTCAATCTCCCCATTCTTGGCGGCGTCCATATGAACCTCACTGGACTCATCGGTATTCTCGCCGGGCCGGCGATCGGCACGCTGATCGTCCTCGTCGTGAACATCCTCTCGGCCGTGATCGGCCACGGTGCCTGGGGACTTATCGGCGCGAACACGCTCGTCAACGCGGCTGAGGTGATCATCACCTACTATGCGTTCGTTGCGCTCGTGCGAGCTAACTGGGACACGTTCCCGGCTGCGGCGACCGCCACGATCGCTGGCCTCGGCATCGGTGGTCTCATCATGGGCGCGATTCCACTGGTCAGCGGGATTCAGGGGACCGCTATCCAGGGCCTCGATCTCGCGCTGTACATGGGGGCGCTCGTCGCGCTCAACCTCGGTGTCGCGGTCGCTGAAGGCCTACTGACTGGATTGACAGTCTCATTCCTTACCTCGATGCGCCCGGACCTCATCAAGGGCGGTGTTGACGTTACCGACGAGACAGAGACCGGAACCGAGGTGACTGCCTGATGAGGACCTGGAAGCAATACGGCGTGCTTGCAGCCGTGCTCGTCGGCGGTGCCGCCGCGAGCGTGTACGGTTTCTTCGCGACGGGCGGGGCGATGCCGATGGGAAAGCGTTTCGGGGCTATCGTTGAGGGCGGCGCGACGAGCGGGGGCGCCCCGCTCGTCGACCTCGGACGTGGTGTCGTCACGCCCGAGCCGGTCGACGTCCTAGGCGAGTTCGTCCCGATCGTGATAGCGTGCTTCCTCCTCGGTGGGTTCTTTTTCGCCTACGCTATGGCGACCCAGGAAGCCTAAGGGATCGAAATCCATGTCAGCACTCTCGAATCACGTTCCCGACCCGCGGCTCATCACGGCCTACGCCGAGCGATGGGACGGTCCTCTCCACCGGATCAACCCCTGGACGAAGGTCGCCGTTCTACCGATCGTCGTACTCGCGGTAACGATCGTTGACGACCCGACGATCGTCGCGGGTATCTACGCGGCGATTCTCGGGCTGTACGCTGCGAGCGGACTCCCGGTTCAACGCTTGCTTTACTGGTACACGCTTCCCGTGGTGTTCGTCGTAACGATCGTCGGCCCGCTCGCCTTCGGCGAACCGGGCGTACCGATCGGTGGTCTCGTTCTCGAAACCCCAATTGGAAGCCTCTCGCTCACCTGGGCCGGTCTCTCGGTGTTCCTCGGACTACTGTTCCGGTCGCTCTCGGTCGTCACCTACTCGCTGACGATCGCGATGACGACGGAATACAACGACGTCGCCCATGTGCTCGGCAGGGTCCTGCCGCGGCCAGTCGACCAGATCGCGCTGTTGACCTATCGGTTCACGTTCGTGATGCTCGAAACGCTCGAAGACCTCGTGAGCGGGGTCGACGCGCGCGGCGGGAGCCTGGTCAGCGATTTCTGGGGCAATCGACAGCTTTACTCGCGCGTCTTCGGAATGACGTTTCTCACCGCGATCGAACGCTCCGAGCGCCTGACCGACTCGATGGAAGTACGCGGATACGACGGCGATCTGACCCTGTACAGCCACGTCGAGCGCCCGCCCGCTCGTGACCTCCTCGTCGTCGGCGAGTTGGCGGTATCGGTGATCGCCTATGGGGTGCTCGCGTGACGCTGCTTGACCTCACCTGCCGGTCTCACACCTATCCCGACGGAACAGTCGGGATCCACGACGTCGAGTTTACCGTCCAACAGAAGAAATCGTTGCCGTCTGCGGGCCGAACGGCGCGGGGAAATCGACCCTGCTCGAACACTGCAACGGACTGCTCACGCCCGACGAAGGCGAACTCCGCATCGAGGGCGAACCCGTTACGAAAGAGACCATCGACCGGGTTCGCAGAACGGTGGGGTTCGTCTTCCAGGACGCCGATACCCAACTCGTCGCACCGACCGTCGTCGACGACGTGATGTTCGGGCCGAAAAACTTCGGCGCAGGCGACGAGAAAGCGCGACAACGCGCAGAAACCGCGCTGGAGGCGGTAGACGCTTCGCACTTGGCCGATCGGATCCCACATTACCTGAGCGGCGGCGAGAAACGCCTCGTGGCGCTCGCCGGGATCGTAGCGTTAGATCCGAAGGTCATCGTCATGGACGAACCGCTCGCCGGGCTCGACCCGGCCCGCGGCAAGCGCGTCGTTGCAATGATCGAGCGCCTCCACGACGACGGGGTGAGCTTCGTGCTCTCGACACACGACGTCGATCTCGCTGCGGAGGTCGCAGACCGTATCTGTATCATGGCCGATGGCAATATCGTCGACAGTGGAACCCCGGAGGAGGTGTTTTACGATTTCGACCTCTTGGAGGCGGCGAACCTCGAACCGCCGACGGCCGTGCGTATTACAGGCGACGTCGATCTCGCCGGGGAGACACACCCCGTGACCGAAGCCGATCTCGTCGCTCTCGTTCGAAATCACGCGGTTGAGGCTGCCGCCGGACCCTCCCCTGAGTCGTGAGTCCCCCGAACCGCGAGGGGAGCGCAATAGCTCGTGTCTATCCGACCGAACGGAGTCTCGTTCTCGCTTGTCGTCCGACAGCGAAAACCGGAGAATGGGCCGACTCCTTTAGTGCGTATCACACGGTGTCGGTCGGGTCGTGTTGCGTGGCCATCCGGCGGGCTTCCGCGGCGTAGCGCTCGCGTTCTTCGGAGTCGGTGACATCTCCAAAATTCTCTGCAGGGGCGTCGGTCGCCGCGTAGGTATCCCGTGCCGGCCCGGTGAAACTGGTGAGAGCACGTTCCTTTCGCAGGTAGCGCTCGCCATCCGTCGTCGCGTAGACGAGGATCACGAGGTTCTGTTCGTCGTCGGGGTACGTGCGTTCGACCAGCCACGCACGGATCTCGTCGTCGGCCATACCCGATCGAGGAACCGAAGCACCGTAAGTCGATACCCGATCGATCGAGGCGTCGGGGGCGAGCGCCGGAACTGGAACCGAGGTAGGATCGGTGGATCCCTATCGATCGCGTGAGACGGTTTCGTCCGGGTCCGTGCGCGCGTTCGTCGAGAGCACCACGCCTGGGTACAGCGTCGTGTCGATTCCCGTTTTCACGTTGTCGCCGACGACGACGCCGTACTTGCGGCGGCCGGTCGAGACGCGCTCGCCTCTGACCGTCTGGTTCACCGCCCTGTCGTCGTGGCGCAGGTTCGCGACGGTCGTTCCCGCGCCGAAATTCACGTCCCGACCGAGCACGCTATCGCCGACGTAGGAGAGGTGCGGCACCGCGGAACCGGCCATGATAACGCTGTTTTTGATCTCGACGGACTGACCGACCCGCGAGTCCTCGCCTAAGAGGGTCGCCCCTCGAACGTAGGCGTTCGGCCCGACGCGTGCGCCCGCTCGAACGAGGGCCGGCCCTTCTATTACGACACTCGGTTCGATCTCTGCGTCCTCCTCGACAACTACGGGCCCCCGGAGGTCGGCGCTCTCGGCGACCTCGCCCTGGATGTCGCGTTCGAGATCGGCAAGTTTCCACTCGTTGGCCGCCAGTAGCTCCCACGGGCGGCCCACGTCGAGCCAGCGGTCGATCTCGGTGTAGGTAGTGTTGTGTTCCGCGACGACGCGCGCGAGGACGTCGGTAATCTCGCGTTCACCGCGTTCGCTTTTCTCGACGGCGAGCCACGCCCGAGCTTCGGTGGGAAAGGCGTACGCCCCGGCGTTCACGAGATCGGCCGCGGGGTCCTCGGGCTTTTCGGTGATACCCGTTACCCGATCACTCTCGACCGTAAGCACGCCGTAGTTAGACGGGTTCTCCGCGCGGTAGGCCCCGACACCGGGTGCCGAATCGAACAGTGCGGCAATGGCCTCGTGATCGTACAGATCGTCGCCGTTGAGCACGCAGAAGTCGTCCTCGATGTGCTCGCGTGCCGCTCGTACGGCGTCGGCGGTGCCTTCTTGTTCCGTCTGTACGGCGTAGTTCACGGGCACCCCTCGGTACTCCTCGCCGAAATACGAGCGCACGACCTCGGCCTCGTAGCCGACGACGAAGATCAGCTCCTCGGTACCGGCTTCGACGGCGGCGTCGGCGGTATGACAAACGAGCGGGCGATCGGCGACCGGAAGCATCGGTTTGGGAAGGCTCGCCGTGAGCGGGCGCATCCGGGTTCCTTCCCCGGCGGCGAGGAGAACGGTCTGCATACTGGGAGGGAATCGTCCCACTCGAAAAGAGCTACCGAAGCGCGGTCGCCGGGTCCGACCGGGCGTTGCAGGCCGAATGGTTGGTCATTGGTCGCAGTCGGCCACTGTTCAACGCTCGATGATCGACTCAGCGGGATCGTCCGATCTCGTGTTCAGACGCCGACCTGGACCTCGTCGCCGTCGACGCGTACCTCGTACTCGGGTACCGAGTCGTCCGCCGGATCTTCGAGAACCGCCCCGGAGGTGATGTCGAACTGTGCGCCGTGCCACGGGCAAGTCACGGTCTCGCCGTCCACTTCGCCTTCGCCGAGCGGTCCGCCCATGTGTGTACACTCGTTGCCGATGGCCTGGAAGTCGCCGTCGACGCGAAAGAGCGCGACCGTATGGCCGTTCGCCTCGACGACCGTGCCTTCGCCGTCCGTCAGGTCGTCCGTTCCTGCTACCGTCACGAAATCGGACATATCGTGGTACTCGCTCTCGAGAGGCATAATCGTTCACCTCTCGGCGAACCCCTCGGAACCGATAGTCGGATTTCGCTACCGCCCGGAGTCGTCCGTATGGATCACGTCGTCTCGGTGCTCGCTCTACTTACCGGTGCGTTTGCTGGCGTGCCGATCACAGCATCGTCGACCGTTCCCGGATCGCTCGGCGTCGGAATCGACGTTCTCGATCCGCTGAAGCTTTAGCCGTTAGTTCCGGTTTGCACCGACTCGTTCCGCTCCGTCCGTGTCCGTATCTCCTGCGAGCGACCGAACGCCCGATCCCTTGATCGCGGTAGCGTCCGCGTATTGGTTTATCGATCGGACCACCGAACTCGCGTTCATATCCGTCCCAGCAGACGATTGCTCCGCTGCTCGTTCCTCTCGAAGCTTCCGGACGGTCGCGTTGCGGGGCACAACCACCCCGACGGCTCCTGCGATCGCGGCGAGCACACCGCCCGTCGTGAGACCGAAGACGAGGGCAACCAGGATCGCGATCCCGAGCGAGACAGCCGGACGATTAGTGTTCGTTGGACGCTCATATGTTTGAACGCGGTAGGTCGTCGCAACGGTGTTTGTCGGGGTCCCGCTCTATTGGGAAAGGACCTCAGCGAAAAGGTGCGTGTTTAGGTCCGTCGGCACACAGGGGCTGGTATGTCGAACGACGCGCGTCCGGACGGCGGGGGTCGGGACCGGACCTATACGATCCGGCTCGAACTCGTCGACGAACCCGGCGAACTGCTCCGCGCCCTCGAACCGATCGCCGCTCGCGGGGGTAACCTGCTCTCGATCTTCCACGAGCGCGGCTCGCTCACTCCTCGCGGGCGTATCCCGGTCGAGGTCGCCCTCGAAGCCACTCCCAAGGGGTTCGAAACGATCGTCGACGCGCTACGCGAGGCCGGCGTCGAAGTCGTCCAGGCCGGCTCGGAGCGCTACAGCGAGTCGCTCACGGTGCTTTTGATCGGTTCACTCGTCGATGCCGACCTGTCGGATACGCTTTCGGATCTCGAACGACGCGCCGACGCCTCGGTAACGGACGTCTCCCTGTCGGCTCCCGAGGGAACGGACGGAGCGTCGACCGCCCGGATACGCCTCGCGACCACCGAAGCCGACCGAACCCTCTCGATCGTTCACGACGCCGCGGCCGAAAAGGGCCTCAGCGTGATCGAACCGCTGACTGCGGGGGCGAGCCGATGAAGGTGGGGATCGTCGGTGCCGGCGCGGTCGGCCGTGCCGTCGCCGACCTCGCACCCGAGTACGGTCACTCGGTCGTAGCACTCGCGGACTCGGGGAGCGCCGCGATCGATCCCGACGGACTCGATCCCGAGACCGTTCTCGCTCGGAAAGAGGGGGGCGATCCGCTCGGCGCGGCGGACCCGAACGACGCCCTCGACGCGTCGTATGACGTTCTCGTCGAAGCGACGCCGACGACGCTGGGCGACGCCGAACCGGGCTTTTCACACGTCGAGCAAGCCCTCGCGCGTGACCGTCACGCCGTGCTCGCGAACAAGGGTCCGGTCGCGGAACGCTACGGCGACCTCCGGGAGTTCGAAGCGAACAGTCGCGGGCAGGTGCGCTTCGAGGCGACCGTCGCCGGAGCGATTCCGGTGCTGTCGGTGATCGACGACCTCGGCACGGGGAACGTCACGGCCGTCCGGGGCATCTTGAACGGGACGGCGAACTTCGTCCTCAGCCGGATGGCCGCCGAAGGACTGGCGTACGAGCACGTCCTCGCCGAGGCTCAGGACTTAGGCGTCGCGGAAGCCGACCCGGCCTTCGACGTTCAGGGGACCGACGCCGCGCTCAAGTGCGTGATCCTCGCGAACGTGCTCGCTGGGGGCGACCGTGACGGCGACGATGGCAACGGTGGCAACGATACTGATAGCGATACCGACGATGGCGCTATCGATAACGACGCCGATGCCGACGGGTCGAGCCTTCGGGAACCCTACACGCTCGCCGACGCCACGGTCGAGGGGATCGAGGGCATCCCGCCCAGCGCGCTCGAACTCGCCGGCGAGGACGGCCGAACGATCCGACTGATCGGCGAGGTCTCTCGAGGACGGGTTCGCGTCGGCCCGCGACTCGTTCCCGAACACGGACCACTGGCCGTCGGGGGCACACAGAACACCCTCCAGTTGGAGACACGCCACGCCGGCCGTTTGAATCTCAGCGGCCGCGGTGCCGGCGGGCCCGAGACGGCCACTGCGGTGCTCGCAGACGTCGGTCGATTGACACGCTGAGAACGCCCCGGTCGACACGAACCGGTTTGTCCTCGTGTCGTGTAGTGTTCATTCGTTACCGTGCGAATGACAGCCAAATCGCCCGACGGCAGAGGGACCATATATACCACGTATCGAAATCGTTTTACGATCAACTATCGAATAGACCGGATAGAGCGCATCCTGCGCGTGAGATCACAATGGCAGACAAACCCCACCAGAACTTGGCCGTGATCGGCCACGTCGACCACGGAAAGAGCACCTTGGTAGGACGGCTTCTCTACGAGACGGGAAGCGTCCCCGAGCACGTCATCGAACAGCACCGCGACGAGGCCGAATCCCAGGGCAAAGGCGGCTTCGAGTTCGCCTACGTCATGGACAACCTCGCCGAAGAGCGAGAACGCGGCGTCACCATCGACATCGCTCACCAGGAGTTCGACACCGACTCCTATTACTTCACGATCGTCGATACGCCGGGTCACCGCGACTTCGTGAAGAACATGATCACGGGCGCGTCGCAAGCCGACAACGCCGTGCTCGTGGTCGCCGCGGACGACGGCGTCCAGCCCCAGACCCAAGAGCACGTCTTCCTCGCTCGAACGCTCGGTATCGACGAGCTCATCGTCGCCGTGAACAAGATGGATCTCGTCGATTACGACGAGGACCGTTATCGGGAGGCCGTCGAGGAAGTCGAACAGCTGCTGAACCAGGTCCGCTTCCAGACCGACGACGCGAGCTTCATCCCGACCTCCGCGTTCGAGGGCGACAACGTCGCCGAAGGGTCGGATAACACGCCGTGGTACGACGGCCCGACGGTTCTCGAATCGCTCAACGATCTGCCCGAACCCCAGCCGCCGACGGATGCGCCGCTCAGATTACCGATCCAGGACGTCTACACGATCTCGGGCATCGGTACTGTGCCTGTGGGTCGGATCGAGACCGGAACGATGAGCCCGGGCGACGACGTCTCCTTCCAGCCCTCCGATGCCGGCGGCGAGGTCAGGACGATCGAGATGCACCACGAGGAGGTCGACAACGCCGGCCCCGGCGACAACGTCGGCTTCAACGTCCGTGGCGTCGGCAAGGACGACATCCGCCGCGGCGACGTCTGTGGGCCCGCCGACGACCCGCCGAAGGTCGCCGAAACCTTCCAGGCCCAGATCGTCGTGATGCAACACCCCTCGGTGATCACCGCGGGCTACACGCCGGTCTTTCACGCCCATACTGCCCAGGTCGCGTGTACGATCGAGTCGATCGACCAGAAGATCGATCCTGCCAGTGGTGAAGTCGACGAGGAGGACCCCGACTTCATCCAGTCGGGTGATGCGGCAGTCGTCACGGTTCGACCCCAGAAACCGCTCTCGATCGAACCGTCGAGCGAGATCCCCGAACTCGGTAGCTTCGCAGTGCGGGACATGGGCCAGACCATCGCGGCCGGCAAAGTGCTCGACGTCACTCAGAGCTAAATGCAGCAAGCACGCGTTCGACTCGCCGGCACGAGCCCCGAGGACTTGGATGCCATCTGCACTGACGTCCGGGAGATCGCGGAGACCACCGGGGTCAACCTCAGCGGCCCCGTGCCTCTGCCGACGAAGGACTTGGAGATTCCGACCCGCAAGTCCCCCGACGGCGAGGGGACCGCGACGTGGGAGCACTGGGAGATGCGCGTCCACAAACGGCTCATCGACCTCGATGCCGACGAGCGGGCGCTCCGTCAGCTCATGCGCATCCAGGTGCCCAACGACGTCTCGATCGAGATCGTTCTCGAAGACTGATTCGTCACCCATCGTCGCCCGGTTCGTTCGGCATTCTCCTACTCGATACTCGATCGCGAGTTGCGGCACTCGATCATCGGCTCCCGATTGCATCGATGGTATTTACCTAACCGGCGAAGGCTCTCGGAAATTGTTTGGGTGGGACCGGAAGGGGCCGACCGGTCGGCGTTCTCGTGAGCGAGCGGAGCGAGCGAACGAGAGCTCGAAAGACGAGCAAAGCGGGTCTTTCGTAGAACCCCGGTGAAGTAAGCACTGGAGCGACCGAGCATAGTCGTTCGAAACAGCGAAGCCGTTTCGTGATGACAAGAGAGCGAAGCTCTCTTGAACCACGAGGGAGCGAAGCGCGCAGCGAGTCGCGGGAGCCGAGCGTGTCGGGGGCTTCCTAAAGGGTTTATTACTTCTCCATTGAGAGGTATCCTAACCAAACACGACCGTCGACTATCCGTTCCCAGCCAACGGCGTTTTCTCCCCTGCCTCCCCAGCAGGGGTATGGGACGGCTCGTGAACAGCCCGACGGTCGAAACGCTGGCGCTGATCGCCGTCGTCTTCTCGCTCCAGCAGTTCGCGAGCCTCGTCGGCGGCTTGGTCGGACTGACGGGCTTCGGCGTCGCCTTCTTCGCACTCAGCCCGCCGCTCGCCGTCTACCCGTGGACGCTGGTAACGAGCGTCTACGCGCACGCGAGCCTTCTGCACCTGCTTTCGAACGCGCTTGCACTGCTCGTAATCGGTCTCGTCGTCGAAGCGGTAACGACCAGGGCACGCTTTCACGCCTTCTTCCTCACAACCGGCGTCTTCGCGGGAGTGTTCCAGGTGGTCGTGAGCGGGCTGACGGGATCGGCGACCGGCGTGCTCGGCGCGAGCGGGGCGGTCCTCGCACTCGCGGGCTACGCCCTCGCCGCGAACCCGGTTTCGGAGACGATCCTCGATCGACTGCGGCTCCGTCGACGAGCCCAGTTCGGCCTGTTCGCCGCACTGGCCGTCGTAGTGACGGTCGTGACGGCGACTGCGGGCGCGGCGCTGATCGCTCACTTCGCCGGCTTACTGGTAGGCCTCCTCGCCGGTCGCCTGCGATTACTACACGCCGGCGGTGACACCGACGACAAGCGCGGCCGCGGCGGCAGTTCGGCCACTGACACAGGGAACCGGTCTCGTCCGCAGTGAAACACAAGCTACAAATGAGCAGACCGGATAGCTTCACTCCGACGCGGGCTCGTAGATCAGCGGCAGATCGCTTCCTTCGCAAGGAAGAGGCCCCGGGTTCGAATCCCGGCGAGTCCACTTCTGCCTTATCCGCCATTTTGACGGATCAAGGCCTTCTAACGCCCGCTGAGTATCTCATTATTGAACTCGGGGAGAATTCGCTACGAGTCGTGACGGGGGTCTCGCTGGCTTCGATCCGCGTGACACATATCAGACGGTAGTGCGATAATCAATCAGCCGTTGATGTCCTCAGAATAGCTGGCTGGTCACTGCTCGTCCGTACTCAATTGTTCAAGCTGGGATTCGAATTCCTCGTCATCAATGTCTCCTCGTGCATACTCTCGCTTTAGCGAGGCTCTCGCGTGGTCTTCTTCAGCTGGCTTTCGAGAGTGTTGACGGGAAAGCCAGTACCCGAGTCCACCAACGACACCGAGAGCTGTCGTAAAAAAGCCCGCAGGAACAAGCATCCGCCACCCGTGGCTGTCTCTAGTCATCATAGGGGGTTGGGACTCTCCCATGTGGCCGTCACCACCCATACCGCTTCCCTCGGACCCGCCACTGACTCGTCCCTGTGTGACGATCGCATCGCTCTCAGGGACATCTCCGTCGGGGATCGGGGTTGCTTCCGCCGGCCCGCCGGGCTCACTGACGACGATTCGTCCGGTCATTCCCATCGATTTGTGTGGGAGGCAGTAGTAATCGTAGGTTCCGGGCGTGTCGAACGTGTATTCGAACGCGCCCTCGGATATCGTCCCGCTATCGAATGGGGTCGTGTCGGACGGAACGCGGTTTTCGTAAGCAGTTACCGAGTGCGATCCGGCGTCGATCTCGAACCGGACAGTCGTGCCCGGTTCGACTGCCAATCCGACCGGATCGAAGTAATTGTTTCCTACCGACACCGTCGGTGTCTCCCGGGCGGTAACGGTTCCGGACACGGCCGCCGTTGCGACGAGCCCGCTGCCGAGCGCTCCGAGGAACTGCCGTCTACTCCGTTC
>PXQR01000034.1 GCA_003021235.1 Halobacteriales archaeon QH_6_64_20 | reverse complement strand
GGACTTCGTCCTCCGGGAGCACCACCTCGATGCAGGAAGGCTCAGTCCTATCCGTCGAAGCGTCGGGAGGAGGGTGAAAGTGCGTTTCCGGCGCGTGGGGGTTCGGGTGACGATCGAAGCGAACGGCGAGCCCGTCGTCCGGCTCCTGGTAGTGGCAACTGTAGTACCCGCGGCGACTCCACCTGACGTCGAACCGGCCGGGAGAATCGAACCCGACGCTTAGAGCTGCCGAGAGCGTTCTCGGTCGTGCCGGCGAGTCGATCTCGGTCGAGTCGACGAGCGGTTCGTGTCGCCGAAACACCTTCCGAATCCGACGTAGTGCGTCCGGATCGATCGGCCCGAACTCGTGCTGATCGCGGTTCGACGACACGCTATGCGTTCGCGAGAACGCTGGCTCGTTTGTACGCGAGCGCCGCCCGTGCAATCGCGAGATGTTCGCGCGTCGTCATCCAGTCGGTGACGTCGCCCCAGGGGTCAGCCGATCCGTCGGCCGTTTCATCCAGTACCGCGAGGTCCTCGGGCGCTTCGACGCCGTATTCGCGCCGGTAGTCTTCGATCTCCGCCCGCATCTCCTCGATCGACTCCAGGAGGTCGCCGCGCGTCTGGGTTCCTGAACCGCGAGCGCGAGACCGAGGTCGGCGAGCCGGTCGAGGTGCTTTCGGGCTGTCGATTCGCTGACGTGTGCCGACCCAGCGATCTCGGCGGCCGATTGGGGTTCGTGCGTCCGACTCACGACCGCTTCGACGCGGTCGAACCCATCGGTGTCCTCAATTCAGGTCTCGATCGCCGCTTCGTTCGGGTCGAAAGTCGACATGGTAACGCCGTTGACTCGA
The DNA here is from genome assembly GCA_003021235.1 of Halobacteriales archaeon QH_6_64_20. GTDB lineage: Archaea > Halobacteriota > Halobacteria > Halobacteriales > Halococcaceae > PXQR01. The sequence continues at coordinate 4,403 of PXQR01000034.1, read as the reverse complement.
ACCCGGCTACGCAACTGGACAGTAAATATTTACTGATGTTATCGATCATTCGTCCGATGCGGCCGTCGAGTTCCCGCGGTCGAGTCGGCGGACACCGAAATCCGAAGGGAACTCCGTCGCTACGAATCGAGGCATACTACCGTTCGTCTCGCCCCGTTGTACAACCACTATATGGCTCGGACTCACACAGTGAGGTAATGAACGGCAACCAGTTCGGACGCCTGTTCCGGATGACGACCTACGGCGAGAGCCACGGGCCGGGTATGGGCGTGACCGTTTCGGGCTGTCCGGCCGGCCTCGAACTCGACCGCGAGGACATTCAAGAGGAGCTCGATCGACGGAAACCTGGCCAGTCGAAGGTCACGACCTCTCGCGACGAACCCGACGCCGTGACGGTCAACTCCGGGATTCAGGACGGTTATACGACCGGAACGCCGATCGGCATGACGATCGAGAACAAGGACGCCCGCTCGGGCAAATACGAACCGTTCGTAACCGCACCGCGGCCCTCCCACGGCGATTTCACCTACTCGGCGAAGTTCGGCACGCGCAACTGGGGCGGCGGCGGGCGCTCGTCGGCGCGCGAAACCGCGAACTGGGTCGCCGCCGGCGCGATTGCCCGGAAAATAAACCGCTCGCAGGGCATCGAGGTGCGCGCCCACGTGAACCAGATCGGGGAAGTCCGTTCGCCCGAGGTCTCTTGGGAGCAAATGGCGGACGTCGAGGGAAACGAGGTCCGGTGTGCGGACCCCGAGACCGCCGACCGGATGCGCGAGGTCGTGGACGACTACCAGCGCGAAGGCGACTCGATCGGCGGATCGATCCGCTTCGAGATCCGGGGCGTGCCCCGGGGACTGGGAGCACCGCGCTTCGACTCGATACCCGCCCGACTGGGGGCGGCGATGATGGCGATCCCCGCGACGACGGCCTTCGAGTTCGGCCTCGGGCGTGAGGCACGGGAAGTATCGGGTTCCGAGCGCAACGAGGACTGGACGTTCGATGAGAACGACGGGGACGGCGAGCGCGGCGATCCGATCCCGGTGGGTAACGATCACGCCGGCCTCCAGGGCGGGATCACGACCGGCCAGCCGATTTATGGACACGTTACCTGGCACGCCCCGACCTCGATCCCGAAGAAGCAGACCACGGTCGACTGGGAGACCGGTGAGCACAAGGGGGCTCAGGTGATCGGCCGCCACGACCCCGTACTGCCGCCGCGTGCGGTACCCGTGGTCGAGGCAATGGCACATCTCACGCTCGTCGACTTCATGTTGTTAGGCGGGCGGATCAACCCCGACCGCCTGGACGGGGAGGTCGGCGAGTACGACACTGACTATCACCCTTCCAGCCCGCAGAACGACCCCGACGACGCGCCGACCCGCACCGAACCGACCGACGAGTGAGCGTCTTCTCCGGTCCGGTCGCCGCGTCGTGTAGCGAGCGGACAATAACGCGCAGCGAGCGCGTGATCGCCGGTCGAGCGTCGTCTCGCCGCACGCCGACTCGTATCGCTTATTTGCACTTAGTGAAAATTCAAGACATATTCTCGCCTCCGAGCTACGGACGAAACGATGCGTCATTTAGTCAGAATCGTGATCCCCGCGTACGAGCCCGATGTCCCCCGGCTCGACACCGACGTGCTCGCGTTCGTCGACGCTAACGGGAGTACGCCCACCGCGTCGATCGCCGCCGTCGTCGACGGACTCGATTTCGCCGCGCTCAGCGTCCGGGTTCGCGGTCCCGGTTGCGCTCGGCGGTCCACGAGGGCAGGCGTTCGGATCGTCGGTGTTCGGGAGAGGACAGTACCAACGCCACCGCAGGCGGACGCCGACCTACCGGTCGGTCCGGTGTGCCGGCCGGCGTGACTCCACCGTAGCGAGTTCTCGCCGTTTCGGTACCCGAATCGTTCCGCGGAACGGCTTTCGGGCCCGACGTGGGTAATCGGATAGCGTATTACGAGTAGCCGTACATTTATGTAGTTAAACGAAGTCTAAATTTAGTTGCAGGTGCGAAGCAAACAATGGAACGAACCTACACCCGTCGGGAGTTCGGTGCGTACACGCTCGGCATGGGCTTGGCCGGCGGCGCGATGGCGTCCCTTTCCTCGCCCGCCGAAGCGGCCGAAGCCGACTACGAGACGGACGCTGCCGGCGTTCCGCGACCGGCCGATGCGGACGAGTTACGGAGCGCGCTCGCCGATGCCTCCGAGCACTCGCTCGTCGAGTGCCGATCGGGAACGTTTCGGCCGGGAGCGACGCTCACGATACCGGATTACGTGCGGTTGGATGCGACGGGGGTGACCTTCGTCCCCCGACACGACGACGCCGTGTTCTCGCTCGGCGCGCGGGGCCGACTGCTCAACGGCACGATCCAGTTGGGAAGTTCGGGCGGGACCGGCGTGCTGAACGACTCGTCGGTCGGCGATTCCTACGCCCACAAGTGGGGAGCGGTTCCCGTCGGGACACGGATCACCGCCGAGTCGGGATCGGACGCGACCGGCTATCAGGTGTTACGGGCGACCGACGGAGGCAACAGCTTCTATCACAACCCCGTCTTCGCGACCGACGGCGTGGACACCCCGCTCTACCTCGACAATCCGAGCGAGAACGGCTTCATTACATCGGTTAACACGCGGCTGGTAGCGAGGGATTTCGTCAACGCAGTGGTCGCCGAATCGCCCAACGGGATCAGTAACAATTACACGGTCTGTGATCTGACGCCCGGATCGAACACCGAATCGGTGACAGTCACGGACGCCGACTACGGGCGGCGGAACTGCGCGGAAGGGACCTTCGGCGACGCGTCGAAATACGACCAGATCGTCTGGATCCAGAGTACACGACAGTTCGACAGCGACAGCTACGGTGGCAACCACGTCCATCTGTCCTACGACGGTTATTCGAGCCGTCGAAGCCCGGGGCTGGTTCGGGACGACACGCCCGCGAACGACACCTACGTCGTGGACTTCTCACAGTAATAGTACCGCTACCACTACCACTACCAATACAATGATAGTCGCACAACCAGGCGGCCTGCAAGAGGCCCTCGACGACGGTGCACAGAACGACGAACTAGTACGATGTCGGAACGGTGCGGACTTCTCGCCGGACGGCGTGACCGTACCGGCGGGAGTCACGCTCGACGCCCGACCGGCGAGCTTCGACACGCCCGGCGGCGGCATCATGATGCGCTTCGAGTCCGGAGCCGTCATGCTCGGCGGCTACGTCGATGCGCAGGGGTTCGATGGAACGGTGTTCGCCATCGAAGCCGACGCCGGCGAGACGATTAGCGGGCCGACCGGGCCGTTCGAGACGTTCGCATCGACCGGGACGAACGGCGAAACGGGCGGCTGTACGGGGCTCCTCCTCCGGGCGGACGACGGCGGCACGATCGACGAAGTGCGATCACACGTCCGGACGTTCCGGATGAACGTAGCTCTAGAAGTGGTCGCCGACGGATCGGGATCGGTGACGAACTGCGACGTGTACACGATGGGGGGACAGAACTACAAGTTCATCTACCAGCACGGCGACGGCGAACAAGCGTACAACACGTGGTTCGGACACAATCAGCCCGAGGGCGGCGTAGCGCCCTCCCAGTGGCACGTCGATGCGCCGAACGCTCACGACGAGTGGTGTGAGGCCTACCTGTGGGACCCTCACCGGATGGCCCGGCCGTGGGCCATCCACGTCGAGCAAGCTAGCGGCAATATCGTCTACGCGAACGCGAAGGACCGGGAACGAACGCAGGACAACCGCTTTTTCAAGTTCGTGGACGAGTCCGACTCCGAGGGCAACCGGGCGCTCTCGCTCAACGACCTGTCCGATGGCCAACGAGACGACTTGGGCTTTCCCCCCGAGCGCTTCGAGACGGCGCGCTTTTACGACGCCGTGGGAGTCCTCGGCGGGGACGGGGAGATCGCCCCCGAGCCGACACCGGAACCGGAGCCGGACTACGACAACGAACTCGTGGTGCAGGGAACCGGCTCGCTCACGAACTACGAGTTCGAAGTGACCGGTGCGCTCGAAGCAGGTGCCGAGGCAGACATCGGCGGCAACGGTAACGGCGCGGATACGATCGACGGCTCGATCGCTTCCGGGGCCGTCGACAATCGAGGGACGGACGACTACTACTTCGACGGCAAGGTCGTATCCTTCGCCCGAAACGGCGACCTCGACCTGTTCGTCGACGGCGAGGCGGTCGACCCCGACGGGTTCGGTTCGTCCGAACCAGCCCGTTCGCTGAGTATCGTCGGCACCGGCCCGCGCGTCGAGTACGAGCTGTCGGTCTCGGGCGAATTGGAGAAGAGCACGGCCAGGGACGGGTCGATCAATTCCAGCGACGAGATCGACGGATCGACGGCGACCGGCTACGTCCTCGGGGGTACCGATTCCTATCGGTTC
>PXQR01000033.1 GCA_003021235.1 Halobacteriales archaeon QH_6_64_20 | reverse complement strand
TGTTCGGGCGGTTGCCGCCCGAACACGGCCGGCTTTCCACATCTCCTGTCACCAGAAATCCGCCGGAACGCTTCGTCCCCAGCATCGCTTCAGTGGAAGCCATATTACGTTTGCGAGGATCTTAGTTGCTCAAACAAAACATCAATCCGATGTTGCAGAGGTTGCGACTAGTACTATCGCTCTCTCGTCATCACGAAAGGCGCGGCGCCTTTCGAACGACAGGCGAACGAAGTGAGCCGAGGAGCGCAACGAGTCGCGGGAGCCGAGCGCATCGGAGGCTTCCAAGACAGTCTCATTGCCTCTTTCCCGAGAAACTACTCGACCAACCGCTACCGCTCGACCGGGGCGAACAGTGAAGTCCGCTCCCTCGTAAGGGAAGCTATGCAGGACGCATACATCGTCGATGCCACGCGAACCCCCTTCGGCAAACACGACGGCTCGTTTCGCGACACACACCCACAGGACTTAGCCGCCGAACCGCTGTTGGCTCTGGAGGAACGAAACGGCTTCTCGGGCTCCGAGGACATCGAGGACGTGATCTACGGCTGTGTCGATCCGGTCGACGAGCAGGCCAATAACATCGCTCGCCTCGCGCCGATGGTCGCCGGCTGGGGCGATAGCGTCCCTGGCGTCCAGCTCGACCGGATGTGTGGCTCGGGCCAGCAGGCGATCAACTTCGCCGCCGGGCAGATCCGCGCGGGCTTCGAGGACGTCCTCGTCGCGGGCGGCATCGAGCACATGACCCGGGTCCCGATGGGATCGGCGGGCGATTCCATCACGGACACCTACTTCGAGCACTTCGACGAACTCACCACCCAGGGCGAGGGCGCAGAGCGCATCGCCGAGCAGTGGGGTTTCTCGCGCGAGGAACTCGACGACATCGCCGTTACCTCCCAACAGCGGTGGGGCGAGGCCACGGAAGCCGGCAAATACGACGATCAGGTCGTCCCCGTCGAAACCGATCTCGACGGCGAAACGGTCGTCGTTAGCGAGGACGAACACCCTCGGCCGAAGACCGACGTAGAGACGCTTTCGGGCATCCCGCTCGCGTTCCGTGAGGAAGGCGAAGGCGTCATCCATGCCGGGAACTCCTCGGGGATCGTCGACGGGGCGGCCGCGACCCTGGTCGCTTCCGGCGACGCGTGTGAGGAGCACGGCTGGGAACCGCTGGTCCGAATCGTTGATACCCAGGTCGTCGGCGTCGACCCGGTGACGATGCTCACGGGACCGATCCCGGCCACGAACGAACTGCTCGATCGAAACGACATGACGGCCGGCGATGTCGATCGCTTCGAGGTCAACGAGGCCTTCGCCCCCGTCGTCAGCGCCTGGCTCGAGGAGACCGGCGCGGACTTCGAGCGCACGAACGTCTGGGGCGGCGCGATCGCGCACGGACACCCGCTCGGTGCGACCGGAGCGGGGCTTCTCGGCAAACTGCCCTACCAGTTAGACGAGTGTGGAGGCCAGTACGGCCTCTGTGCGATGTGTATCGGCTTCGGCCAGGGTATCGCTACTCTGGTCGAGCGGGTCTGAAGACGATCGACCGTCCGATGAACGCAACACCGGGCTGTCGTCGTCCCCAGCGAGGGCGCTACCCTCACCGCGGAGGACACGACGGGTTTCGTCGAGACGCGACTCGCCGACTTCAGGAAAACCCCGCGAGATCGGGTTCCGTGAGACGCCCCCGCGTAATCCGACCGGCAAGGTCCTCGAGGAGCGACTAACGCAAGTCGCAGGTGTCGACTTCGGGGCCTAGTCTCGACGGAACGGGCCCTTCGGATACCCCGTCTCGATAGCCGAACGCCGGTCGAGAAGCGGCCCGATCAACAAAACGCTTAAGCTGGCGCTCGTTCGTTATACGACGATCCATGGTACGAAAGGACGGGACACGGACGCGACGACGGTTCATCGAACGAACTAGTGTAGGGATCCTCGCCGGCGGCGTCGCGGGACTCGCCGGCTGTACGAGCAATGAGGAAGGCGGTAGTACCGATGGCAGTGGTAGCGGCGGTGGCGGTAGCGGCAATAGTACCAGTAGCGGTGGGAACGCGAACAGTAGCGGGTCGGGGTCGGGAGGCGGCGGAGGCGGTCCCACGCTTACGCTCGGCGGGTTGTTCGCCACGAGCGGACCGTACTCGGCCATCGGCGTGGACCAGCGCGACGGCGTGAAGGTCGCGCTCAGACATCTAGCCGATGAGGGGATCGATCTCACCGTTGAGGAGACCTTCCTCGATACACAGCTCGACCCCGAGGAGGGCCTTCGGCGGGCGCGCGAACTCGTCGAACGCGAGAACGTGGACGTACTCATCGGCATCGCCAGTTCCTCCGTCGCGGCGGCGGTCGCCAACTACGCCAAACAGACCGAAACGCCACTGATGCTCACCGTCGCGACCGACGAGGCGCTGACCGGCGAGAACTGTAATCGGTTCACCTTTCGGGCGAACACCCACACCTACCAGAACCAGAAACCGAACGCCGAGTACGCGATGGAGAACATCGGGACGACCTTTGCGACGATGGGCGCGGACTACGCATGGGGTCGCGCAAGCGTTAAAGCGTTCGTCGACGTCGCCGAGGAAAACGGCGGCGAGGTCGTCGAGCAGGTCTGGCCGGCGCTCGGCGCGAACGACTACTCCTCGCAGATTCAGAAGGTGGCGAACACCGATGCGGACTTCCTGTTGGTGCGTTGCTCGGGGGCCGACGGGGTCAAGTCGGCCAAGCAGATCGCCTCCTTCGGCCTCAAGGATCGAATGGACGTCATCACCAACCAGACGACCGTTCTCGCCCAGGGCGCGGGCGACGCGTGTATCGATAACTACGGCGGCGTCCCGTACCACGCGGTGCTCTCGCGCGAGGAGACCGGCAACGACGAGAACGAACGCTTCGTCGAGACCTACCGCGAGGTCGGCGACGGATCGGACCCGAGTACGTACTCCTGTTCGTCGTACATGGGAGCCCGTTTCCTCGCCAAGGCGGTCGTCGAGGCCGGCTCGACTGATAGCGCGGAGGTGGTGAGCGCACTCGAAGGAATCTCGTACGACGGGCCGAAGGGAACGATGGAGATCCGGGCGTGCGATCATCAGGCGACGAACGCGATCTGGTCCTCACAGCTCGTCTCGCCGGAGGGCACCGAATACGACTACCCGATCCCGGAGATATTCCTGAAACACGAGGACGGGTCGAACTCCCGTCCGTGTGAGGAGACGGGCTGTAGCCTCTAAGCCCGACCTCCCCTTCGTCCTCTCGTTTCTCGTTTCCGGCCGGTGGACCGAAACCGATTCAGACCGCGACGTGCTCGCGCAGGGTCGGATCGTCGGGTTCCAGTCCATCGGCGTCGTCCTCGTGGACGACACGGCCGTTCGCGAGCACGTAGACACGGTCGGCCACTTCGAGTGCGAGGCGTACGTTCTGTTCGACGAGCACGATCGTGAGATCGTCTTTGAGTTCGACGATGGCGTCGCGGACGTCGGCGACGATTTGAGGGGCGAGGCCCTCGCTCGGTTCGTCGAGCAACAGCAGTCGCGTCCCGCCGAGCAGGCCGCGCGCGACGACGAGCATCTGCTGCTCGCCGCCCGATAGATCGCCCGTCTCGGTGTCCGCGAGGTCCGCCAGCGCAGGAAAGAGGTCGTAGGCGTCTTCGACCGTCCAGTCGCCGCCGCGGCCCGCGGGCACTTGGAGGTTCTCGGCGACGGTGAGCTGTGGCCACACCTGTCGGTCCTCGGGGACGTACCCGAGACCGCGCTGGATCCGCTCGTAGGTCGACAACCCGGTGAAGTCCTCGCCGTCGTAGCGAACCACGCCGCTCGCGGCCGGAGTGATGCCGGTGATAGTGCGAAGCGTCGTGGTCTTGCCTGCCCCGTTACGCCCGAGAAGCGTCACCACCTCGCCGCGCTCGACCGACAGCGAGACGTCGTACAGCGCCTGGCTCTGCCCATAAAACGTGTTCACTTCCTCTACGTCGAGAAGTGCCATCGCCGTCAGGCCACCCCCCCGAGGTATGCCTCCTGTACCGCGTCGTCGGCCCGGACCGACGACGGGGCTCCCGACGCGATGACCGCGCCGTTGTGCAACACCACGACGCGATCGGAGACGTTCATCACGATGTCCATGTTGTGCTCGACGAGCATGATCGTGTACTCGCCCACCAGCTCGTCGATGAGGTCGAGCATCGCCTCGATCTCCATTTGGCTCATCCCCGCGGCGGGTTCGTCGAACAACAGCAGTTCGGGATCGACGGCGAGCGCGAGCCCGATCTCCAACGAGCGCTTGTCGCCGTGCGAGAGCGTGCTCGCGGGTCGATCGCGCTCCTCATCGAGACCGACGAAGCCGAGGATTTCGAGGGCTTCGTCGGTGTATTCGGTCTTGCTGTCGGCGTGTCGGTAGACGTTCCACCCGCCCCGGTGGCGCGCCTGGACGGCCACCCGGACGTTCTCCAACACGCTGATCCCGTCGAAGACGTTCGTTATCTGGAAGGATTTGGCGATGCCCTCGCGCACGATGGCCTCGGGCGCGAGGCCGGTGATGTCCTCCTCCTGAAACCGGATGCTGCCGGTCGTCGGCGTGAGCGCCCCGGCGAGCATGTCGAACAGCGTCGTCTTGCCCGCGCCGTTCGGCCCGATGAGCGACGTGATCTCGCCCGTCGGTATCGTGAGATCCACCCCGTCGACGGCCGTCACCCCGCCGAAGCGTTTGGTGAGATCGGTGGTCTCCAGTATCGCCATCAGGCTCTCCGTTCCCGTCGGCTACCGGCGAAGCGACGCGTCGTGACACGAGCCATGATACGAGCTGTCGTGTGGTGTGATTTCACCATGCATAAGTTTAACTCTCCGGCGTTCCCTCCTCCTCCCGGAACTCATGGCGGGTGTCAGTACGATCGTCGGTATCGTTCTCAACGGGTTGGCGATCGGGATGTTACTACTGCTCGTCGCCTCGGGCCTGTCGCTCATCTTCGGGCTGATGGGCGTGGTGAACTTCGCCCACGGGTCGCTGTACATGTTCGGCGCGTACTTCGGGCTCGTGGTGTTCGATCGAACCGGGGTGTTCGTCCTCGCCCTGCTGATCGCGCCCTTTCTCGTCGCGGGTATCGGAATGGTCATGGAGTACCTCACGCTCCGTCCGCTCTACGGCCGGGACCCGCTCTATCAGATCCTCCTGACGTTTGGCATCGCGCTCATCCTCGACGAAGTGGTCGTCCTCGTCTGGGGCCCGAACGCGCTCAGCTTCGCGACCCCGGCGTGGGCAGGGGGCGTCCTCAACGTGGCCGGAGCGGCCTTTCCCGCCTACCGTCTGTTCGTCATCGTGCTCGGCGCGATCGTCGCCGCTGGAGTGTATCTCTTCCTTCAGCGCACCCGCTACGGGCTCGTCGTTCGGGCAGGGACGGCCAACCGGACGATGGTCGAGGCGAGCGGCATCAACGTCAAGCGAGCGTTTACCGTCATGTTCGCCGTCGGCGCGGGGATGGCCGCCGTCGGCGGCGTCGTCGCCGGCCCGATGTTGAGCGTCAACCCGGCAATGGGGCTGGAGACGGTCATCGAGGCGTTCGTCGTGGTCGTCATCGGCGGCCTGGGGAGCTTCCGGGGCTCGGTCGTCGGCGCACTGTTAGCCGGTCTCGCCCAGTCGTTCAGCAGTTTCTACGTCCCGGCGGCCTCGTCGCTCGTGATCTTCGCGCTGATGGTTGCCGTGTTGCTCGTGCGTCCCGGCGGTCTCTTCGGCGACCCGGAGGCGGGACACTGATGGCCGTCGGCCTCGGTCGCCGGTTCGACGACAACACCCGAGTGATGCGCTGGGGTCTCGCGATCGGCGTCGTCGCGCTCTTTGCCCTCCTCCCGCAGGTCCTCGGGAACTACGGGACGGGTCTCGTCGTGGAGTTCTTCGTGCTCCTATTGTTCGCGGCGAGTTACGACCTGCTCATCGGCTACACCGGGATCATCTCCTTCGGCCACGCGCTTCCCTACGGGGTGGCGGCCTACGCGATGGGCATCGTCGTGGCAGGTCGGCCGCTACCGGGAGTGCCCGAGGCCGGCGTTCCGTTGCTGGTAGCAACGCCGATCGCCCTACTGGCGGTGATCGTCGTCTCCGCGCTGACCGGGTGGCTCGCCCTCCGGCTCTCGGGGGTGTACTTCGCGATGATCACGCTCGCGTTCTCGATGGTCGGGTACTTCGTCGCCTTCGAGTCGACGGGGGTCACGGGCGGGGACAACGGCTTGTTGATCTCCCGACCCGAGATACTGGGCTACCCGCTCAACGACTACGTGGCCTTCTATTATCTCGTGCTCTGGATAGTCCTCGGATGCTTTCTCGCGATGCGCCGGCTCACCTGTTCACCGTTCGGACGCGTGCTCGTCTGTATCCGTGAGAACGAAGAGCGCGCTCGGTTCCTAGGGTACGACACCTTTCGGTACAAACTGGCGGTGTTCGTCGTCGCGGGGCTGTTCGCGGGTGTCGCGGGCGTTCTCCAGGGGCTGTATCTGAACATCATTACGCCGGATATGCTCTACTGGTCGACCGGCGGCGACGCCCTGCTCGTGACGCTCATCGGCGGGATGGGCACCCTGTGGGGCGCAGCGGTAGGGGCGGCCTTTCTGCTCGGTGCTCGCGAACTCCTGACGGGTATCGTCGAGGGCTGGCCCATCGTCCTCGGCGTGGTCTACGTGCTTTTCGTCCTGTTCGTCCCCGACGGCATCGCCGGCCTCATCGTCGGGCACAGCCGGTCGGTTTGGGACGTCATCGGTGACCTCCAGCAGGGCGACGTCGAGGCCGAGGACTAACCGCAAGTCGATCGGCCTCAGAGGCGGTCTTCACGGACGATGGCGAGCATGTCCTCGATGAGGCCGGGAACGATGTATTGGAACCACGCCGCACGCACGTCGTCGGTTTCGCCGGTACGGAAACGATGGACCCCCGCGAGGCCGATGGTCATCATCACGAACGCCGAAAACGCCCGCCAGTAGCGCACTCGCTCGCGGTCGACGACCCGACCCGACCGGCGCTCGTACTCATCGTAGAACCACTCGCGGTCGAGCAACGAACACGCCAGTTCGGGCCGCTCGATCGGTTCGATCAGTTTCCCGGCGAAGTAATAGGTCGAGGCGTACCCCAGGTCGTACAGCGGATCGCCGATCCGCGCGAGTTCCCAATCGAGGACGCCCGTGAGTTCCCCCTCGTTGACGAGGATATTGCCGATCCTGAAGTCGCCGTGGACGAGCGTCGTCTCGGGGATTTCGGGGGGATTCGACCGGAACCAGCGGATACACTCTTCGACGGCCGGCTCCGGCCGCACGGTACTCGCGCGATACCGGCCGACCCACCGGTCGAGTTCGCGTTCGACGACCGCGTCGGGCGGGCAGTCGGCCAGTGCCGACACGTCCTCGGCGTCGAGCGTATGAATCCCCGCCGCCGCGTCGACGAACTGTGAGGGGAGGCTTCCCCCGTCGTTTTCGCTTCCACCCTTCGCTCTCCCGTCCGCTTTGCCGTCCCCCTCGTTCGCCTCGCGTTCGTCCCAGGCGCGATAGAGGTCCTGTCGCTGTTCGCGGTCCCACACCACGGGGGCGTCGCCGGGGAGGTGGCCGACAACGAAAAAGCGCCCGCCGAGCACGGAGCGATCGCCTTCGTACCAGTAGGTTTCGGGCACCGGAACTGAAGTGTCCTCCGCGGCGGCCATCGTCCGGAACTCCGTCTCGACGTCGTTGCCCTCGGCCGCGGAGTCCCCTTCGATCTGGGCGTCGCTCTCAGCGCGGACGACAAGTCGCCGCTCGCGTTGCTCGCCCTCTTCGTTCCAGCGTGCGGTAAAGGAGACCGTATCGCGCGACCACCCCTCGACGTGTTCGTGGAGATCGCTTACCGACACGTCCGCCGCGAGCCGTCCCGTGAGGTAGGATTCGAGCGCGCCGGCGGTAACGTCGCTCACGGCGACCCGTCCCCGCTTTCGTTCCGTCGCCCGAGCGTTCGCAACTGCGCGTCGAGGCGCGCATCGAGGAAGTCGTAGAGGGGCCGACGCACCGCCCTGGCCGTTTCGTCGTCGAGATTCGCCTCGACGCGCGCGAGCACGTCATCACAGGCTTCGAGCAGTGTCGTCTCGCGTTCGCGCGTTCCGCGGATCCGCGAACCCGCCTCGTCGTCAGTTCCATCGAGTGTGTCCCGGGCGTCGGCGAGTGCCTCCCGGACCGCCGTCGCGGCGGCGTCGTGGTCGTCTAACGTGTGCTCCACGCCGTCGAGCGCCTCGTGGAGGGCGTTCTCCTGGGTCGTCACCGCCCGCTCGCTCGCGTCGAGTTCGCCGGCGAGGAATCGCAGGGTACTCGCCATCGATCCGACCTGTCCCCGGACGAACCGCTCTTCGCCGTCGATCGCCGGCCGGATCTCTTCGAGGGCGAATCGGGAGAACCGCCGGAGAACCGCCGCCGGTTCGAGATAGGGCATACCGCAGGATGCGGACCGTCGGTAAAATACGTATGGGTCATGCCGTCGTGATTGTCCGTGCCACGTACCGACCGTCGCGTGTCACCGTCCCCCGCAGGTATTTACTGCGCGCGCTTCGATGCGGAAGGTATGGACTTCGAGACGCCCCCCGAGGTAGAGGCGCTGCTCGACGACCTGGACGACTTCATCGAACGAGAGATACGCCCGCTCGAAGACGAACACCCCCAGTACTTCGACGAGCGCCGCGAACACGCCCGTACCGACTGGGAGCACGGCGGCGTCCCCGACGCCGAGTGGGAGGCGTTACTCGACGAACAGCGCCGCCGGGCCGACGAAGCGGGCTTCTATCGCTTCGCACTGCCCGAAGAACTCGGCGGGCAGGACGGCTCGAACCTCGCGATGGCCCACGTCCGCGAGCACTTCGCCCATCGCGGCGTCGGCCTCCACAACGTCATTCAGCAGGAGGCTTCGATCGTCGGGAACTTCCCGATCGCCCAGGCGATCCACCGCTTCGGGAGCGACGAACACAAGGGGATGTTGGAGGACATCATTACCCGCGAGACGCCCGTCGCCTTCGGGCTGACCGAACCGGATCACGGAAGCGACGCGACGTGGATGGACACCACCGCACGGAAGGAAGACGGCGAGTGGGTCATCGACGGCGCGAAACGCTGGAACAGCGGGATGCACGTCGCCGAGTACGATCTCGTGTTCGCCCGTACTGGAGGCACTGACGGCGACCACGAGGGTATCACGGGATTCCTCGTTCCGACCGACGCGGATGGCTTCGAGGTCGATTTCTATCACTGGACCTTTAATATGCCGACCGACCACGCGGAGGTGTCGATCGACGGCGTGCGCGTTCCTGAGAGCGCCGTCGTCGGCGAGGAAGGCCAGGGGCTCAGGTTGGCCCAAGCCTTCCTCTACGAGAACCGCATCCGACAGGCCGCCTCCAGCCTCGGCGCGGCGCAGTTCTGTATCGACGAGTCGGTCGCCTACGCGAACGAGCGCGAAACGTGGGGTGAACCGCTCGCCGAGCGTCAAGCCATCCAGTTCCCGCTCGCGGAGCTACACACCGAAGCCGAGATGCTCCGCAGTCTCGTCTACCGAACGGCGTGGTTGCTCGATCAGGACGGGAAGTTTTCGGGGAGCGACAAGGTCTCGATGGCGAACTACTCCGCGAATAACCTAGTTTGTCGGGCGGCCGATCGGGCCATGCAGGTCCACGGCGGGATGGGCTACAGTCGGGCGAAGCCCTTCGAACACATCTACCGCCACCACCGGCGCTACCGGATCACCGAGGGCGCGGAGGAGATCCAGAAGCGCCGTGTCGCCGGCCACCTGTTCGGCTATCTCGACTGACCACCGTTTACTGAGAGGAGCCACCCGTCCGTCGTCGGAGGGGTCGAAGGGGTCGACGGCGAGGTGTGGATCGATCGAGTACGCGAGTCGTGATTCGTGGTCCGTGATAGGCAGTACCTACTTGACGGATCGACGCGAGTCCCGTAGTGTATGAGCGACCTGCAGATCGACGCGATGATACCGGAACTCTCCGACGAGGCCCCCGAAGCGGCCGCCCGCGCCGAGGAGTTGGGGTTCGACGCCGTCTGGACGCCCGAGACGGCTCACGACGCGATGCTCCCCCATCCGCTGGTAGCCGAACACACCGACGACATCGACATGGGCACGCGGATCACGCTTGCCTTCACTCGGAGTCCGATGGTGCTCGCGTACAACGCCTGGGACCTCCAGCGCTACTCGGAGGGCCGATTCACCCTCGGGATGGGCACCCAGGTCAAGGGCCACAACGAACGCCGTTTTTCCGTCGAGTGGAAATCTCCCGGCCCCCGATTGCGCGAAGTGGTCGAGTCCCTCCGGCACATCTGGGACGTCTTCGCGGGTCGCCGGGAGCGCCCCGAGTACGACGGCGAGTTCTACTCGTTTTCGCTGATGACCGAAACCTTCGATCCCGGCCCGCTCGACGTCCCCGATCCGGGCATTCACATCGCCGGGGTCAACGAGTACAACATCCGGCTCTCCGGCGAGCTCTGTGACGGCCTCTGTATGCACGTCTTCAACACGCCGGAGTACGCCGCCGACGTCATCGCGCCGCTCGTCGAGGAGGGTGCCGATCGGGGCGGGCGCTCGCTCGAGGACGTCGCGCTGTCGGCGAGTCCGTTCGTCGTCACCGGCGAGAACGACGAGGAACGCGAGCAGAGCCGCGCGGAAGCACGTCGGCAGATCGCCTTCTATGGATCGACACGGACCTATCACGACGTCTTGGAACACCACGGCTGGACCGAGGTCGGCCAGGAGCTACACGAACTCTCGAAAGACCAACGGTGGGACGAGATGACCGACTTGGTGACCGACGAGATGCTCGCCGCCTTCGCGATCGAAGCCCCACCCGACGAACTGTTGGCCGAGGCGAAGAAGGTCTACGGCGACGTCGCCGACCGGATCGTACTGCCGCTCGATCACGGCGGGGCGTTCATGCGATCGTAACCTGATCGCTCGTCCTTCTCGAACTACTACGCCGCCACGACACTACTGGTACTACGACACCGTTGGCGTGACGCTATCGGCACGATAGTGGTGATCCATCGAGATTCGAAGGCCGCTCGACATTCGACTGTACGTGAGTGATGGGGCGTTCCTCAGGTAGTCGCCGACTCGATACCGATCGTGTTCCTACGGGGCTGTCGTGCTCCGAAGCCGCGCGATCTCGAAGGGTTCGATCGGGTGGTCGGTGCCACCGTCGATCGCCAACTCCCCTAAGACCTCCCCGACGACGCTGGCGAACTTGAAGCCGTGGCCCGAGAACCCGGCCCCGATAACGACGCTCGCGTGATCGGGGTGTGTGTCGAGGAGGAAGTCGCCGTCGGGCGTGTTCGTGAACAGACACGTCGAGAGTCCCATCGTCGGCCCCGCTCCGGCGGGGAAGTACGAGGCGGCGAACTCGCGTAACAGCCGTTCGTCTTCCCGGTCGGGTTCGCGGTCGAGTTCGGCGGGCGAGCCCGTCTCCCCTCGGTGGTGGTACTTTCCCAGTTTGAACCCCGGCACACGGTAAACCGGGAAGCCGTAGTAGTGGCCTTCCGGGACGTCCGCGACGAACACCGGGAACTGCTCGGGTTCGAAGGACGAGGGACGCGTCGGCTGGAACCAGGACTGGACCTGTCGCTCCGGTTGGAGGAACTCCGCGAGCGACGGTACCAGTTGGCCGGTCCACCCGCCGGCCGTGACGACGAGCGTCTCGGCGAGGTATTCGCCCTCGTCGGTCTCCACGCGAACGCCCGACTCGCTCGCCTCCCAGGTCTCGACCCGTTCTCGCGCTCGGATCGTCGCTCCCCCGGCGTGGGCGCTCTGGACGCAGGCGACGACGCACTGCTCGGGGTGGAGGAATCCGCCGGCCGGCTGGTACACCCCTCGGTACTCGGGCGGGAGGTCGTAGCCGGGAAAGCGCTCGCCCAACTCGTCCCCCGAGAGGACCTCGTGTTCGATGTCGTGGAGTTCACAGGAGCGTTTCGCCCCTTGGTAGAGCGAACTGTCGGACGGGCCGAAATCGACCGATCCTACCTGGTGTAGCAGGGAGGTCGGCCGTCCGTCGTCGATGTCCTGCCAGCGATCGAGCGCCCGCTCGACGAGCGGGACGTACGCCGGGTCCTCGTACTGCGAGAGCCGGATAATGCGCGTGAGACCGTGCGAGGAGCCCCGAGCGTGGGGAACGTCGAAGCGCTCGATACCGAGGACGTCGACGCCGCGCCGAGCGAGGTAACGAGCGGTCGCGCTTCCCATGCCACCCACTCCGAGGACGATGACCTCGTGTTCGTCGACCATGGCGAACGCTTGCCCTCCAGCCCTAAATAGTCGATCGAGCGATCGCCTCTCGAACCGCGACGTGACGGTTGCTCACACGTCGTTCCCCGTTTCCGCGTTCTTCACACCACGGTCGCATCGTTCCGACCGTTGGATCCCGTCGGAGGCGACGAGAACGGGCGAAGTCGGCTCACCCGGCCTGCCCCGCTTCGGGGCTCGACTCCTCGCGCAGTTCGAACTTCTTGACCTTGCCGCTCGGCGTCTTCGGGAGGTCCTCGACCATGTAGTACTCGCGCGGACGCTTGAAGTCCGCGAGGTCGTCGCTTTCGGTACAGTAAGCGTCGAGGTCCGCGGCGTCGACCTCGCCGACCACGTACGCGACGACCCGCTCGCCCCACTCGTCGTGGGGTTCGCCGACCACGGCGGCTTCGATCACGTCGTCGTGGCCGAACAACACGTCCTCGACCCCCGTGGGATAGACGTTCTCCCCGCCCGAGACGATCATGTCGTCCTTCCGGTCGACGACGAACAGGTACCCATCGTCGTCGAGATAGCCGAGGTCGCCGGTGTAATACCAGGTCCGCCCCTCGCTCTCCCGGAGGGACTCCGCGGTGGCCTCGGGCCGGTTGTGGTACTCGCGCATCGTACACGGCCCGGCGAAGAGTATCTCGCCTGTCTCGCCGCTATCGATTTCCTGATTGGGGGCCCCGTCGGGTTCGACGATTCGGAGATCGTGATTGAGCGCCGGCATGCCCGCAGAACCCTGTTTTTCGAGCTGTTCGTCGGGGTGCTGGAAGGTGCCACACGGGCCGATCTCGGTCATGCCGTACGCCTGGAGGTACTCCTCACAGAACTGCTCCATGCAGGCGTCGAGCACCCGCCGGGGCATCGGGGCTGCGCCGTACAGCCCGAGCTGTAGCGAGGAGACGTCGGCGTCTACCTCGGGCGCGAACTGTGCCAGGGCGTTCCAGGCGCTCGGCGCGGCGAACATCACTGTTACATCGTGTTCGTCGATCGCGTTCAGTACAGCAGAGGGATCGAACTCGTGGTGGATAACGTTCGTCGCGCCGACGTGAACCCGGGGAAAGAGGTTCGCGTGTAACTCGGCGCAGTGATACAAGGGGAGACACGACAAGCCGACGTCGTTCCGGCCGAGGCCGCTCTCGGCGAGACAAATCAGGTCGTGTTCGATCATCGCGCGGTGTTCGTGAACGACGCCCTTCGGGCGGCCGGTGGTGCCCGACGTATAGATGAAGGCGTAGACGTCGTTTTCGGCGACTTCTACGTCGGGCGGCGTGTCGTTGGCGGACTCCACCAGGCCGTAGAAATCCCGGGCGTAGTCGGGGATCGCGTCGTCGATGAAGAGGTATTCACCCACCGTATCGAGGTCGTCGCGGGCGCGATCGACGACCGCGGCCGTGTCGTCCTCGAAGATCAGTACCTCCGAGTCGGCGTCGTTGAGGATGTACGTGACGTCACCGGCGGCCAAGCGGTAGTTGAGCGGATTGAACACCGCGCCGAGGCGCGCACAGGCGTAGACCGTCAGCGCGATCTCGCTCCCGTTGTAGAGCATCGTCGAGACGCGGTCGCCCTTCTCGATTCCTAGGTCGGCAAGTGCGTTTGCGAGTCGGTTTACTTTCCCGTCGAACTCGGCGTACGTCCAGCGCTGATCGCGACGCGGGTAGACGATCGCGTTCCTGTCCGGATATGTCCGAGCCGTGAGCGAGAGCGTATCGCCGATCGTGGGATACATACCCAGCCATGCACTGGAGGAGTATTAATACCTGGGGCGGGACCGATGGCGGTGTTGTCTTAGGGGTATGGGAAGGAGGACAACGGATCAGGTTGACTGGTTCGAAATCCTCCCTTCAGCTGCTGATTGTCGTCTCAGTATGTCTCACGTCTGAGCCACTCTCAGCAACACCCACAGGTTGCGACTAGTACTATCGCTCTCTCGAACGACTTCGCTCCCTCCCTTCGTTCGGTCGTTCCAGTGCTTACGTCGCCGGGGTTCTACGAAAGCCTCGCTCCGCGCGTCTTTCGAGCTCTCGTTCGCTCCTTTCAGTCGCTCACGAGAACGCCGACCGCACCGGCCCCTTTCAGTCCCGCCCGTGGCGGTTGTCCGGCGGGCAATTGCGTAACTCAACACTGCCGTCGGATTCCGTAGCCAGCGTGAAGCGAACGAGCGCTCTACTATCCCGCGACAGCGAAGAGGAGAAGGTTGTGAGCGCCCGGCCCTAAGCCTACGGCAGCGACGAACGCACACAGCAAGTAGCCTTCTCGCGGACGCTCACGGACGCTATCGGCGAGCAACCACGTAACGACGACGGCGAGAACGATCTTCACCGCGACGAACAGCCACGCCGTCCCCACCAGATCGGCAACGGGCAACGACGCGCCGACCTCTAAGAAGACGCGGGCCAACGGCGTCTGCTCGCCGAATCCCAGCACGTCGATGCCGATGGCGGTCGAGACGCCGTCGAGCGCGTGGGCGAACACGACCAATGCGCCGACCCACCCCGCTTGCCCGACCTCTCCCCGCCGGACGACCGCCCACGTCGCCGCGGCGAGCACGAGCGAGACGCCGACGCCGATCGCCGGCCAGAGTACCAGGAGCGACCCGCGACGAGCGCCGATCAGTACTGTGGCGACGATAACGACGAGCGCGAGGAACGCGCCGCTCGCACCGAGAACCGTCGCCGCTGTCGTCGTTGCCGTTGCTGTCGCCGTCGATGCCGTCGCAATCGAGTCGTTACCGAGAAAACGGCTCGTCGCGGCCCAGAGCGTCCCCAGAAAGACGAACGTCGTGGCATAAACCGTCGGCGAGCCGAAGAAGGGCGCGACGACCGCAGGGAACGCCTCGATCTGATAGAGCACGTAGAGCGCCGACCCGAGGACCATCCACGGCGCAAACGCCAGCGCTACCCGTTCGGTGATCGGTGGGGAACGATAATAGAGTAACCCCGCTACCGCGAGCACTGTAACCGAGAGCACCGCGAGATACGCAGGCGGCGGTAGCGCAAAGCCCTCAGGGAGAAGCGCCATGCGTTCGGGGGGAACGGACGAACTGAAAGGATTGTGGTGTCACGACCGATCGTCGATCGAGCGACCGGAAACGAAGGCCGTGACCGTGATCGGTTCCTCGCGGTTGCTCGCGATCGGACGGGCGAATTATATATCGGATGGGCGAACGGTCGTTAGTGACCGACTCCTCGGTGGCCGAGTCGCCGACACCGACCAACGAAACGACGACGCGCAGTGCTCGCGAACGCTGGACGCTCGTGGTCGGGGCGAGCCTCGTCTCGGTCGCGCTCAGCGCCTACGAGATCGCGCCGGCGAGCATCACACCCCTAGTACGGGAGTCGCTCGGCATCGGGGCGAGCACCGCCGGCCTGCTCGTGAGCGTGATGTTCGGGGCCGCGGTGGTGGCAAGCTTGCCCGCCGGCGCGGTGCTCGATCGGACCGACTCGCGGGCCGCGATCGCCGTCGCCGTCGGTGGGCTGTTCGTCGCCGGCGCGTGGGGCTGGCTCGCCGCCGAGCGCGGCGCGTATCTCTCGCTACTCGCTTCGCGGGTGCTCGGCGGTCTCGCGTACGTCGTCGTGTGGAACGCCGGCATCGACATCGTGAGCCAGGCGGTCGAGGACGCGAGCCGGGCGACCGCGGTCGGCGTGTTCACCGCCAGCGGGCCGATCGGGTTCGCGCTGGGCCAGAGTTCCGGACCGGCGATCGCCGCGACCGCCGGGTGGCCTGCGGTCTTCGTTACGTTCAGCGGGTTTGCGCTCGTCGGCCTGGTCCTGTTCTGGCCGACCAGCCGGGGACTCGGGGGCGTCGGGGGGCAGTCGCCACCGACGCTTCGGGAGTTCGCCGATGTCTTCGCGAACCGGGGCGTCTGGCTCGTCGCCGGCCTCGGCTTCCTGGGGTACGCGCTGTACCTGTTCGTCAACAGCTGGGCTCCCTCCTATCTCACCGCGGAGATCGGGCTCCCGCTGGGCGTCAGCGGCCTGGTCGTCGCGGCTTTCCCGGCGGTCGGCGTGCTCTCGCGGGTCTCCAGTGGGCTGGTCTCCGATCGGCTGTTCGACGGCCGACGTCGGCCGGTGGTGCTCGCGTCGTTCGTTGCCGCCGCCCCGCTGGTCGCGGGCGTCGCCGTCTTCGACTCGGTGATCGGTCTAGTCGTCGTGTTGTTCGCGGCGGGCTTCGCCGTCCAGTTGACGCTCGGGCTCTCCTTTGCGTACGTTGGGGAACTCGTCGACGCACGCGTCGCGGCGACGGCGGTGGCCTTCCAGACGGCCGTCGGATTAGGGGGGGCGTTCGTCGCGCCGATCGCCGGCGGTGCGGTCATTGAGGCGAGCGGGTACACGATTGCTTTTCTCGCCGCGGGCGTCCTCGCACTCGCGGGGGTCGTGCTCGCGTGGCGCGCGCCCGAACCGGGGTGAGCGGGCGCACGAGGTATCGGACCCGCTCTCCGATCCCCCGAGCGCGGTCGTCGATAGGTAGCCGTCCTGGGACCCTTACACCATCGCCTAACCGGTCCCGGCTCCTGTGGAGGACCGCCCTCCGTTTCGGTCCGAGGATAGAGTTATTTCCACCGAATCTGTAGCTATTGACATGAATGTCCGTTCGATCGACCTCGTCGCCTACGCTCTGTTGGCCGGTTCCGTTCTCGTCGGTTTGCTGTTGTGGTCCTCGCTACCCGATTCGATGGCGATCCACTTCGGCGTCGGCGGGGAGCCCGACAGCTTCGTCGCCAAGCCGGTCGGCGTTCTGTTGGCACCCACCATCGGCCTCGGGGCAGTGGTTCTCACTCGCTACGGACCCGAGCGGGCGAGTCGGACCTACGGATCGCCGTATATCGAGAACGTCGCAGTCGTTTTCACCGCGACCGTGATCGCCTATGCACAGGGGTTCGTCTACGCGTGGAACCTCGGCTACCGCCCGGGTTCGCTGGTCGTGCTCGTCCCCGTCCTGCTCGCGGCAGGGGCGTTCGTCGCCTACACCTACACGCGAGACGGCACGCCGAGCTGACGAGGTTCCGGCGTCCGCGGCCGTTCTCGTGCTCTCGGGGCGACCGTCGTTGCGTCCGTCGGTCTCGTCCGTGTACCATCGCGCGACGTTTTCGAGCGACGACGCAGCCCTTTTTGCCCGGATCGCTCGTCGCGCGGACATGGACCGAGCGGATCTGGCGGCACGGATCGATCACACCGTACTGGGCCCGGAAACCGAGATCGAGGACGTCCGCCGGGTGCTCGACGAGTGTGTCGAGTACGGCATGAACGCCTGTATTCCGCCGTGTTACGTCGCCGAGGCGAGCGATCATGCGCCAGGTGTCCGCCTCGTGACGGTGATCGGCTTTCCCCATGGCACGCACGCGAGCGCGGTGAAGACCACCGAAGCCGAGCGGGTCTGGAACGACGGGGCCGACGAACTCGATATGGTCTGTAACGTCGGCCGCCTGCGCGCCGGCGAGGACGAGGACGTCCGCGAGGAGATCGAGGAGGTCGTCGCCGCGGTCCCGATCCCGGTGAAAGTCATCCTCGAAACCGCCCTGCTGGACGAGGAAGGAATCGACCGTGGCTGTCGACTGGCCAGGGAGGCCGACGCCGCGTTCGTCAAGACCTCGACGGGTTTCGCGGCGGGTGGCGCGACGACCGAGGCGGTCTCGCGAATGGCCGACGTTCTGCCCACGAAGGCGAGCGGCGGGATCGGGAGCTGGGGGAAGGCCGAAGCGATGTTCGAGGCCGGAGCCGAGCGGATCGGCGCGTCGAGCGGCGTTACGATCGTCAAGGAGTTCGACGAGGCCCGAGAGTCCTGACGGCACACAGTGTCACTGGCACCGAGGCCCGAGTTCGATCGTACCTGCCGTCGGTTTCGATCGTCCCCCGACGGGGTGGCTCGACGAGGCGACGGTTCCGATCGAGAGAAACGGACTTACGAGCGCCGGGCGTCGATTCCGAATGATGAGCGGTGCCGGAGCACGGGAGTATGCGAGGCGGGTCGTGAGCGGCGTGCTCGGGCTCTTCTGGAACCGCGAGGAACGCCGGCTTCGGGCACCCTGGCGGCTCGCGCTCGCGCTCGTCTGCTTCGGCGTTCTCGTCGCCGCGATCGGGATCGCCGCCACGGTACTCGCGATCGGTCCCGTAATCGGCGCGGCGCTGTCGGCGACGGTGCCCGAATCCGCACTGTCGGCCCTCGACCGCGTCGCCGGACTCCTCGTCACGGCGGGCGTCGCGGTCGTCGTCGTGTGGCTGGCGGGTCGATTCCTCGATCGACGGCCGTTCGCGGCCTTCGGCTTCCGTTTCGATCGGGGCTGGTGGCTCGATTTCGTCTTCGGCCTCACGCTCGGAGCCGGGCTGATGGCCGCGATCTTCCTCGTCGAGGTCGCCGCCGGCTGGGTCACGGTCGCAAGCGTGGTCTCGAACCCCCTCGGTACCGGCGTCGCAACCGAACTGCTCGCGGCAGTACTGTTGTTCGTCGCCGTGGGGATCTACGAGGAACTCGTCTTCCGGGGCTATCTGCTCACGAACGCCGCCGAGGGGTTGGTCGGCGTGCCGTTCGTGACCCCGCGGCGCGCGATCGCCCTCGCGACCCTTTCGACTGCGGGGCTGTTCGGCGCGGTCCACGCGGCCAATCCGAACGCGACCCTCCTCAGCACGGCGAACATCGCGTTCGCCGGCGTCTTCCTCGCGACGGGCTATCTCCTGACCGCCGAACTCGCGATCCCAATCGGCCTGCACATCACCTGGAACCTCTTTCAGGGGACGGTGTTCGGCTTCCCGGTCAGCGGCACGGCCCTCGGCGCGAGCGTCCTCGTTACCCGACAGAGCGGGCCGTCGGCGCTCACGGGCGGCTCGTTCGGTCCCGAGGCCGGTCTCGTCGGGCTGGGTGCGATGGTGCTCGGCACGCTAGCGATCGTCGCCTGGGTCGAGCGTCGGCAGGGTGCCGTCGGTCTCCGCGAGGCGGTGACGACGCCCGAACTGCGCTGGCGCTGAGCGCACGACCGAGGGACGATCGGGCCGGTTCTCGACTGACGCTCGTAAACGAACTCCTGACGGTCCGAACGGGAGCCGGAACCCCCTCGTCGAAATACGATGGACCGGGTTGGAAGGTCACCCGGAGCGGCGGTCACGGCTGTCGAGTGAGCCGTTCGAGTCGCGGCCGTCGGATGGGGACTTCGCGAGTAAGAACTGCAACCCGGTTCGGACCGACTACTGTTGGCGCGGCGGGAGACCGGTCCGCATCTGTCGGTACCAGGAATCGGTCATCGGACTTTCGGCGCGCGATCGGAGGTGGGAGGCGGTTCGCTGTACGGTTCGTCGACTGCGGATGTGTTCGCTGGCGTGCTCTCGAAAGCGTCGAAGCCTGACTATCGGGTCGGTGCGCATCTACAAATCGACCTCCTCGCTACATGCACTTCAATTTTTCCACCGCATAGTATAGTGATTTTAAACTCCCCGATTTCTCCCACCGTCCGATCGCCGCCACCGATCGTTCGTCGTCTTCGGGCGTCCACTCGGGTCGGTAACGGGGTTCGGCGGGAGCCGACGGGAGTGCCCGTTCCTGTTCTCGGGAGTCATCGGTCGACGATCGGCTACTGGTCGGCGATCACCGGCACGCAACCGGGCACCGGCTACGACCGGCAGTAGCGAAGCAGCGTAACGAGGGAAACGGGAACGAACGAGAGGAGACGACGGAGACGAGAGGATCGAGCCGGGGGACGACCGGACGACTACAGCCCGCCCGAGGTGAGCGTCCGAACGAGGCTCGGCAGCGAGATCGCCGCGAGCCCGAACGCCAAAATGACGAGCAGAACGTTGAGCGCGTTCAGCTTGAGATCGTTCACGCGATCGCCCATTACCTCCTCGTCATTGAGCGCCCAGAACAGCAAGACGGCGGTGATCGGCAGACTGACGATGCCGTTGTAGGCCGGGAAGAGCACGACCATATCGATCACACCCAGTCGGGTCGTGGCGGCGATCACCGGGGCGAGGATCCCGAGCGCCGTCCCGGCCACGTAGATCGTCTTGAACGAGCGGTCGGCGCTATCGGCGTCCTTCCCGCGGGCGTGTTCGAAGAGATACGCCGGCACCCACATGATCGGGATGATACTATTAAACGCCGCGGCGGCCGTCCCGAACAGGAACAATACGGCCGCCCACTGCCCGATCGGTCGGGTGAGCGCCAGGGCAGGGGTGATGAAGCTCTCCAGTCCACTGCGACCGCCGATCACCGTCGCAGTGACGACCAGCACCGAGACGATCAACACCATTGCGAGGCTATAGCCGAACAGGAGGTCCTTTCGCATCAGCGGGATGTCCTCGGCGCTCGTCCAGCCCTTCTCCTCGACGAGGTTCGATTCAAGGAAGAAGTTCGACCAGATCGCCGTCGAACCCAGAATCGAGGCCGCCAGCGTGAGCGCTGCCGGGGCAGGGATCGAAGGGATCACCCCACAGGCGACCTCAACCGGTGGGGGCGTACTCACCCCGGCGACGACCAGATACGCCGCTAGCAGTACGAACAGCGTCGCCGTCAGGACCTGTTCGAGGCCCTCGTAGTTGAGCAACCCGGTGAGGATCGCCAGTATCACGATGGGGATCGAGAGCACCTGCCAGCCGATCGCGCCGTTGAGCAGGACCTCGATTCCCTTCGCGGTCGCGGCGGTCAGCTCGATCGTCCACAGGACCGCCCCAACCGAGATGACGGCCGCTACGACCATGCTGAGGCGGCCGCCGAGCTTGCGGTGCATAAACGCGCCGAGCGGTTCGCCGAAGATGCCGAGGCGAGCGCTCATGTCCTGGGCCATGATCCCGAGCAACGCCGCGCCGACGAAAGCCCAGATCAGCGCGTAGCCGTACTGGACGCCCGCCGAACTCGCGATGAAGATCGATCCCGAGCCGACGACGCTCGCGACCATCACGAACGCGACCCCGTACTTCTGGAAGAAGCCGTTCGTCGCGTCCCGCAGCGCCTCTCGGGAGGGTCCCTGTTCGGCTTCGGCCATTACTGGCACCCTGCGAACCGGCCTTGACCAGCAGTGCCCGAGCGCGATCGTATCGAACGACTGCGATACCCGAATAACACAACAGTCGAACGAGCGACACGTCATTAACGGCTGGACTTGCCCGATCAGGTCCGGCTGTTCGGTTCGATCGCCGCCGCCAGACGTCGATTCGGTGAGTTCTCGCGGCGTCGAAATCCGCCGACGTATCCGGCCCGTTCGAGCGACCCCGATAGCTCGACCGGGAGACATAGAGCTAAACCCGGTGGGTGTGAAACGGGTACCGATGACGTCGATTCCGGAGGAATTCCACGAACTGTTCGAGAAGGAAACGTACGCCCACGTCGCGACGATGACGCCGGAAGACGCCCCCCACGTCACGCCGGTCTGGGTGGGGTACGACGCCGAGGCCGACCGACTGCTCGTAAACACCGAGCGCGATCGCCGCAAGGAGCGCAATCTCAGCGACGACCCACGGGTTGGCGTGAGCATGGTCGATCCCGACAACCCTTATAGACACCTCTCGATCATCGGCGAGGTCGACGAGATGACCGAGGAGGGAGCCCGCGAGCACATCGACGAGCTCTCGCGGCGATACACCGGCGACGACTACCAGCCCGAGATCCAAACCGAACGCGTGATCGTGAAGATCCGCCCCGACGAGGTCATCACCGGCGGCGGGTAGGAGAAGGAAAAACGGTCGTCGGTCCCGGAACCTCGGGTCTCCGGGCTCCCGAGGTCCTGTCGGTACGGAGAACCCGCCGAGAGACGGCGGAGCGTGGAAACGAGGTCATACCGATACCGGCGAGAGGGACCCGACGACCAGCCCGCTGGCGAGCTGTTGGACGACGTAGTAGGCGACGATCGCGGTCCCGACGCCGCCCCGGTTCGCGAGCGCCGATCCGACGACGATCGCGATACCGAGGTTCTTCAGCGATGTCGCAAAGTAAAGCGCCCGCCGCTGGCCCGCGGAGAGATCGAAGGCCGTGGCGGCACCGAACGCGAGGACGAATCCGAAACCAGTGATCACGAGCGCCGCCGCTCCGACGGGGACGATCGCCGCGAGCGACGGGTCGCCGGCCGCGCTTGTGACGACCGCGACGTGGACGAGTACGGTGATCGCGACGAGCGAGACGCCATCCATCCGGTCGTCGGAAACGATCCTCTCGGGGACGACCCACGCGAGCGCGGCCCCGGTACCGACGACGATCCCCAGTTCGCGAAGGATCGAGAGCGGAGCGACGCTTACCCGTGTCCCGACCGATAGCGCCACCAGCGCCGGCGTCACGAGCGGGGCGAGCGCGACCGATGCTACCGAGACGAGGCCGGCGACGGCGACGTTCCCGCTACTGAGGCGCGTTCAGACGAGCGCGCTCCCCGCGGTCGTCGGGCCGACGGCCATGGCGAGCACGCCGAGGAAGGCGCTTCGGGAGAGCAAGGCCGTCCCGACGACGATCGCCGCCGCCGGAAGCGCGACGTAGGACAGAAGCAAGCTCACGGCCGCCGGCCCGATCGTCCCCGCGTGCAGGTCCTCGATCTCGACCGACCGTAGCGAACTGTAAACGAGCACGATCACGAGCGGCGTGACCAGTACCTCGAGAGCGTCGCCGCCGACAGGCACCGTGATCCCGAGAACGGCCGCGACGGCGACGAGCAGGGCGGTCTTCAGTCGCGCGAGCGCGCCCAGCCGGGAGGCCTCCGATCGAGAGCCCATCGATCGGCGGGTCACCGCGGCCGAAGCAAGGGAGTTCGGGTTCGATCCGGCGAGACCGATCCGGTCGGCTTTTGATCGCCGGCGTGATAGTGTGGATGGATGGCCCGCTATCACATCGAGACCTACGGGTGTACGGCCAATCGGGGCGAGTCCCGCGAGATCGAGCGGGCGCTCCGCGACGCGGGCCACGAGCGGGTGGGCGGGCCGGCCGATGCGGACGTCGCGGTCCTCAACACCTGTACCGTCGTCGAGAAGACCGAACGGAACATGCTCCGGCGGGCCGAAGAACTAGAACAGGAGGTCCCCGAACTGATCGTCACCGGCTGTATGGCCCTCGCGCAGGGCGAGCAGTTCGAACAGGCGAACGTCAACGCCCGCGTACTGGGGTGGGACGAGGTCCCCGAAGCGGTTCGTAACGGCGAGTGTCCGACGCCCGCGAGCACGGGGACGGGCGGGACCGAACCGATCCTCAACGGTGTGATCGGAATTTTGCCCATCGCTCGGGGGTGTATGTCCGACTGTTCGTACTGTATCACGAAGTTCGCGACGGGCAAGATCGACTCGCCGCCGATCGAACGGAACGTCGAGAAGGCCCGCGCGCTGGTCCACGCCGGCGCGAGGGAACTCCGGATCACCGGCCAGGACACGGGGGTCTATGGCTGGGAGGAAGGCGAGCGGAAACTGCACGAACTCCTCGATCGGGTCTGTGGAATCGAGGGCGATTTCCGGGTTCGTGTCGGGATGGCGAACCCGAAGGGCGTACACGGGATCCGCGAGGAGCTAGCTCAAGTGTTCGCCGACAACGAGAAGCTCTACAATTTCCTGCACGCGCCGGTTCAAAGCGGGTCGGACGAGGTGTTAGGCGCGATGCGTCGCCAGCACCAGGTACGCGAGTTCCGCGAGGTCACGGAGACCTTCGATCGCCACCTCGATCACTGGACGCTCGCGACGGACTTCATCGTCGGCTTTCCGACCGAGACCGACGCCGACCACGAGGAGAGCCTGTCGTTGCTCCAGGAGACGGCTCCCGAGAAGATCAACGTCACGCGCTTTTCGAAGCGACCCGGCACCGACGCCGCCGACATGAAGGGCCTCGGGGGCACGCTCAAAAAGGAGCGCTCGAAGGCGATGACCGACGTCAAAAGGGACGTCGTCGGCGCGGCTCACGAGACGATGGTCGGCACCGAACACGAGGTGCTGGCGGTCGAGGACGGCACCGGGGACTCGGTGAAGTGCTACGACGAAGCCTACCGACAGGTCGTTGTGCAAGAGGCCGCCGAGCACGGCATCGAACCCGGTGACTTCGCCGACGTCGAAATCACGAGCCACAACACGGTGTATGCCTTCGGCGAGCCGGTGTGATCGCGGCAAGCGTCGCTCGGTCACGGCAGGTCAGATAAATTAAATCGAGCTGACGACTGAGGAACATTACTCAAAATCGCTTTCGCTCGGTGCTCGTGTCGGCGTATCGATTTATGTGATCGCAAAGCGTACGTGCCTGGAAATGACGGCCGTAGAAGTAGAGGTCACGGACGCGTACCCGAACGACTTAGCTCGAGGAATCGCCCGTCTCGATCCCGATGCTCTCCAGCAGCTGACGCTGAATCCCGGGGCCGTCATCGAGATTGAAGGAGGTGAGACGACCACGGCGAAGGTCTGGCGCGCCGACCGTCAGGACTGGGACACCGGCACGATTCGTATCGACGAGTTCACGCGGCAGAACGCCGACGTCGGCATCGGCGAGCGCGTTTCGATCCGCAAGGCGGACGCCGAGAAGGCCGACGAGTTAGTGCTCGCCGCGCCGGAGGAAGCGTCGGCACAGTTCGGCTCCGACGCAGCGGGAATGGTCAAACGCCAGATCCTGAAGCGGCCGGTCGTCGAGCACGACACCGTGCCCGTAATGAGCAGCACGAACCATCCCTTCATGCGCTCGCCGGGCCAGGCGATCCCGCTCGTCGCCGTCGAAACCGACCCCGAAGGGGTCGTGATGGTCACCGAAGACACGAGCGTCGAACTGGAGGACGCCGGCCTTCCCCAGCAAGCGAAGCTCGCCGGCGCGACCCGATCGGCCGACGACCCCGACTCGTCCGACCCCACCTCCTTGCCGCGAATTAACCGAACGACCGTTGCCGAAGGCCTGCGTCTCGACGAGGTGAGAGCGACGATCGAGGGAATCGACGCGACGGGAACCGACGCTGGACGGACGGACCACCGGCGGGTGACTGTCGAGGGAACGATCGAGAACGTCGCGGAGACCGGCTACGAACGGGTCGAGGTCGGAGTGACCTTCTTCGAGGACGACGCGGGGACCGTTCACCTCGATCGACGGACGACCGAAACCCGCGACTTCGCACCCGGCCACGCCTGGAAGGTCGCGGTGTCCTACCGGCCGCGAGCGGGTCGGTCGCCGCACTCGTTCGACCTCGCGGTCCGAACGACCGATCGGTGATCGATAACGAGCGATCCGTCGTCGTGAGTCGCCTATCGACCATCAGTCGTCAGCCGACGTTGATCAGTTGATAGCCCTCGTCGGCCAGTTGGGAGACGTCCGGGCCGTGGTTCTCGACGCCGCCGTCGAGCGCGATGCCCGCCAGCTCGATCTCGTCGTCGACCTCAAAAGGAGGTACAGTACCCACAGGCCCCGCCGATGAGCCCCCGGCCGCGGACCTCGGTGTAGTACTCGAGGGCCACGCTGTCGGTATCCCCTTCGAGTTCGGGGATCCACTGGGTACCCTGGCCGTCGAAGAAGACCGCGACTTCGTGGCCGCCGTCGTCGAGATTCGAGGCGTACTCCAGGTTGTTCGCCATCGGTGCCGGATCGCCCGGCGCGGAGTTGATCACGGACGCGAATTTCGCCATGGAATTCCTCCGGAGAATCGTTCGCCGGCACGCGGTTTGATCCCCACACGGTCGTACGCCCGATCACACGAGGGCAACGAGACGTTCGCGCTCGCCTGCGCCGACGACAGTGACTGCCGCGTCCCGAGTGACCGTCGACAAGCTACCGAGCGAACCGTAGCTGTCGGCAGTAGGTTTATTCTCGGCCCCGCCATCCCCCGTGGACGCATGACACAGTCACGCCGAACGCGCGAGCGCGATTTCGACGTCGACTACCGACTGAGCGACCGCGACGAGAACGTTCACAGCGCCTGGGACGCGAGTCTCGATCCCGTTTTGACCATCGAACCGGGCGAGGTAGTCCGCTTCGAGTGCCGGGACGCGGTCGACGGCCAGATCGACGTCGAAACGACCGCCGAGGAGATCCCGGACGTGAGCTTCGATCCCGTCCACCCGATCACCGGGCCGGTCGCGATCGAAGGGGCCGAGCCGGGCGACGTGCTCGAAGTCGAACTGCTCGAATTCCAGCACAAGGGCTGGGGCTATAACCTCTTCTTCCCCGGCGACATGGACCTCGGACTCCTCCCCGACGAGTTCGACGATCCCGACCTGCACGTCTGGGATCTCGAAGGGGACGTCGGTCACTTCGTCGAGGGAATCGAGGTCCCGTTGGACCCGTTCCCGGGCGTGATCGGCGTCTGTCCGGAGGACGCGGACGGACTCGACACCTTGCCGCCGAGAGCAGTGGGAGGAAACATCGACGTCAAACACCTCACTGCCGGTTCGACGCTCTACTTGCCCGTGGAGGAGGCAGGCGCGCTCTTTTCGACCGGCGACTGTCACGCGGCTCAGGGCGACGGCGAGGTGTGTGTCACGGGCGTCGAGGCCCCGATGTTCGTCACCGCTCGCTTCGACGTTCGCCACGACATGGATATCGACCAGCCACAGTTCCGCACCGATGGGCCCTTCAGCCCGACCGGCGTCGACGAGCCGATGTACGGCACGACGGGCATC
The DNA here is from genome assembly GCA_003021235.1 of Halobacteriales archaeon QH_6_64_20. GTDB lineage: Archaea > Halobacteriota > Halobacteria > Halobacteriales > Halococcaceae > PXQR01. Next base: position 3,373 of record PXQR01000033.1, on the reverse strand, counting down.
GACGGGGACCTGATGGAGGCGACGAAGAAGGCGACTCGGCACATGATTTCCCATCTGCACGACGAGCGCGGTCTGACGCGCGCCGAGGCGTACCTCCTCTGTTCGGCGATCGTCGACCTGAAGATCAACGAGGTGGTCGACGCGCCGAACTGGACGGTTTCGGCCTATCTGCCCGAAAGCGTCTTTCCGAACTGAGCGGTCCGCCAGGTGGATCAGTGGGAGACGGGTCGGATCGAGTCGTCGAGAGTCGACCGATCACCCCTCCTCGGGCAGACGCTCGCCGGTCCCGGTCGCCTCGATGGTTTCGGCGTCTTCCGCCTCGACCTGGGTGAGAAAGGAGCCGGCGGCGAGGACGCCGCCGACGATCGTCGTCTTCGGAAGCGGGCCGACGAGCACGCTCCCGACCACGGCGAGCGCCGACGCGCCGAGCGCCGCGCGCTTCAGTTCGAGGGTTTCCTGGTAGGACTCGCGAACGACGATCGTGGGCCGACCGCCCTTGATCCGTAATGACATGTCGTTCGTTCCGGCGAGCGCGATCCTCTTAGTTCGATCGCCGACACCTCACGGAGCGAGCGGCGTGAAGCCGATGGAAACGACCCGATCGACCGTCGAGACGACGTTGCTTCCGACGACGGGGAGACGATCGGGACGCAGCCGGTCGCCGGCCGACGAACGGCAAGGGTGTTACGTCCGCGCGACCGCCCACCGGTAATGATCGTCGACGCCGCGCGCGCGGCCCTCGCGACGGGACCGCTCTGTGATCCGTGTCTCGGCCGACTCGTCGCCGACCGGAGTTTCGGGCTCACGAACGACGAGCGAGGGCTGGCTCTCAGAACCGCCGTCGCGCTCGCCGACGACGACCCGTTCGAGGCCGGTTCGCCCGCGGAGTGTTGGGTCTGTGAGGGCGAATGTAGCCGGTACGATACCTGGGCCGACCGTGCGGCGGAAGCGCTCGCGGATGTCGACTTTTCGACCTACCAGGTCGGCACGCGCGCCCCACCGCTGATCGAGGAGAACGACGCGTTGCTCCGCCTGGAGTCGGGTCTGTCCGAGGACGCCGGGGAACCGTTCAAGTCCGAGTGCAATCGGGAGGTGGGCAAACGACTCGGGAGGTCGACCGGTGCGGAGGTGGACTTCGAGCGCCCGGACGTGCTCTGTCTGCTCGGGATCGAGCGCGAAACGGTGGAGGTACAGGTCAATCCGGCCTTTCTCTACGGCCGATACAGAAAGCTCGAACGCGACGTTCCCCAGACCGAGTGGCCGTGTTCGGCCTGTGGGGCGACTGGTAAGGAGCTAGCCCCCGACGGCGGCGAACAGGCGTGTACCGAATGCGGCGGCAGCGGCTATCGTTACGACGACAGCGTCGAGGGCCTGACCGCGCCCGTCGTCCGCGAGACGATGGACGGCAGTGAAGGGGTCTTTCACGGTGCCGGCCGTGAGGACGTCGACGCCCGAGCGTTGGGAACCGGCCGACCGTTCGTGATCGAGGTCAAACATCCCCGTGTCAGGGACGTCGATCCTGCCGAAGCGGAGGCCACGATCAACGACTCGACGGCGCTCGTCGAGGTCGAGGGACTGCGTCGGGCGACCCACGACATGGTCGAACGCGTGAAGCAACTCGACGCCTCGAAGACCTACGCTATGACTGTTCGCTTCGCCGAACCAGTGAGCGAGACGGAACTCGACGACGCCTGCGAGGCGCTCGTCGGCGAAACGGTCGAACAGCGCACACCTCGTCGTGTCGATCACCGACGAACCGACCTCGTCCGGACCCGGGAGGTGTACGCGGCCGACGGAACGCTCGATACGGATACCGTTGAATCCGCCGGCGACGGTGGCGGCGACATCGAGAGCGAGAGCACCGGGAACGACATCGAGACGGCCCGAGGCGAGCGCGAGGGTCGACGAGCGACGATCGAGGTCCACGGCGCGGGCGGACTGTACGTCAAGGAACTCGTCCACGGCGACGACGGGCGGACGGACCCGAGCCTCGCGGGCTTGCTGGGCGTCGACATCGAGGTGGAAGCGCTCGACGTGCTCGCCGTCAAGGGCGAGAACGAACCGTTCGAAGCGCCCGAGTACTTCCTCGACTGAATCGATCGAAGCGGCCGCTCTCGGCGAAGCGATCGGTCACAATCGACGGAGGGAACACGATTAAGTAGGTCCGACCCATGTGTTCACATGGAGCGTCAGACCATGTGTCACCACCGTGAACTCGAATACGAGCGACTGTACGAGGACGCCGAGGCACGTAAGGAGCTCCCCGACTGGGCGAACGAACCCGAGGAGAACGAGTCCGACGACTCCGAGGAGACGGAGACGCCGGTCGCACCGAGCGTGGCCGACGACTGAGGTCGAATCAACGCTCCTTTTTATGATGCACCCGACGGCGGCGCATCCATCCGGCTCTAAGTCGGGCAACACCGCGACGATCGGTCCCCCACTGCCTGATGAACCAGTCGGGCTTCGGCCTTCCGGAGGTGGTTCGACGCGGTGCTGGTCGCACAGCCGAGCTCGCCCGCCACGTCCGCGACGCTTCCCTCGCGGGGAACCTCGTAGTAGCCGACGTGCACGGCCGCGTCGAGCGCCTCCGCTTGCCGGTCGGTCAGTGTTCGCCGCGCCGGCTGGTCGTACTCGCCGACCTCCTCTACTCGAGTAGCGATCTCAGTCGGGAGCCCGTCGAGAACGCCGCGGAGCGCGCCCGACTCGCCGACGATCGAAAAGCGAAGTTCGCCGTCGGGTCGGTACTCGAACGGCGGAACGACGACGAGGCTCGGATCGTCGAACGCCGCTTTGAACCGCCGGAAGTCCTCGGTCGCTCGTTCGCGGACGAACAGGTAGAACGACCCGTCGTCGACCGGCGTCAGGTCGTAGTCGAGGACCGTTTCGACGTCGCCCAACGCTCGCTCGTAAGGGTCGCGCTCAGCGATCACGTGAAACAGTGCGTAGATTTCGGTCTCACCGGTGAGGTTCCAAGAGAGCAACTGTGACCGTTCGGCACTCTCGCAGTCATCTAAATAGCGGTGCATTGGGTGTTGCAACGACCGAGGGTACCGGAGCGTCAGTCGAAGGTGTTTCACGGTCGGCGGTTCCGCCTCCGGTATCAAGAGGCTAGTGGATACGACCGAACCGGGTTGTCGGTTCGAACCCGATGGCTATCCATGACGACGGACACAGGCACGAAACAGCCACCGACTCCCGACGGTGTGCCGCTACTCGGGAACGGCCTGGCGTTCTCCCGTGATCCGTTTGGCGCAGTGGTGAAGTGGGCCAGGAAGGGGAATGTCGTCCACCTGAACTTTCCAGGCCGGTGGCACTGTTAGCTTAGATCCACAGCTGTGAGCGGTGGTTGATTGTCAAGTGCTTGGTGACT
>PXQR01000032.1:28236-31365 GCA_003021235.1 Halobacteriales archaeon QH_6_64_20 | reverse complement strand
GTATCGGGAGCGAGGCGATCGGATGAGCGTCATCGCCGAATTCACGGTTCCAGCGGGGGACTTCGAACTGGGGAGCGCGCTTCGGGGTGACGAGGACGCGCGGGTCGAACTCGATCGAGTCGACGGCGCGGCGCTCTTTCGCGTCGAGTGGGCTACGGGGATCAACGGTCTCATCGGGAGCGCCATTGCACACGACGGCCACGTCGTCGGAACGTCGAGCACCACCATCCGATGGGCGTTCGAGCCCAGGTTCGACTCCCCGAACGCCCCGTCGGCGTTTCAGACCGCCTGTCGGGAATCGGGCGTCTCGCTCGACATTACCCGGGTTCACGAGCTAGAGCGATCGGGACCTAAGCCCGATCGTGAGGGGTCGACCGCCGCCCAGTGCGAGGTCCTGGTCGCTGTGTTCGAGCGCGGGTAGCTCACGATCCCGCGCCGGACGATGCTCGTCGAGATCGCGGCCGATCTCGGCGTCTCCGATCAGGCCGTCTCCGAGCGGTTGCGGCGCGCACAGACGGGGATCATCGGCGCGGTCGTCGCCGCCGGAGTCGAGTAGGCCGTTCCCTGCGCTTTCGTTCGTTTCCGCGTTCGTTCCCGCGTCCGTCCGTGTTCGGCGACTCGCGCTCGTCCGCCGGCGGGCGAGGGGAATTTACCGCTCGACGCGGTTCCTAGGGTATGTTCGAACCGCGCGTGGCGCTCGCGAGCCTGAGTGGCTCCTCGACCGCCGAGTGGGCGCTGGCGGCCGAGGAGTACGCCGGCGCTGCCTTTCTGGGCGGGGTCGCCCTCTGTGAAGGCACTCGGAGCGCGGCCCGCCGGATGGCGACCGAGCGCGACCGCGAGGAGTTCTTACCCGCCGATCCGCTCGCGTTCGTCGGCCGGGAACTCCGAAAACTCGACGACGCGCCCGTCGCGAGCGCGATCAACGTCCGGAGCGCGAAACGCGCCCCGCTGTACGAGGTCGGCGAGATCTGTGCGAACCACGGCGCGATCTGTGAGATAAACGCCCACTGTCGCCAGCCCGAGTTGTGCGCCGCCGGCGTCGGCGAGACTCTGCTCCGGGACGCCCACCGCCTGTGTGAGGCGGTCGAGACCGTCGCGGCCACTGGGGCAAGCGTCTCGGTAAAGGTCCGTGCGGAGGTTCCGGGCGTCGATCTCGCGGCGCTCGCGGGCTGGATCGAGGCAGCGGGCGCAAGTGCGATCCACGTCGACGCGATGGATTCCGAGGGCGTGATCGGTGAGGTCGCCGCCGCGAGCGACCTGTTCGTGATCGCGAACAACGGCGTCCGCGACCGAGAGACCACCGAGGAATACCTCGCGTACGGCGCGGACGCGGTGAGCGTCGGCCGGGCGAGCGACCGGCCGGCAGTGCTCTCGGAGGTGCGCGAGACGACCAACGCGTGGTTCGACGGACGGGAAACGAGTGCCGATCGGGGGATCGGAACGGGGCCGGAGACCGAACCGGCGATCGAGCACGACAGGGGGACCGAGCCACGAGGATGACCGACCTAAGTGAGACGGATCCGGTGACGGCCACGACGCCGCGAGCGACCGCCGAGAACGCTCAGCTCGCCCTCCTGTACGAAGTCGCGGGCACGCCCAAACCGGGCAACGTCGATCGAGCGCGCGAGTACTCCGACCTACGCTTCGAGCACTTCCTCGCCGGGGCGGTCGGCGTGCGCCGTGGGTTAGAGACGGCGGAAGCGGGCGAACCGGTGGGCACCGCGTTCGAACGCGCAGTAGGGGGAATGGCGACCCAGCGCGGCGGCAATACCCACTTCGGGGCTCTGTTACTGCTCTGTCCGCTCGTACGCGCCGGCGCGGCCGACGACCTCACGCCCGGCGGCGCGGCCGCGGTCGTCTCCTGTACGACCGTCGAGGACGCCGCCGATTTCTACCGGGCGTTCGAACACGTCGACGTCGCGGTTGCAGACCCCCCCGAGAACCTGGACGAACTCGACGTCCGCCGAGGCGAAGAGGCGATTCCGGCGCTTCGCGGGCGCGACCTGACGCTGTTCGACGTGATGGAACTCAGTGCCGAACGCGACGGCGTCGCCCGTGAGTGGGTCTCGCGGTTCGAGCGGAGTTTCGACCTCGCCGATCGGCTCGGCGCACTCGACGGTTCGGTAAGCGAGCGAACGTCACGCGCGTACCTCGAAGCGCTCGCCGCGACACCCGATACGTTCGTCGCGATCAATCACGGCACCGACGTCGCCCGCGAGGTCACAGAGCGTGCCGAAGCGGTGCTGGCGGGACGCGAAGACATGGAAAAGTTCGCCGACGAACTGGTCGATCGGGGGATCAATCCCGGGACGACCGCCGACATCACCGCCGCAGGGCTGTTCGTCGCCCTGGAACGCGGGCTCGACGTATGACCGGTTTCGAATCCGACTCCGACCGCGACGATGCGAGCACCGAGAACGCGGGTGAAGGCGTCGGCTGGCCGGTCGATCTCCGGGGCGTCACCGAGTCGGTCGTCACGACGCTCGGGCCGAACGACCGCTGGAACCGTGCCGCCCTCGGGTTGCTCGTCGACGGCGGCGACGGTGGCGGGAGCGAAGACGAGAACGGGGACGATATCGCAGGCGACGAGGACGGCATCGACGGCGGGAACGGAAACGGAGCGGCGACCGGAACCGACCGCACCGCGGTGACGGCACGCACCTGGGGCCGGACCCGGACCTGGCGCAACTTCCGCGAGCGAGGCGAGGGGTACGTCCAGTTCGTTTCCGATCCGGTCGTCTTCACCGAGGCGGCTCTCTCGATCCGCGAAGGGGAGCAGCCGGTCGTCGACGCGGCGACGGCCTGGGTACGCATCGAGGTCGAGGCGATCGATACCGGGAGTTCCGGCGACACCGAGTGGACCGAGTGGGCGCTGTTCCCGCGGGAGAGACGAGTGCTCGAACGGACGGTGCCGACGATCAACCGCGGGCACGGAGCCGTAATCGAAGCGACGGTCGCCGCCTCCCGGCTCGACGTGGATGCTTACGACACCGACGACCTGCTCGATCGACTCTCGTATCTCGAGGGTGTCGTCAAGCGGTGTGGCGGCCCGCGCGAGCGCGAGGCGTTCTCACGCCTCGTCGAACTCGTCGATCGTCGGTGGTGACTTCTCGATAGGTCCGATCGCCA
>PXQR01000032.1:11616-28106 GCA_003021235.1 Halobacteriales archaeon QH_6_64_20 | reverse complement strand
CGCGGCGGCGATGTTTCGTGTCGTACTGTGGCTGCTCACCACGAGCATGTCCCGTTCGGCCGTGAGCGCGCTCGCCTTCGTGTTACCCGGAGCGGTGATCGTCGCAGTCCGTTGGCTGGGGTATCGCTTCGCGGCGGGGAACCCCAGGGCCGCACACGTGCGGACGGTGGTTTACTGGTTCCCGTCGGGATCGTAACGAACACGGTAGCCGGACTGTGGTTCTTCGTCATAGACACGCTGGACCCGACGGTGTTCGAAACGCCCGCTGCGATACTAACCGACCTCGCGATCGGCGGGCTGTACGGCGTCGTCGTCGTCAACTGGTACAGCGTCCGAACCCGATGGACCCCCGAGGAGGCGACGCGGGCGAAGGCACAGCGGGAACACGCCGAACGCCAGCGTGAAACCCTAACGTGCTCGATCGAGCGTTGCGCCACTACCTGCTCAAGCGCTCAGCGTTATCGGCGCTCACGCTGCCCTCCCCGACGAGCATACCGACGCCGACGGTGAGCACCACCGCGAGGTGATAGCACGACGAACCGGCGAGACCGCAGGTACTGTCACGGACATCCGCCGGATCACAGAAGCGCTTCACGACTCCGATGGGCTCTGAACGGTGGATCTGGTCTCGATCCTCGAAGCCCAGCTCGAGCGAGCGAGGGACTCGTATCCCGAGGCGACGTTCGAGACTCGGGAGCTCCCCGAGACCACCACGGTCGCCGGCGATCACCCCCTGGAGGTCGCGCTCGCGGAAGTGCTCGAGAACGCGATCGAACACGCCGACGGTCGCGGATGACGGCCCGGGCGCCCCCGACGAACCCGAAGGATCGGCCGTCGGGATGGCCGAGCACGGCTCCGAGGGCGGTGCCGGAATGGGGCTGTTCCTCGTTCGATCGGTCGTCGATCGCTACGGCGGCGACGTGGGCGTTACCGACAACGATCCGACGGGGGCGCTGTTCTCGCTTCGGTTCCCGACGGCGTAGACGACGAACCCTCTGGATGACGGACTCCATCGGTGTCCCGGGCCGTCCACCGATAGCCGGAGCCGGTACCGATCGAATCGAGCCGGACGCGCCCGAACCGGCCCGTTCGCGCCTGGCACGAGAGGCCGGCGGCCCGTGGGGGAGCTGGCGCGCGGATAGCGAACGCTTTTACACGCTGGCCGATCTCGATCCGTTAATGCCGATCAAGCCGTCGTACATCAAGAAGACCGGGCGATTGCTCCTCGAACAGTACCCGAGCGCGTTTTCGACCGACTTCGATCACAACAAACGGAGCGTGCGCGCGCTCACCAATATCGAATCGAAGACCGTCCGCAATCGTATCGCCGGCTACGTCACGAGAAAGTTAGAAACCCAGGCGCTCGCGTAACTCGGTTACGGGCCCCGCCCGTTATCGCGGCGATATCCCGACGACACACAGGCGCTCGAACGCTCGGCCGATGCGAAGTCACGGTACACGAGCAGGGATGCGCTTGTCGAACGAGGTCCCTCTCCGAAGGACCTAACCGCGGAGCCGGTTTCGGGGACGGTATGGATGTCGCAGCGTTCACCGGGTTCGACGGTCCCGAGTCGGTCGAAGTCGAAACCCGTGACGACCCCGAACCGGGCGAGGGCGAGGCGGTCATCGACGTCGAGGCGTGTTCGATCAACCGCCACGACCTCTGGATCGTCGAGGGCGAGTCGGCGATGGTCACGGACGACGCCCTCCCGTTCGTCTCGGGACTCGACGTCGCGGGCACCGTCGCCGCCGTCGGTGAGGACGTCGAGAACGGGGCGGGAGCCAGGACCGGAGGCGAGGCCGGGATCACACCCGGCGATCGAGTCGTTCTGTGTCCGAACGAGACCTGTGGCACCTGTCGGTACTGCCGGGAGGGTCCCGAGAACCTCTGTGAGAACTTCAGCCTCTTTCACGGCGGACTCGCCGAACGCGCGCTCTGTGAGGTCGACCGTTTAGTCGTGCTTCCGGACTCGGTGTCGATGACGAGCGCCACGGCGCTCCCGACGGCGTACATGACCGCCTATCACATGTTGCGGCGCGGCGACCTCGCGGCGACCGATCTGGTTTCGATCCCGGGGGCGACCGGCGGCGTCGGCGTCGCCGCCGTCCAACTCGTTGGGGCGCTCGGCGCGCGCTCGATCGGAACGACGAGCTCGAGCGAGAAGGCCGACCGGCTCCGGGAGATCGGTGCCGATCACGTCATCGAATCGGGAGATCCGGCCGAGATCGCAACGAAGACGCGCGAAATCGGCGACCCCGATGTCGTGATCAACCACCTCGGCGGGGAGTTCACCCGGGCCGGACTCGAAAGCATGCGTCGCGGCGGTCGAATGGTTATCTGCGGGCGCACCGCCGGTGGGACCTCCGAAATCGATGTCGCGCCCTTCTTCCTCTCCCACCAGCGGGTTATCGGCTCTACGATGGGCACCCAAGCGGACCTCGAACGCCTCGTCGGCTTGGTCGAAGGCGGCGCGTTCGAGCCGCCGGTTGACGAGACCTACGACCTCGCGGAAACGGACGCAGCCTTCGCGGACATGGCGAGTCGCGACGCGTTCGGGAAGCTCGTCGTCGAACCCTGATCCGCCCACCCCGGTTACCTCGGTTACCCCGTCGATTCGTCGCCCGGCGGGTTCCGAGAGGCATACGCTTAGGAGACCCCCAGTCGAAGGGAGGCTATGGTACGTTTCGGACGGCGGCGCTTTCTGACGGCGGTCGGTGCTACCGGTGCGCTCGCGACCCCTCTCGGCAGGACCTCGTTGGAAGGGATCACGGTATCGACCGGACCGACGGAACGACTCCTCTCGCTGGAGCCGCCCGATTTCCCCGAGAACCTCGGGTTCGACGCCGAAGGGAACCTCTACGTCGGGATCACGAGCGGCGAGATCAGGAGGGGGCCCCGGGAGCTGACCGACGAGACCGGCCTGGAGAGAGACGACACCGAACCGGTGGCGACGTTTCCCGGCGGCGTCGGCGGGGTGTCCGTCGACGACGGGACGGTCTACGCCGCGGTGCGTCCCGAGAACGACGACCCGAGCGGCGCGTACGCGATCGACGCCGATGTCAACGGCGAGGCCGACCCCGAACTGCTCGGCGCGATTTCCGGCTTTCCGAACGACCTGCTCGTCGATGCCGACGACGAGCGGTTGCTCGTTACCGAGTCCTCAATGGGGAGAGTCTATTCCGTCTCGCTCGACGGCGACGACGCCGAGGACGAGGAGGCACCGGTCTGGAGTGAGGGCTCGTTGCTCGCCGGCGAGGGCTCCGAGGGGAGCTTCGGCGCGAACGGGCTGACCTTCTTCGGCGAGGGTGTGCTCGTCGCGAACACCGACTTCGGCCGGCTGGTCTACGTGCCGATCGATTCGGAGGACGATGCCGGTGACCCGGCGATCTACGTCGAGCGCGACGGCCTCGTCGGCGCGGACGGCATCACCGCGTGGGGCCCGATCGTCTACGTCGCCGCCAACCGGCAAAACGAGGTCGTTCGCGTGCTACCGAACGGCAAAATCCTCCTCACGGCCGCCGACGCCGACAATGGTCTCCAGTTCCCCTCGGACGTCGTCTTCGGTACCGTCGAAGGTCAGCGAACCGATCTGTTCGTCTGTAACTTCGCGGTCCAGGCCGACGATCCCGAACCCGGCGTGCTCCGAACCGGCTTCTGAGCCGCCCCGAATCGAACTCTCCCGATCGACGGCGGACCGGATCGGTCGATGGTCGATGGTCGATGGCTGATGGTCGATGGCTAATGGCTGATGGCCGACGATCAGTGGTCGGTAATCGGTGGTCGGTGGTCGGTGATCGGCGAACAGTGAACGATCAGACGTGCGGCGCGGCCAGCAGTTCCTCGTCGTCGAGCCCGCGCATCCACTCGATCAGCTCGACTAACTGGTCGGTCGCCGCCTCGAAGAGCCGTTCGCCCTTCTCGGCGGAAGCGTCGGTCTGGTCGCCGAGCACGCCGTTAGGGGTGTTTTCGACCGCGTCGTAGAAGGTGCGCGCGCCGTTTCGCAGGTACGAATCCTCGAAGACGTCGGGGTAGCCGCCGTCCCGAGCCGCTTCCAGGCGGTCGTCGTGAACGAGCTCGGAGTCCAAAAACTGGATCATCGAGGTCTCCTTCGGGCCGCCGTGAGGGCCGGGTTGCTCGAAGAGCTCGTCGACTACCTCGGGGATCGAGTCGTTCCACATCCACTCGATAGCGTACGCGGTATCGTCGTCGTGGAGTCTCCGTCCTACTTCCCGGAGGTGTTCGGTGTTCCCGCCGTGGGCGTTGACGTAGATCAGCCGGTCGATTCCGTGGTAGGTGAGGTTCCGCGAGAAGCTCTCGACGTAATCGCGAAAGACCGGGGCGTCGACCCACATCGTCCCGTGGAACTGGCGGTGGTGTGGCGAGACGCCGACGTTTATGGTGGGCGTACAGAGTACGTCCGCACGCTCCGTGGCCTCCCGGGCGAATCCCTCGGCGATGAGGTGATCGGTCGCCTCCGGGAGCGCCGGACCGTGCTGTTCGGTCGATCCCAGCGGAACCACTGCGAGCGATTCGGTCTCGAAGTACTCCTCCAGATCGGGCCACGCCTCGCTTGCGAGGTACATGCCGGACCCATCGGCGCGCCGGTAATGAACCTACGGCTCCGTCCCGGCACGTCGCCGCGGAACCCACGACCGCGGAACCCGGGCCCGAGTTCCCGTGTCGCTACCGAGGGATCGACCCTCGTCTCACCGCCGGATGGCGAGCGTCGCGGCGCGCGCGACCGGCGCAGGCAACGACAGAGTATATGACACTCGGCTTCGACTCGCCGCTATGTCGATCGGAAACGGAGACGACAGGAGCGAAGACGAGGATAGCGCGATCAGCGACGACGTCCCCTCGAACGCCTCGCCCGCCGAGCGCGCTGCCCTCGATCGCACCCGGACGGTCGCCCGATTGCTCGACGAAGCGATTCCGGTCCCCGGACTCGACTACCGGATCGGGCTCGATTCGATCGTCGGCTTGCTCCCGGTCTCGGGGGACCTCGTTACGGGCGTCGTCGGACTCTACATCGTTGGCGAGGCCGCCCGCGCCGGCGCACCACGAGAAATCCTCGGCCGGATGGTCGGTAACCTCGTTATTGACGTAGCGATCGGCTCGGTGCCGGCGATCGGCGATCTGTTCGACGCCGCCTGGAAGGCGAACGTCAAGAACGTCGAGCTGTTCGCGGAGTACCTCGAAGAGGAACACTGAACCGCCTGGTCACGAAGGAGCTAGCATGTCGATTCGATCGAGCGGCCGGGATCGGCCGACCGACGCTCGGCGCGTCGGCCTTCCGGCCGGTACGTGTGAGTGGCTCCTCCGCGCGGCGCTTCGAGCGGCGAGCGCGAACTCGGTACGAACGGATCGGAGTCCATGACGACCGAGTTCGCGCTCGACATCGACCGCCGACGGATCGGCTGGTGGTTCGTCGCAGTAGTTCTAATCGGCGCGGTGAGTTTCTTCTTTTACTCGTTCGTCGGCACGTTCGTTCTCGGGCTGTTCGTCTACTACGGCGCACGGCCGGTCAACCGGCGGATACAACGTCGCGTCGGTTCCTCGGGAGCGGCGGCGACGATCACCCTTCTGTTCATCGTGGTGCCGACCCTCGCGCTACTGAGCTACACCGGGCTCGTCGCGTTCGAGCAGTTCACCAACACGGCCAGCTCCGATCTGGTGAACCCGCTGTTACAGCGACTGCCCGGCAACCAACGATCGATCGCCGGTCTCCTCGAGAACTTGCCCCAGACGGTGAGCCAGCTCGGTCAGACCTCACAGATCCAACAGGTGCTGACCAGGGCGGTCGGCGTGCTCGGGACGATCTCGAACGGATTGTTGCACCTGACGCTCGCGCTGACGTTCGCCTTCTTCCTCTATCGCGACGGCTACCGACTGGAGTCGTGGTATCGCACGGAGGTCGGCGGCCGTGACACTGCCGCGTACTCGTATCTCGCCGGCGTCGATGCGGACCTCGAAGTGGTGTACTTCGGCAACGTACTTACCGTGCTCGCGGTCACGATCGGCTCGATCGTCGCGTACAACGCGTATAACTTCCTCGCTCCGGCGGCCGTCTCGCTCCCCGTTCCGACGCTTTTAGCCGTGCTCACCGGGCTGGCGACGTTCGTCCCGCTGGTCGTTGGCAAGATCGTTTATGTTCCGGCGGCAGCGTTCCTCGCCTGGCGAGCGATCCAGGCTGACACGGGCTTGCTCGTGTATCCGATCGCCTTTCTGATCGTCTCCTTCCTCCTGCTCGACATCATCCCCCAATCGATCGTTCGGCCCTACATCTCCGGGCAGACGATGCACAACGGGGCCGTGCTGTTCGCCTATATCCTCGGCGCGGCGCTGTTCGGATGGTATGGGCTTTTCTTCGGGCCATTACTACTGGTGCTCGTCGTCCAGTTCGCGAACATCGCGCTGGGGGACCTGCTTCGGGGGACGCCCTTTTCGCCGGCGCCGTCCGGAGCGCTGGGGCTCGGCACCGATCCCGCGAACGCGGAGGTCGACGCCATCGGCGGGACGACGGGTGAGCAAACGACGGACGAGACAGTGGCGGACGGGGCGGCGACGAACGAGGTGGCGACGAACGGCGAACCGACGCGCGACGGGACGGATTCGTCGGCCGGCGCGGGCCACTCGGAGGACGACGGCCCCGACGCCGGTGCCGGTACCGACGGCTAACCGAATCGAGCCGTCGCTCCGAGCGAGGTGATCGACGGGTCGAGGGGAGTCGGCACGACGGGGAGCGCTTCGTCGGCCGATCGCGTAGCGAAACCGAAACCGGCACCATCGCGCTCGTAGGGCGAAACCGAACCCTGTCGGAGAAGGGCCACCGTTATGCGTGCACCCCCAGAGAACCCGATGATGAGCGAGGACGGAAGCGGTCGGTGGGAGTACGAGACGCTCAGACCGCCGCGTGACGAGACGAAAAAGGAAGCCGAGGACCCGAAAGCCGATCTGAACGAACTCGCCGCCGAGGGGTGGCGACTCGTGGACACGATCGACTACACCGGCGGCGGAACCAAATACATCGTCTTCGAACGACCTGCCCGCTCGGGCGACGCTCCCTACGAAGACGACATCGACCTGGAGGGATCGCTGTGAGCACCGACACCGGTAGCAGCACCGACGGTATCGACGGCGAGTCGAACCCTGACGTCGATACGAGCATCGACATCAGTACCGAGAACACGATGCGCGCACGCTCCGGCGATAGCCGGGTCAACATATGGCTGTTGCTCGGCGCGAACCGGCTACACGTCACTGCCGTCCTGGCGCTCGTGGTGTTCGTCGCCTTCGTTGCGCTCGTCTCCTATCTCCCGCCGGCGTTGCTCCCGCAGCTCAGAAGCAGTGACACGATCGAGACGATGTTCTCGACGATGATCGGCGCGATCATCACCGGCACGACGCTCGTTGTCACGATCGGCCAGCTCGTCCTCAGCCAGGAGAACGGCCCGCTCGGCGAACAACGCTCGCGTATGGAAGAGGCGATGGACTTCCGTGACTTCACCGAGGAGCTGATCGGCACGCCGAGCCCCGCCGATCCCTCAGCGTTCCTTCGGAGCCTCGTCGATATCTCCCAAGAGCGCGCCGAAGCGGTACGCGACGGGTTGGACCACATCGACAGCGACCAGCTCCAGTGGGAGGTCGAGGAGTTCACCGAGAGCGTAGTCGGCAACTCCGAGACGGTCCGCGAGCAACTCGACGACGCGGAGTTCGGCACGTTCGACGTGTTGTTCGCCGCGCTCAACTACAACTACGCCTGGAAGATATTCCAGGCCGAGCGGCTGGCTAACGATCACGAAGAGGACCTCGGCCAGCCGGAAGACGACCTGTTCGACGAGTTGAAAACGGCGCTGTCGATGTTCGGGCCGGCGCGCGAACACGTAAAGACGCTGTACTTCGAGTGGGCGCTCGTGAGCCTCTCACAGATGATCCTCTACGCCGCGATCCCGGCACTCGTCGTGGCCGGGGTTATGACCACGGTCGTTAATGTGGGGACGTTTCCCGGGGCCTCGTTCGGCGTGGCGAACCTGATATGGTTGATCGGCGCTAGCTTTACCGTAACGCTGGTTCCCTTCTTGCTGTTCGTCTCGTACGTCCTGCGGATCGTGACGATCGCAAAGCGTACCCTCTCGATCGAGCCGTTGATCCTCCGATCGTCACAGCGGTAGTCGAACCGACAGCGACCCACGCGATGTCCCGATCGTCGGGTCCGATCGGCACGCTTCCGTCGAGTCCTAAAACTCGTTCCGTCGGGATCGTCAGTCGATGTCGAGCTGGAGGTGAAGCTCCTCGGCTTCGCCGTCGGCATCGATCAGTACGGCGGTGTCCGCGACACGCCGATAGAGCGCCCCGAGGTCGTCGCTCGTCTCGCGTCGGTGCAGTTCGCGGGCGACCTCGGCGTCGATCGCGAGCCGGAGGGTATAGCGCTCGTCGCTCGCGGAGGTCTCGGGCGGGTCGAGCGCGAAGGCGACGACTCGCCGGTAACGATCGGGTTCGCGGGCGTCCTCGATCGTGCTGTCGAACACGCCCGCGATCCGAGGGACGTGCTCGTCGAGGACCTGCGTAGCGGTCGCCTCGTCAGTGACCGACGCGGTCGCCTCCCGGGTCAGAACGTATCGGACGAGGATCGCGCACTCCTCGGCGTCGTATTCGACGCCATCGACCCCGAAGCCAGCCAGTTCGAGTCCCGATCGCATCGAGGAGAGCACGTCGTCGTGATCCTTGCCGTTCGAGTTACTCATTCCCTCGAAGGTCGAACCGGAGACGCATCAAGTCTCGCCATGAGGTCGTTGCACGCGGACGATCGTCGGTCACGCCGCCGTGTCGAAGTTCGAACACGGTCCCGAGACCGTGTCGTTCGAATCTCGGCGGGGAGCGTGCAGTTAGCCGGGACGGGCCATCACACCCCCGGGATCCCGATCGCCTGGAACGGAAGTCCGGTGAACGTGGCGACGGCGTACAACACGGCGACGGCGATGATCCAGGCGAGCAACGCAGTGGGGATCGCCGTTTCGATGCCGCCCGAATAGCGAAAGTACAACACGACGATCCAGACCAGCAACGAGACGAGCGCGCCGCCGAAAACGACCACGCTCGCGTCGACGTAGACGTTGAGCAGGTAACTGAGCACCGCCCAGACCGCGGCGCTGATGATCGAGGAGACCACCGCGTGTGAAAAGATCACCTTGTTGTCCGAAAGCGCGCGGATCCCGACGTAGTTGCCGAATCCACCGGCCAACATGCTCACGACGAAGATCAGTACCGTTCCGACCACCAGCGTCACCCCTGACAGTGCGACCATGACATCGGTCGCTCGGATGCACGCTTAGCCGTTCGGCTTGAACCTTGCAACCGTCCCTTGCTCGTCGGCGTCGGTTACTCCTCGGAGCCACCGGACGAGTCGCCATCGAGCACCGAGGGCGAACTGGCGATCACGCCGTCAGCGCCGCGCTTTTCGAGCGCCCACGCGGCCGCTCGCGAGTCGACGGTCCAAGCGTTGACCTCCATGCCGGCGTCGTGCGCTTCGGCGACGACATCGGTCAGGAGACACAGCGAGGTATGGGGATGGACGAACGAACACTCGAGGTCGTCGGCGAGAACGAGGTCGTCGGCCGGCGTGGCGTCGAGCACGTAGGCAAGCGAGACGCTCTCGTCTCGCTCGCGCGTCTCCCGGATCGTATCGGCGTCGAACGATGAGACGATGACCTCGTTCGGTGCCTCCTCGGCGAGATCCAGCGCGTCGTTGATGGCCTCGGCTTCCTTCAGCTCGAAGTTGACGCCGGTATCGGCGGGGATCGCTTCGAGTACGCGTTCGAGCGTCTGAACGCCCTCGCCCTCGTGGGCGTCGAGCGCCGTGAGTTCTCCCGCCGTGAGATCGTCGACCCGGTCGATGCCGTCGATACCGATGTCGACGAGGTCGTTGTGGGCAACGACGAGTTCGCCCGACCCACACCGGCGGACGTCGAGTTCGATCACGTCCGCTTTCGAGGCCGCCCGCTCGACGGCCGCGACGGTGTTCGGCGGGTGTTCATCGTCGAAGCCCCGATGAGCGATGAGGCGCATACGACTACTTCGTCGACTGGGACCCAAAGCGCTTCCCACATCGTCGGGCCCGTTCCGACCGGACCGGGCACACTGAAAGCGTGGGAAAGCCCCTTCGACGCGAACGTCGTCGACATCGGTGTCGTCTATAGGACCGACGGCGCGGTTTCACTCGCAAGCGGAACCGTTTTTCAGCGCGGCCGCGAGGAAACGCTATGTCGAAAACACCCGTCGGACGGGCACTTCTAGCCGCGACGGTCGTCTGTTCGCTCACGCTGGGTGGTTGTCTCACGCTCGATCCGACGGTATCGGCGGATACGGACGACTCGGCCGTCTTCGAGGACCTGTCCGTGACCGAATCGTGGTCCGGATCGAGCGTTCGGGTGAACGCAACGCTCAGGTCCACGCCCGAGGCGACGAACGTGACCACGATCACCGTGATCCGAGCGAACGGCCGGCCGTACGAGACGAAAAGCGTCGAATCCGGCCAATCGACCGTCATCCTCACGCTGCCGTCGAACGCGGACGCGACGGTCGTCGCGAGCAACTCGGTCAACGCGACCACGGTCGATACGCTGAACGTTACTACCGGCGGCAACAGGCTACTGTAGGGTGCAACGGTGTCCCCGTCCTCGTCGCCCTCTCGGCCGGGCCGTCCCGGCACGGTGTCGACGCTCGAGTAAATAGGTAGACCTCGTAGGAGGCGTGTGGCCGAATCAGCCGAGTCGGAACGAGACTAGAACGGCTTCGACCCGAAGGCGCGAGAAGAACGTGGAATCGGTCGGGAGATGGTCGGGGAAAGTACGGGTCTCGGATCGGCGGTCGCACACCTCTATCGTGGGGAGGTGAACGTCGTGACGACCTGGCGCTCCCGGCTCGACGAGACGATCGGCTGAGCGGTCACCGTTGTGATTTCTCCTTCTATCCCACAACCGGTGTCCGTTGACATGGGCCGAATGCTGGTTTCGACTCGAATTATCGACTGAAATAAGCATGTGGGTCGAATTTTCTTCCATGAGGGTTCGGAATTTCGTCACTTGGGATACCACTAACCCACCACCAAGCGCAACGGACAGCGCGTTACCGGTGTTCCGCACGGCGGTTTTTGAAGCACTGAAACTTTTCGAAAGTTTCAGGGGCGACCTTCCGAGCGGCGTTTTTATTTCCTCGCGGAATTGAAGGTACTGCGTCGTTGTTTCGGGCGGGGTGTATCCCATTAGGTCCCTTATATTCCACTCTTATCCTCCTTTGATATAACAAATGGCGACGAATGGCGAAGCGTGTGGGCTGTCGCTTTTTTGCGCTCGACGCCGTTGCTATCGACGTAGAGTATGCCCTGGATACCGACCGTTTCGGCGGCGTTTTCGACGATCCGGTTGGCCTGATGTGTCGAGGCGTGTGCCATCCCGTTCGTGTGGGTCACACACGAGGAAAGCGAGGCGGTCCGGCGGGCGCTCGACGCGGACCCGACCACGGTGGACGTCGAGGTGCTGGCCGGCCCTCGACGGCGAGCGACTCTACCGAGTAGCGAGGATCGAGCGGGTCGACGCGCTCGTGGGCGGGATGCTCGACGGTGGACGGCACCGTCATCGCGGCCTCCGGGCGAAACGGCCGGTGGCTCTCTCGTTTACTCTCTCCCGATCGGGCGGCGCTCGGGGAGACGCCCGATCGCTGTGCGGCCGCCGGCCTCGGTCTCTCGGTCGAGCGGGTGTTCGGGCTCGACGAGGGCCGGTACGGTCTCACCGGCGAGCAAGGGAGCGTTCTCCGGATGGCCTTCGAACGCGGCTACTACGCCATCCCGCGGGAGACGGCGGTGCAGGACCTCGCGAGCGAGATGTGGGTCTCCCCACCAGGCGCTTTCGGAACGCCTGCATCGGGCCCACGCGACGATGCTCGGAAACACCGTCATGCTCGGCCACGACGGTGGAGGCGGCGAGTGTCGGCGTTAGGAACCGATCTCCGACGATCGATCGCTGTGATAGTCGTGTTAACGTGAGGACACGTCGGATCACTATCGTTCATTTCGACACTCCCCGATCGTCGAGTTGGATCGACAGAACGAGACCAACAGTGTGATTCGAGCGCCCTCTTGACGCTGTCTCGTCCCCACGAGAACGACGAAAACGGCTGTTCGAGCGATTACGGCTGTTACTCGTGATTAGCCTAATCCGAACTTCCCTCGCGGGATACGCAACGCAATCGATGAATCTACCGATGAACGTCCTGTGGCGTGCTAAAGAGTATGTAGCACGCGGGAGTCGGTCCCCCCGGCAGGACCCCATCGACGGCCACGCGAACCGCCCCGGCGCGAGGCAGAGTGAGTACGAACGCTCAGTGGACTTCAGGCTGGTCTCAAGTCGAGAGGAGTACCCCCTACGCCATTAATCGTAAGCGGCACCTGTAGTCTCGGCTCGTTCGGGTTCACATACCGCGCGACTTTGCACACCGACCCCACAGCGCCGCGCTGGCCACGAACTGTCCGAAACCAGCACCGTTCGCCGTGTTCTCACCGGTCATTAACACTGTCGGCGTCAAGCCCTCTTCATTGCGGAGAAATCCTGCACACGAGATCGCTCGATCGGTGTGCAGAACCGGAGATCAGTTTCTGTCGCTGTGAGGCCCCGTGTGAGGATTGCAGTCAAGAACCACTTATCCGTCAGCATCGGCATCTGCATCAGCCCCGTCAGCGTCAGCATCAGCACCATCGGCATCGGCATCAGCATCGGCCCCGTCGGTATCCGAATCGCTATCACTTCCGTCTGAATCGAAATCACTGTCGGCTCCGTCCGAGTCAGTGTCCGTGTCAATACCGTCAGCATCCGTATCAGCATCGGCACTCTCATCCGTCCGTCGAGCAGTGCTCTCGGGAGCAGGGTCGTCCTCGGTGAGATAGAGATACACTGGTGGAAGGAGATACGAGGCGAGGGCCAAGAGGATAAAGCCACGATTGAAGTACATCAATAATCCAAACACGGTCAATGCGGCCGTGGCCGCCGCGTGTACCCCAACTCGCGTCTGCGTGTACGCCCGATAGTACTCCCAGAAATCACGAACCCGGTCGCTGACGGCCGCCACGGTTGATCGTTGGATAAACGAGAGCCGGGGACTATCCATCATCGGACGCTCCCGTGACGAGAACCGCTGAGATAACTGTCCCCGCCCGAGTAATCGATGTGCCACGGCACTGGCACCAAGCCGTCACCCGACTCGTCTTCCTTGGGAGCAGTGTATGACCGTCTCGTATCCCTCGTGAGTCTCCGAGTCGACCACACGTCCGGCCTCTCTTTGCAGTATCCATACTCACTATGCGCTACCGACCGGTTTAATCACCATGCCAATGGCCCCCCGACTCCTTCGACTTCCTGCTCACGTCACTCGGAGCCGGTATGGTCGTCACTCCCCCGCCGCGACCGCCCGAACGCTTATATCAGGGGACAGGCTCGCTCTTCCATGGCGACGATCGAAGACGCTTCGTTGAGCGACGTTCGTCGGGACCTGCACACACACCCGGAGGCTGGCTGGACGGAGTTCCGAACGACCGCACTGGTCGCCGCGGAACTCGACCGGCTAGGGTTCGATCTGCATCTCGGCGACGACGCCGTCTCGCTCGAAGCACGACTCGGCGTGCCCGACGAGGAGGAACTCGAACGCGCACGTGATCGGGCACGCGAGGAGGGCGCGCCCGAGGAGTACGTCGGAGCGATGGGGACAGTCACCGGACTCGTCGCCGAGAGAGCGTACGGAGACGGATCGGGGCCAGTGGTGGGGGTGCGCGTCGACATGGACGCCCTCGAACGATCCGAGGCGGCGGACGACGACCACCGACCCGCCAGGGAGGGATTCGCGAGCCGTCACCCGGGCGAGATGCACGCCTGTGGGCACGACGGCCACACGGCGATCGGGGTCGGCATCGCCCGCGCGCTCGACGAAACGGACGGGTTCGATGGCACACTGAAGCTCTTTTTCCAGCCGGCCGAGGAGGGCGGTCGGGGCGGGGTCGCGATGAGCGAGACCCCCCACCTCGAAGACGTCGAGTACTTCCTCGCACTCCATCTCGGTTTGGACAACGAGACCGGCCGGGTGATCGCCGGCTACGACCGGCCGCTGTCGAACGCCAAGATCGACGTCGAATTTCACGGGGAATCGGCCCACGCCGGCAAGGCACCGAACGAGGGGCGAAACGCCCTCCAGGCGGCGGCGGCCGCGATTTCGAACCTGTACGCGATTCCTCGCCATGGGGACGGCACGACGCGAATCAACGTCGGGGAGGTCCACGCTCCGAACGCCCAGAACGTAATCGCGGAAACCGCACGGATGCGCGTCGAGGTCCGGGGCGAGACCGCCGAGTTGAACGCGTACATGGAGGAAACCGTCGAGCGGATCCTGGCACACGCCGCCGGCATGCATGGCGTCGAGTACGACACTGCGCCCTACGGGAAGACGACGACCTTCGAGGCCGACGACGAGTTGGTCGCACACGTCGAGACCGCCGCCGAATCGAGTAAGTCAGTGACGACCGTCGTCGGTCGGGAGCCGATCGGCGCGAGCGAGGACGCCTCCTATCTCATCGAGCGAGTACAACAGGAAGGCGGACGAGCGACGTACGTGGGTATCGGCGCGAGCAACCCGTATGGACACCACACGCCGCGGTTCGATATCGACGAGGAAGCACTCGACATCGGCGTCGACGTGATCGTCGAGGCGGTCCGGAGCCTCCCGCCGGACGAGGCGAGCGAGTAGACCGATCTACGAAGCGAGGTCGTTCACCGCTAGCCGTCGTTCGAGGAGGCTCCGACGATGACCGCTTCCGTCACGGCGGGAGAGCCGAGAGGCAGTCGGATCGATCGAGAGTCGCCGTCAGTGACCGTCTTCCTCTTCCTCGTCGTCGAACGGCCAGTTGTCGGCGTTTCGCATCCCTATCTCGTAGCCCTGTTCGATCGTTGCTTCCCGGACTTCTGCGACGGATTTCGGTTCGACCTCTCGACCCCCTTCGGCGAGCTTCCGGACGCCGCTCGCGAGACAGACGGCGAGATCACGCAGGTCGCGCAGATCGAGTTTGTCGAGGGTATCGCCATGGGTGTGGCCCCACCCTCGTCCGCTTCCCTCGGCGGTCGAGCGGGCCTGTGCGCCCGCGATCCCCTCCTGGACGAACGGCCAGTGGTCGCTGTGGGGCCGGATGCCCGAGGACACCTCGATCGGCACCGAGAGATCGTCGCTCACCTCCTCGAAGGCCGCGCCGATGGCGTCGAAGCCGTGGGTGTAGATATCGAGGTTTCGCGAGTACCCCGCGCCGTCGATGTTGACGATGCATTTCACCCGATCGCGGTCGTGCGTGGCGACCCAGTGATACGCCCCATAGAGGCCGACCTCCTCGGCTCCGAAGACGAGCAATCGGACCTGGGTTTCGAGATCACCTTCGATTCGCGAGAGGAGGCGACCGACCTCCGAGACGAGGACGGTCCCGACGCCGTTGTCGTTGGCGGCTTCGCCCACGTCGTGGCCGTCTACGTGCGCTGTCAAAAGGACCTCTTCGTCGGTGTCCGGGCCGACAACGGCTTCGATATTTCGGGATTCGGCCGGTTCGTTGCGGCACTCGACCGAAAGACGGGCGTCGGTCGGCCCGTCCCCGCAGTAGCGTACGAGCCGGTCGCCGAGTTCCTTCGAGACGCCGACGGCGGGGATCGGACCGGGGCCGTCGTGATCGCCGACGCTTCCGGTCGGCGGCAGACACCCTTCGATGTGATTACGGAAGAGAAAGGCCGCCGCGCCGGCCTTCGCGGCCGCGCCGTACTTCTCCCCGCGATGCACCCACCGTCCGTAGTCGTCGGGCGTGGAACTCGACGCCATCACGATCTTCCCGTCGAGGTCGCGTTCCTCGAAGTCCTCGGGCAGGCCGTGACCGACGTCCGCGATCTCGGCTCCGACCTCGCCGCTCGGCGTTCCCGGAAGCTCTACGAGTTGGTAGCGCTCGTCGAAGGTGTGGGTCCGGTCGGCCTCGACGCGGAGCGAACACGACCCGCGCCACCACCCCGGAATGGCGAACGAGTCGGTCGAGACCTCGCGGAGTCCGTGCTCCTCGAAGGCGGCGTTCACGAGTTCGGCTCCTTCGGCTTCGCCCTCCTGGCCGGCCATTCGGTTGTCGATGTCGACGAGGTCACGGAGCAACTCCCAGGAGTGGGTACTCGTGTACGCGTCGCCGACGAGTTCTGCGGGCAGTGATGCGGTCATTCGATGGTACAGTAACGATCGACGAGCGATTATATTTCGGTTCGGTTACCGGAAGTCGAACCGGGGTAGCCACCCCGCTCCCGTACGCGAAACGAGTACGACTTCACGGAAACCAGGGTACGATTTCATTAAAACCTGGTACTATTCGGGGTCGAAAGTCCGATATCAGGATGTATCATCGTCGTCGAAGTACAAACGATCGCTGTGTTCCTCGTAA
>PXQR01000032.1:4255-11560 GCA_003021235.1 Halobacteriales archaeon QH_6_64_20 | reverse complement strand
GAGCACGTGTGTGTACTTTCGAAGGCCGATCGATACCCTTATTTGCTGGTGTTGTTTGCACACGCACGTCATGTCAGAACCCGACGGAGACGTGGGACGACGGGACTTCCTCAAGGTAACGACCGCGGGCGGCATCGCGGGAATGACCGCGCTCGCCGGCTGTTCCGGCGGTGGTGGATCGGGCGGCGGTGGCGGCGGTGGCGGCGGCAACGGGAGCGGCGGCGGTGGCGGTGGCGGCAACGAGAGCGGTGGTGGCGGCGACGGGGGCGACGATGCGATGGCCACACAGCTCCCGACGTACACCTACCTCAACAACGCTCAGAGCTACAACCCGCCGCGCCACGACGCAATCAATCTCATCGCACGCCAGCTGAACGACCTCGGGCTCGACGTCGAGGTCGAGGTACTCGAATGGGGGACGCTGTTCAACCGCGTGGACGTCGAGTACAACTACGGTATCTCGACGTGGCATACCTTCTTCACCATCGATCCGGTGTTGGAGCTCAATACGACCATGAACTCCGAGAACGTCCCGCAGGGCGAGGGTAACTTCGCGGGCTACGAGAACTCGGAGGTCGACGAGTTGATGTCGAACTATCTCGGCGAACCGGACGCGGACGCCCGCGTCGACCAGGTCCACCAGATTCAGGAGATTCTGATGGACGAGGTACCGCAGATGCCGATCACGCAGATGCCCCAGCTGGCGGTCTGGAACAACACCCAGGTCACCAACTGGCAACCGAACCTCGCACTGGGATTCAACTCCTACTGGACGATGATCAACCTGGAGATGCAAAACGGGGCGAGCGCCCTGAAGGGGTACTGGCCGGAAACCCTCTCGACGATGAACGTCCTCGGGCACAACGACGAGAACAAACACACCTACCAGTTCACGGTGATGTACGACACCTTGCTTCGGGTCAACAATAACAACGAACTCACGCCCGATGTCAGTCTCGCGACGGACTGGAACCGCGTCGACGAGCGGACGATGGAGTACACTATCCGCACCGACCACACCTTCCACGACGGCGAACCCGTCACCGCCGAGGACGTCGCGTTTAGCTACAACTACATCAACGAAAACGACGTGCCGCTGTTCTCCGTCCAGACGCAGTACTTGGACAGTGCTGAGGCCGTCGACGAGAGCACCGTCCGGGTCAACATGGCACAGGTGCTCGGTCCGTTCAACACCCTCGTCGGCACCCAGCTCCCGATCCTCCCTCAGCACAAGTGGGAGAGCCGGAACAATCCGAGTCAGGCGAACGTCCAGGAGCCGGTCGGGAGCGGCCCGCTCCAGTTCGATTACTGGAACAGGGGCACCGAGTTCGGCATGACGAAGTTCGACGATCACTTCGCGCCGGTCAGCTTCGACACACGGTTCTGGCGGATCATCCCCGAGGCGTCGACGGTCTGGGAACTGCTCAATAACGGCGAACTCAACTACGAGCCGTTCGGCCGTATCGATCGCTCGCTTAACCAGAACCAAAGTAACGAGCAGATCTCGGTCAAGTCGAACCCAGCGACCTCCTTTTGGCACTTCACGCCGAACGAACGCAGGGATGGGTTCGGCGACGTGGCCGTACGCAAGGCGATGGTCAACGCCATCCCACGGACGCCGATCGTCCAACAGATCCTCTTCGACTTCCCACAGCCCGGATCGAACGTCGTTTCAGGGGCCTTTGGAGACCTCCACACCGACGACGTCACGAGCTACGAAGAGAGCATGGAAAAGGCCCGGAGCCGGCTCCAGGAGGCCGGCTACGGCCAGAACAGTAGCGGGAAACTGACCTTCCCGTCCGATAGCTGAGAACCGCGCTCCCAACGCCAGAGCTTTAGGACTGTACGACGAGATATCGACGTGAACAGGTGACATGGGCAAAGCAAGCTTCGTAATCAGGCGGATACTCCAACTCGGCGTGACCTTCTGGGCGGTCGGCACGGTCCTGTTCTTCATGTTCAGGCTGATGCCGGGCGACCCGACGTCGTTCATCATCTCGCCACAGATGACGCCCGAGGCACGCGAGCAGGTGATCGCGAGCTACGGGCTCGACGAACCGCTGTACGTCCAGTACGTCAAGTTCCTGCAGAACGCGCTCACGCTCGATTTCGGCCAGTCGTTCCAGGCGAAGGCACCGGTACAGGAGGTCATCATGACCTATCTGCCGAACACGCTCGTGTTGATGTTGACGGCCTTTGCCATCGCCTACTTCTTCGGCATCACGCTCGGCGTGCTCTCTGGGTGGTATCGGGGCTCACGGTTCGAGCGCAGTACGGTCATCACGGCGCTGGTCGCCCGGAGCGTGCCCAGCTTCTGGGTCGGATTGATGGTGCTGTGGGTCTTTGGCGCGGGGTTCGGCGTCATCCCGATGAGCGGGATGAGCGGCCTCGGTAGTGATACCCAGAGCTTTTGGCAGATGGTGTTTTCAGTTGATTTCCTGCGCCACCTCGCCGCGCCGGCGCTGGTGTTGGCGTATTACTTCATGGGGTATCCGTTGCTCATCATGCGGTCGAGCATGCTCGAAGTGCTCTCGGAGGACTTCGTCGACGTCTGCCGGGCGAAGGGCCTCAAGGAACGGACTATCATGTTCAGACACGCCGCGCGCAACGCGTTGCTCCCGATCGTGACCGCGGCGGCCATCGCGCTCGGCTACGCCGTGGGCGGAAGCGTCCTGATCGAGACGGTCTTCGCCTGGCCCGGGATCGGCCGGGAGATGGTTCGAGCAGTGTTGCGCCGTGACTTCCCGGTCGCACAGGGGACGTTCATGGTGTTGGCGGCGACGATCATCATCCTGAACTTCGTCGCGGATCTGGTGTACGGCTACCTTGACCCACGGGTTACCTACGATTAAAGCCATGGCACAAGAAGAACGCACGACCCAGTCGATATTCACCGACGTTGAGGATCGCACCTCAAGCGAGGAAATCAACAAGTGGGAACGGACGACCCGGCTCTGGCGCGAGACGCTCCGCGAGCACTGGGGACTGTTGACCGACGAACTATCGGTCAAGCTCTCGATGCTCGTAGTGGCGCTTTTCGTGCTTGTGGCGATCTTCGCCCCCTGGATAGCGACGAACCCGCCGCTCCAGCGCCAGTACCAGACCGAAGACGGGATACTCATCGCCAAATGGGTCGAACCGTCGATTCTCGGGGGTAACAGCGAGTACATCCTCGGGACCACGGCCCAAGGGTTCGATATCTTCAGCCAGCTCGTCTACGGCACGCGGGCCGCACTGCTGGTCGGGCTGATCGCGGCGGTCTTTACCGCCGGCATCGGGACGATGGTCGGCCTCG
Source organism: Halobacteriales archaeon QH_6_64_20 (assembly GCA_003021235.1). Taxonomy (GTDB): domain Archaea; phylum Halobacteriota; class Halobacteria; order Halobacteriales; family Halococcaceae; genus PXQR01. The sequence continues at coordinate 8,265 of PXQR01000032.1, read as the reverse complement.
TCGCCGGCTACTACGGGGGCACGGTCGACGACGCGCTGATGCGTATCGTCGACTTCCTGTACGGAATGCCGCTGTTGCCGACAGTTATCATCCTCGTCGCGTTGCTCGGGCCGAGCCTCTGGAACATCATCCTCGCGGTGATCATCCTCCAGTGGCGCGCGACCGCACGTGTCATCCGATCGCAGGCGCTGTCGCTTCGTGAGCGGCCGTTCGTCAAGGCCGCACAGGTCGCCGGCGCGAGCGACTGGCACATCATCAGTCGCCACCTCGCGCCGAACGTACTGCCCCTCTCCTTCCTGTATGGCTCCTTCGCCATCGCGTGGGCCATTCTGACCGAGGCAGGGGTCTCCTTTATTGGACTGGGTGACCCCAACACGGTGTCGTGGGGCACGATGTTGCAGGCCTCGCGGGCGTACTCGGCGCTCCAGTTCGGTGCCTGGTGGTGGTTCGTCCCGCCAGGGGTCTGTATCGGCCTGCTCGTCATCAGCGGCTTTCTCATCGGGCGCGGGTACGAGGAGATCACGAACCCCAAACTCCAATGAGCGTGCTCGAAGTCGAGAACCTCGAAGTGTACTACGAGACGGAGGAAGGACCGGTGCAGGCGGTCGACGACGTCTCCTTTTCGTTGGAGGAGGGCGAGAACCTCGGCATCGTCGGCGAGTCCGGCTGTGGGAAGACCACGCTCGCGAAGGCGATCATCGGCATCCTCCCCGACGCCGGCTACGTCAACCGCGGGCAGATCCGGTTCGATGGCGACGACCTCACCGAGATGACCGACGCCCAACGACGGCGGCTCAAATGGGAGGAGATCTCGATGATCGCCCAGTCGGCGATGAACTCCCTCGATCCGGTCTATACCATCCGCGAGCAGATCACCGAGGCCATCGAGGCCCACCGACCGGGCACCGGTCGCGTCGAGTCCACCGAGATCGTCACCGAGATGTTCGAACTCGTCGGACTGGACCCCGATCGCGCCGACGACTACCCCCACCAGTTCTCGGGGGGAATGCGCCAGCGTGCCATGATCGCGATGGCGCTCGCGCTCGAACCCTCCTTGGTGCTCGCCGACGAACCGACAACGGCGCTCGACGTCATCATGCAGGACCAGATCCTAAAGCGGGTCAACCGCATCCAGGAGGAGATCAATTCCTCGATGCTGGTGATCACCCACGACGTGAGCGTCGTCGCCGAAACCTGTGACCGCGTACTCGTGATGTACGCCGGCAAGGTCGCAGAAGAGGGACCGGTCGAAGAGATATTCAACCAGCCCTATCACCCCTATACGATCGGTCTCAAACGGGCGTTCCCGAATATCCGGATGCCCGACCAGGACCTGCTTTCGATCAGGGGCTACCCCCCCGAACTGGTCGATCCGCCGGAGGGCTGTCGGTTCGCCGAACGCTGTCCGATGGCGACCAACCGATGCTACGAAGAGGAACCGGAGGCTCACCACATCAACGGGCTCCGGTCGTACTGTCATTACGCAGACAAGATCGACGAGGAGCTTCGCCCGCGCGCCGACGACGCCGAGACCTGGAAGCAGACCGAGGCCGCGCGGGCACAGACACAGACCCAGCAGCCGGGAATGGGGGACGACTGAATGAGCTTCGGGCGTGACGACGTACTACTGCGAGTCGAGAACCTCGAAAAGCACTTCGAGGTCGACGAAGGGTGGATTGCGAGCCTCCTCCAGTCGGTTTCCGGCGGCGAACCCGACTACGTCCACGCGGTCGACGGCGTGAGCTTCGAGGTCCGGCGGGGCGAGACGCTCGGATTGGCGGGCGAATCCGGTTGTGGGAAGACGACGACCGGCATGTCGCTCGTGAAACTCCACGAACCGACCGGCGGCGATATCTCGTATAATGACAAGCGACTCTCGGAGGTCGACAAGGCCGGGATGGCCGAGTTCCGACAGAACGCCCAGATGATCTTCCAGGACCCCTTCGAGAGCCTGAACCCGCGGATGACAGTGTACGATACGGTCGCCGAACCCCTCCGCATCCACGACATCCGCAACGAGACCGCACGGGTCCAGCGGGCGCTCGAGTTCGCCGAGTTGCTCCCGGCCGAACAGTATTACGACCAGTACCCCCACGAACTGTCGGGCGGCCAGCGCCAGCGCGTCGCCATCGCGCGGGCGCTCGTCCTCGACCCGGATTTCATCGTAGCTGACGAACCGGTCTCGATGCTCGACGTGAGCCTGCGGGCGGGCGTGTTGGCCCTGCTCGAACGGATGACCGAGGAGTTCGGCCTCTCGGTCGTCTACATCAGCCACGACCTTTCGCTTCTCCGGCATATGTGTGATCGCCTCGCGATCATGTATATGGGCAAGATCGTCGAGAAGGGACCCACTGACAGAGTCATCGAGAACCCACAACACCCCTACACGCAGGCGCTCATCAACGCCGTGCCGGTTCCCGAACCCGATATCGGCCGCGAGCGCGTCGAACTACAGGGTGAGGTCGGCGACGTGATCGACGTTCCGAGCGGCTGTCGATTCAAGGACCGCTGTCCGGAGTACATCGGCGATGTCTGCGATGGGGCCATCCCGCCCTTGGAACGCAAATCGGACATCGAGGGCGAACGCGAGCACGAGCGCGAAGTGGCGTGTCACCTCTACGAGAGCGCCGAGGGCCACGACCCCTACGCGGAGGTCGACGGAGACGGTACCGCGGCCGAAGCAGGGGCCGGCGGCGACGCCGAGCGGGCGTCGGCCGACGACTGACGACTGACGTCGAGAGCTACTCGGTCGGCCGGAGCATCGCCCGCAGTCGGATCGCCGGCGCGGTCACCGCGTACGGGAGCCACGACTTGTGTTTCTCCGTGATTCCGGTGACAGTACTACGAGCCGCGCCGATGGCCGTGACCTCGCGTAGCGTCGCAGGATCGTACGCCAGCGAAACCCCCTCAACCCGGCCGGCGCGCTCGCCGTCGACGAGGGAATAGCCCTCCGCGATCGGCAGGTCCGCTCGACCCGGATTCGAGCGCGTTCCGATCTTGTGGCCGATGTCCTTCGCGTAGGGCACGCTCGCGGGCATGAATCCCGAGCGCTGGATCCGCTCGAACTCGTCGCGCAACCACGGTTCGTCGAACCGATCGACGAGAACGTCCGCTCCCTCACGAAGCTCCGCGCGTGTCGCGTCGCCCGGCGCGACGGCCAGGTGGCGAGCATGAATGCGTGGCGGCTGGTCGAATCCGAGGCTGGGGATCGCGTTTCCTGCGGGGTAGGTCTCGGCGTCGGCCGCGCTGGCCGTGTTGTGTAACAACCGAGCTACCCGGCCGTTCTCGATCAGTCCTACCGGTGTCGTCGGTCGCGCCTCGGCGTCGTACGCCCGGGCCGTCCACGACCCCGCACGAACCCCGTCCTCGATCGTGAGCGCCTCGGGACCGATCCGATCGCCGACCGAATACGGGCTCAACTCCATGTGCGCCGTGTCCGCCTCCACGTACCGGGAGACGAACTGGATCAGTTGCCCGGCCGCGCGGGGACTCAGGAGCACGCTCGCCTCGCCGGTTGGCGCGTCGGCCTCGCTCGCGGCCGCCAGCGCTCGTACGTCGGCGGCCGCGTCTTCGAGCGCCTCGGGGAGGTTTTCGAGAAACGCCGCCCCGCGGGTCGAACCGGCGTGCCGGGAAACTTTCGGGCCCTCCTCGGGGGTGAGGATACAGGTAGCACTCGCGCGGTCGAGGGTAGTCCGGAGGGTGCTCCCGGTCGTCGTTCCGAGCGTCGACTCGATATGCGCGTCGGCGTAGTTGATCCAGGCCTGGCGGAGATCGAGGTCGTCGGCCGCCGAAAGGCCTTCTTCGACGACGGCGGTCTTCGTCTCCGGGTCGACGGCGTCGACACCCTCGCGCGCCCAACCGCCATGGACGCCCCGGTGGGTACTGTGAGCGTCGAAACGGGCCGGTTCGTCCTGGGCCAGCCCGTCGGCCGCGCGGATCGCGCGTTCTGCGACGTCGTCGAGACTCTCGTCGTCGAGGCTCGTCGTGTAGCGATAGTCCCCGGCCCCGTC
>PXQR01000032.1:0-4226 GCA_003021235.1 Halobacteriales archaeon QH_6_64_20 | reverse complement strand
ACAGACCTCGGCGTACGCGACCTTCTCGTCGGCTTCGAAGCGACCCAGTAGTACGTCCATCGCCTCGATCGGGTCCGTACGGTCCCCGCGGTCGTCGCTCATGGCCGTCCGATAGACGATCGGCCGACGTGAAACCCCCGGGACGCGACTCTCGGGAGTCGCCGCTACTCCGTCGATCGGCTCACCCGTCGATGGTCGCCGCGTTGCGCTCCAGCGCAGTAACGAAGATCCGCGGTCGCGACCCGGAGCCTCATTGCTCGACCGCCCGCGTCATACAGACTGCTGCGTCCGGGCACAACTCGTCGAACTCGGCGCTCTCTCGGATCGCTCGGGGAGCCGACTCGCGTTCGACCTCGGCGAACCCCAGCGACGCGAAAAATCCCGGGGCGGTGGTCGTGAGCAGGTAGACGTGCTCGACGCCCGCGTCGGCGGCCTCGGTCAGCAGTCGCTCACAGAGCGCCCGGCCGCGGCCCTCGCCGCGCACCGCCTCCTCGATCGCCACCGAGCGCATCAACGCCTCGTCCCCGTAGCGTTCGAGCCCACCGACTCCAACTCGCTCGCCGCCGACTACCCAGCAGTAGAGCCACTCGGGATCGTCGGGGAGGTCCGCGACCGGCAGATCGTTCGCCGTGAGCAGGGATTCGACGTACTCGCGGTCGTTCGAACGGGCCGGGCGGAGTTCGGTTTCGACGACCATGCGATACGTATCGATTTCGGTCGATGTAAATATTCGGATTGGCCACTACTCGGTCGAAGCGATCGGATAGATGCGTGTTTCTGCCCCGTTTTGCCGAAGTTCTTATATGGCTTCATATTGTATTAGTTCGATATGAGTGAAGCCGATACCGAAGTTCCCGTCAATGAGGGCCGGGAGACGCTCGAACGACTGTACGACGATCCCGAGGAGGGAATCGCAGCCCTGCTCGATCACCGGGCCGACGAACCGACCGTCGAGACCCAGTACCCGGTGTTTCGGGCACTCGCCAACGAGGACCGCCTGCGGTTGCTCGACGCGCTCCGGAACGGCGAGCGGTGCGGGTGCGAGCTGATGGTGTTGCTCGACGCGCCCCAGTCGACGGTCGCCACCCACCTCCGGACGCTCCGGGAGGCGGGGCTGGTAAAGAACCGCAAGAAGGGCAAGTGGAACTACTACCGTATCGCCGACGGTGCGGTGATGGACGTGCTCGACCTCGCGGTCGCGCTCCGGGGGGACTGAATGGCGGGGGCGCTCGCGGGGAACCTCGGTGCGGCGTTGGAGTTCTTCGTTCATCTCGCGGTCGTCCTCGTCCCGCTGTTCGTCGGCGGAGCCTTTCTCGTCGGTCTCCTACAGGAGTACCTCCCGCCCGAACGCGTCGAGCGGATTCTCCGGCGACACGACGGCGGCACGGGCAACGTCGTCGCGGCCGGTATCGGTGCGTTGACTCCGTTCTGCTCGTGTTCGACGGTACCGGTGCTCGCGGGACTGCTCGGTGCGGGCGCGCCGCTCGGACTGGCTTTCTCCTTTCTCCTTGCGTCACCGCTGGTGAACGAACTCGCCGTTCTCCTGCTGATCGGGCTGTTCGGGGTCCGAATCGCGGGCGCGTACGTCGTCGTTACGTTCCTCGCGGCCGTCGCCTTCGGCATCGTCGTCGGCCGCTTCGAACTCGACGACCATCTCAAGGACGGCGGCCTCCTGGCACCGAACGGCTCGCGGGCTGCCACCGACGGCGGAACGGTGACCGGCTGCGGTGGGTGCGAGTGCGTGACCGACCCACCGGTGGCGTCCCACCGCGAACGCGTCGGCCGGGCTACGACCGGTGCGCGCGAGTTCTTCATCGACCTGCTTCCGTACCTCCTCGCCGGCATGGCGCTCGGCGCGATCGTTCACGGCTTCGTCCCGGCCGTGCTAGTCCGGCGCATCATCGGTCCCGAGAATCCCCTCGCGGTCCCTATCGCCGCGGTGGCAGGCGCACCGATCTATGTGAGCATGAGTGCAATGCTCCCCGTCGCTGCCTCGTTCGCAGAACAGGGCGTCCCCGTCGGGACCGTGTTGGCGTTCGTCGTCGGGAGCGCGGGCGTGAGCGTCCCGAACCTGGTCCTGCTCAACAAACTCTTCGACCGCACTCTGCTGGCCACCTACGCCGGAACGGTAGTCGCCACGGGCACCGCGGTCGGATTGCTGTTCAACGCGCTGTCGCTCTAACGTGGCTTCCGGCAGCCCGCACCGTCACCTTTCTGATCCCTGTATGCGTTAGGTGAGACCATGCCGCCCGCCACGTACGAACCGGTCGAGTCGCCGGACGCCACCACGGTCTTTCCTTACCACGACCTCACGCCACCGACGACGGCCGATGTCTACAAGGCCCGCCGCGTCGTCCGGCGGTACCTGCCGGAAACGCCGCTGGTCCGAAGCGAGTTCCTCTCGGCGGAACTCGACGCCGAGGTGTACCTCAAGCGTGAGGACACCCTTCCGACCGGCGCGTTCAAGGTTCGCGGCGGGGTCACGCTCGGCGCTCGCCTCGACGACGACTTTCGCGAGCGGGGTCTCATCGCCGCGAGCACCGGCAATCACGGGCAATCCGTGGCGTACGCTGGCCGGGAGTTCGGCGTCCCGGTGACGATTTCGGTGCCCGAGAACCCGAACCCCGGGAAGGTCCGTTCGATGGAACGAATGGGGGCCACGGTCGAAGAGCACGGCCCGAACTACGACGCGGCCCGCGAACACGCCGAACGCCAGGCCGCCGAGGAGGGGTATCGCTATGTTCACTCGGCCAACGAACCCGACCTCCTCGCGGGCGTGGGCACCGCCGGCCTCGAAGTGCTCGACGAACTGCCCGACGTCGACCGGGTGTTCTGCCCGGTCGGCGGTGGGAGCGGGGCCGCCGGCTACTGTCTCACGCTCGGCGCGATCGCCGACGCGCGGGTGATCGGCGTCCAAGCAGAGGATGCCGACGCCGTTTATCGCGGTTGGCACGAGGGCCACCTCGAACCGGGTACCGAGTCCGATACGACCGCGGAAGGGATCGCCTCGCACGTCCCCTTCGCGTTGCCCATGAAGGTCATGCGCGAACGCCTCGACGACCTCGAAACCGTCACCGACGGGGAGATCTGGACGGCGGTAGCCGCGACGTTCCGCGAGGAGAACCTCACCGTCGAGGGAGCCACGGGCGCGGCCATCGCCGCTACGCTCCGGGCGGGGACCGAGCTCGCGGGCGAGGTCGTCGTCGTCCCGGTCACGGGTCGGAACGTCGCCGCGACGAAGCTGGTTCGTACGCTCGAAGAAGCCCCGTGACCGCTCGATCACGCGACGACCGGCGGCTAACCGAAGGGGAACACAGTCCGCGTCGACCCATTCAACGGCGACCTCGCCGCTGGTGTTCTTCGGCCTCGGCTTCGTAACGTTTCGCCGTCCGCTCGTCCTGGAGCCTGCGCCGATACTCCCAGACTCCGGCACCGACGACGAGGAGCCCCACCACCGCGCCGTTCAGCGGCGCTCCCCCGAGCGCGAAGTAGACGAACGCACCGACCGCGAACAGAAGCGAGAACCCGAGAGTGAGTTTCGCCCATCCGCGGCCGGTCGTCCGGGATTCGCGCATACCCACGCTTTCGCGAGCGAACGTATGAGCCTTCGGACGCTCGTATTCCGTACTTGCACGCGTGACGCACCACGAAACGGGTCAACGAAGCGGGGTCGACACGGTGACTGATCACGTTCGACGACCGATCCCGCGGCGATGCGTTCGGACACGGAAGGGAAACCCGAAACGGTTTGATGTGCCATGACCTACCGATCGAAGAACGGAACGGAGGGACCTGTCACGTACCATGAGCGCACTCACAGCCGTCGTCCGGGTCGGGGCTCGTCCGCCGCTCGGCGGCGGGATCGAACCTGCCTACGTCGCCCACCTCTACGGCGTGGAGTGGCCCCGATTCGTCCTCTACGAGGTCCGTTCGACGAACGACGCGGCGGGGCCGGTTCTCGACCGACTTCCGGGAACCTACGCGCCGGCGTTCGAAGGCGAGCGCTCGTACCCGCTGACCGACCTGGTGCTCGCGAGCGCTTTCGAGAGGTCGGCCATCGGCAACCGGATCGCCGTCTTGGACACGAAGGCGAGGGCCAACTACGGGGTGTCCTTCCGCGAGAAGGTACTCGACGGCGACGTCTCCCGGGGGTCGCCGGGCTACGGGCGGTTCTTCGAGGCCCGAAGCCTGCTGGAGGCTCATCCCTACGACGGGGCGATCACCGT
>PXQR01000031.1 GCA_003021235.1 Halobacteriales archaeon QH_6_64_20 | reverse complement strand
AAAGACGAACGCGTAGGGAACGAACAGCGCGATCTGAAGCACGCTGTTCACCCCGACGCAGACGGCACACATCTCCTGGTTGCCCGAGGCGAGTTCGTTCCAGACGAGTACCATTGCGATACACGGCGCGATGCCGACGATGAGCAATCCGGTGACGAACTCGGGGTACCCACCCAGAAAGAGAACAGCTAAGCCGTACATGACGAACGGCGCGACGAGCCAGTTGAACGCGAGCGTGAGCCCGATCTCCCGCCGTGAGGTCCGGGTCACGCGCGGAACGCTCCCGTAGTCGATCTTCGCCATGATCGGGTAGATCATCACGAACAGCCCGAGCGCGATCGGGAGGCTCGTTCCCTGCCAGGTGATCGCGTTCAGTAGTTCGGCGATCCCCGGAACGAACCGACCGACCCCGACGCCCACTACCATCGCGAGGCCGATCCAGAGGGTCAGGTAGCGATCGAGAGCGCTGAGGTCGTCGCTCACGGGGATACCTCGCGTGTGGCATCGAGGGCTGCGAGGAGCCCCTCGGCACGCTCGGTGCTCCGATAGTAGCGCCATTTGCCCTCTTTCCGGCGGGTGATGAGCCCTGTATCGGTCAGTTCCGACAGCGCGTGACTGATCGCGCTCTCGCTGACGTCGAACAGCGGGGCCAACTCACAGACACACAGATCGTCGCCGGCCGTCACTAACAGGCGGACGATCCGGTACCGCGTGTCGCTCCCGAGGGCCGAGAGCGCTCGAACGTCCCTGCCGACGGTGTCGGTCGCCGCCGCTCGATCGAGCGCTCGGAGTTCATCGAGACGCCGGTCGACGTCCCCGTCGCAACACTCGCCGATTTCGTCGGTCAGCAAGCGACGCAGGCGATCGGTGGTTCGGGCCATCGATAGAACGATTGCAAAGCTGTTCAAATAATGATTCCGATGATCGTGTGTAGTGAATCCGCTCGGAAGGTTCGGCCTACTCTCACCGGTCGAACGCCGAACTCTCGCCCCGACCGACGCACACGACCGGAGCCGTTACGGTCGGACGAGAGGTAAAAAACCGAAAGAGAAACGATCGATCGCTCGTCACTCGCTCTCGTGCCGACGATTCGGACGAACGGAATTCAAACGTACTACGAGGAATACGGAGAGGGGCTACCGATCGTCTTTCTGCACGGCGCGACGAGCGATCATCGACTCTGGGCCGAACAGGCACGGCCGCTCGCCAGCGACTATCGAGTCATCACGTACGATCTCCGAGGCCACGGCCGGACTGGCGGTTCGGAACGTGGCTCGTACACGATGGAGCTGTACGCAGACGATCTCGGCGCGCTCGTTACGGCTCTCGACCTCGATCGGCCGGCGATCTGTGGGCTCTCGATGGGCGGGATGGTCGCACAGACCTATGCGGCCGAATCCCCGGACACCATCGCTGCCCTCTGTACGTTGGGGACGCTCACGCCGGAACTCCTGTCGTGCGGCGAGTGGGTCGAGCGTCGGTTGGTTCCGAAACTCGCCGATACGTTGTCTCCTCTCATCGAACCGGATCGTATCATGGGGATACTGGATCGAGTCTATGACTGGAAATACGGCGAGGAAGCGATCGGTGATCTCGAAGAGATCGGACGAATTCAGCAAGCCCACGCCGAGAAGTTCCCTGAAATACTGGAGACGGAATTAGCGAAAGTCGACGACATGCTCACGTCGTATCCGTTGACGACGGTCGATCACGCCTCGATCTCCGTCCCCTCGCTTCTCATGTACGGCGAACGCGAAACGAAGACTGCGGCCCGCCATGCGGAGCACATGGCCAGCATGATCCCCGTCGCCGAAACACGTCGAATACCGAACGCCGGCCACAATTCGCACGTCGACAACCCGGACTTCGTCATCGACTTGCTTCGTGAACTCCTCGATACGGCCACCGACGACCGGCACGGAACGGACCCGTCGGTGGACGAGCGCCGGAGTACGCCGCTCGCGGTTGCTTCCTCGCTTCGGGACTGGGTGACAAAGAGTTAGCGACCTGATCTACATCGTCCGGCGATCGAAGTGGTTCGACCGAAAGGCGCGCTGACGGTAGGTGTCCTCGTCGATCGGGCGACCGAACGAACGTCGTGGCCGTATCGCCGACTTCGACCGCACCCGCGAAACCGAGGGTGCGCCGCCACGCCTCACACCCGAAATTCGAACTCGCCGTCCTCCTCGGTGCCGAGTACGCTCGCGATCCCGGCCCCGAGCGCGAAGGCAGTGTGCGTAGCGCCGCCGCGCAGGCGTTCGGCGACCCCGCGCTGTGGCTCGAACGCCTCGACGGTCACCGACTCGGTACCTAATTCGTCGGCGAGGTGCTCTTCGGCGTCCTCCCTGGTGCCGATCGCGTCGACGAGTCCGCGATCGCGTGCTTCGGTGCCGAGGAAGACCCGGGCTTCGGTGTCGCGGATCGTCTGCGGCTCGATGTCGCGGCCGGCGGCGACGCGGTCGACGAACTGTTCGTAGTAATCGTCGACGATTCCCTGGAGGTACGCCCGTTCGTCGTCGCCGATCTCCTTCAACGGAACGCCGGCGTCCTTGTACTCCCCGGCGGTGAACTGCTCGTAGCTCACCCCCACCCGTTCGAGCAGATCGCTCGCGTTCGGGCGCGAACCCACCACGCCGATCGAGCCGATCACGCTTCCCTCGCGGGCGTAAAAGTCGTCACAGCCGCTTGCGATCCAGTACCCGCCGCTCGCACAGGTGTCGGTCGCGTAGGCTACGGTCGGTCCGTCGAAGCGCTCGGCGGCGAGCCGGATGTCCTCGCTCGGAACGACCTGCCCTCCGGGGGTGTTGAGTTCGACCAGTAGTGCTCGAGCGTCCCCGTCGTCGTCGGCGTTCTCGATCGTCTCGACGACGTCGTCGGCCGACTTGCCCGAGTTCCGTGTCGGCAGTCGGCCGCCGCTTCCGTCCCGCGTGATCGGCCCCTCGACCGAGACCGCCGCGACGTCGTACGTCGAGACCCGTGATGCCGCGATACGCGCGCCGACTCGGGCACCGACGACCGCGAGCACAACGGCGAGGAGTACGCCGAGCAGTCGCGCGCCGTTGCCCGACGGCACGAAGACGAACAGTACCCAGCCGACAGCGAGGGCAAGCGCCGCCCCCGAAAGCACGATCGCGAGCCTGACGAACCGCTCCTGACGCGTCGTCTCCGCTGACATACCAGCCGTCGGTCCCGAACCCGATTAAGAACTGTCGTCCCGGCACCGGCGAAACGTCGACCCGACCGTGGGACTTCGGCGTCCCGGCGATACGTCGAACGCTGTCGTGCCCTCCTTACAGTACCGGCGGCGTCAGAGGCATGTCTTGGTACCGTTTCACACGGCGATCGAAGGGGAGCCCAAAGCGACCGTGGCGGCGGAGACGGAACCCCGTTGTCGTTCCCGTCCTCACGTACGCTACGGATCTCGAGGGCCTACGACCCCGTAGCGGTGGTGTCGATAGCGATCTCAGAGCATACCGGTCTTCTGGAGCTTCATGAGGTCCTCGGTATCGAGGGTCTCGCCCTCCTTGAAGCGCTGGTAGATCTCCTCGGCTTCCTGTTCGGCTTCCTCGCGTTTCTGGTCGCGGGCGCTCTTGCGCTCGGTTTCCTCTTCCTTGTCGAGTTCGCGCAGGCGCTTTTGGACCTTGACGAAGTCCTCGTGGTGACGGTCGGCGGCTTCCTGGGCCTCGACGAACTTCTCGTGCATGTCGTCGGCGTCGTCACGCACGTCGTCGGCCTCCCGGTAGGCCTCGATCATGGCGTTGTGGTGTTCCTGGGCCTCGTCGGCGAGTTGGGTGACCTGTTGGTGGTGTTCGGAGGCCTCCGCGCGGACGCTTTCGGCTTCTTCGACGAGGTCTTCGAGCCCATCGCTCTCCTCTAAGGCGTCCTTCCGTTCTGCGTACTGCTCGCGTTTGTCCTCGATCTTCTCGATGAGTTCGCGTTCGGCTTCCGCAGAGAGGACCTCGGTCTGCTGGCGGAACTCGAGGCGTTCGACCTCCTCTTCGAGTTCGTCGAGACCTTTGCCCTCGTCGAGTTCGAGGTCGGATTTCATCTCGTCGACCTCGCTGAACAGCTCGTTTGCCTTCCCGTTGAGTTCGTTTCGCTTCTCTTTGTGTTCCTGGACCTTCTCGTTGAGCTCGTCGCGGCGCTCACGATGCTCCTGGGCTTCGTCGACTTTCTCGCGGGTCTTCGCGTTGAGTTCGTCGCGTTTTCCGGCGCGTTCGGAGGCCATCTGGTTGAGGTCGTTACGCCGGTCGCGGAGCTTCCCCGCGAGCTTGATGAGTTTGCCCTTCGAGTCGCTCTCTAGTTGGTCGTCGGTCAGTTCGACGTTGTTCGTGTTATCGATGGTGTCTGTTACTGCCATGGTCGAAAAGTCGTAGGCCGTTGGCGCTCCGGTAGGACGGCCGGTCGCGATCGCGGTCGGTGAGGTCGGTAGCGTCGCTGTCCCCGTGTGGCAACCGACCGATAAGGAAGTTCCCCTGTCATCCTGTTCGTGGTTTACGCGCGATGCCGCCGACGCGCCGGAGGCGCTCGGTGTCGATCATATCATACGGGATAGTTTAAGAGTTGCGGTCGTTCGAACCGCGAACGGCCCGCAGGCGGCCTGAGAACACTGTGTTTGCGGTTCACACAGCTATGGGGTCCGACCGATCACCGAACCGAACGGACCTATGACCGGATCAATCGAGACGATCGTCCATGCACGAGGGCACGCAAACGTCTCGGGCACACACGCGAGCACGCTCGAAGTAACCTCCGAGGGTTTCCTCACTCCGGCGGGCGACTGTATCGTCGCCGTCGGAGCCGACCCGACGCCCGCCGACTTCCCCGAGGCGTTCCGGGCAGCCTGTCGATCCCACGAAGCACGGATCACCCTCGCGCTCGAAGTACACGACACGACGAGCGATCGGGTCCACACCGAGACGGTCTCGGGCCGGGGTCACTCCGATCTGACCCTTGCCGACGACACCAGCATGGTGATCCGGACGAGCGACTACGTGGACGACCGCACGGTGATGGTCAGTGCGGAGAAAGCGGCGGGCGATCTGGATCGCGGTCTCGTTGAAGCGCTCGCGGCAGGTGCCGACTTGCGTGTGGTTCTCCGGGTTGAATAACGCTCGGTGGCGATTCCACGTTACAGGTCACCGTGCACTCGTCGTGCCGACCCATATTGCCGTGTACTCCTATCTATCGATCCGTTTTGGAAATCGGACACCGTAATCGACGACGATCGTGTCGCAATCGCCCCGACGAGCGATCGACGGTTGAATTCGTCGGGGTAGGGGTGTTGCCGACCCCCAGCGTACGTGCGTGACTACGTCGTGCGTTCTCACGAAGCCGATCACCTGGGCGACCGAGTGTGCTCGGCGACCGTCGGGCGCGCATCGAGCGAGTACAGCACGATCGCGGTGAAACAGACGAACGTACCGGCGAGCATCAGGAACGCCGAAAGGAGCGCGATTCCCAGCGGGAAAGTGCCCGACTGGACGAATCCGATGAGAATCCAGTAGCCGAACGCGATACCGACGAACGCGGACAGAAACCCCGGCAGGCCTAACGACGCGATCGGATATGGTCGTGCCCGATCGCCCCGAGGAGATTGATAACGAGATCGAACCCGTGTCTGACCGGGTGGTGCGTGCTCCCGTTCTCGACGTCGTATGTCACGACCGTCCCGACCTCCTCGATGTCGTAGCCTCGGCGGTGAGCGTGATGGAGCACGTCGGTGCTCGCGCCCATCCCCTTCCCGACGGTGCGATCGCCCGCGAGCGATTCGATCGCCCGAGCGTCGTAAGCGCGAAAGCCGCTCTGGGTGTCGCTGACGCGCGTGTTTTCGCCCGTGGCACCTATGCTGAGGTTGGTGAGTGGTTGACGACCTGGATGCCGAACCGGCGGACCGACGGGATGGCACTCTCGTATCCGTCGACGAAGCGGCTGCCGATCACGATCTCGGCGTCCGTTTCGGCCTGGTGGGCCACCAATCGGGGGATATCAGCAGGGTCGTGTTGGCCGTCGCCGTCGAGGACGACGAGGTGGTCGACACCGCGCCGATCGGCCGTCTCGAAGGCCGTCCGGAGGGCCGCCCCGTACCCTTCGTTGTGGTCGTGTTCGATCACGGTCGCGCCCGCGTCGTACGCANNNGAACCGGCGACCGAGGCTACCGAGTCGGCCGACGCGCAGGCGTCGGCCGGCGCGTCGTCGCGCTCCGAGTTCGGGCGTTCTGCCGCCAGGACGCTGCGGTCGGACCCGATCGCGAACTCGACTGTCGGTTCGGGTCGCTCGTCCGCGGCGATAGCTTCTCGCACTCCGAGGCCGGATTCGTCGACGGTCGTCGGGAACGCGGTCGTGGGATGCATCGGTTCTCACTCGCTCGAACGAAGCACGTCGGACCACATGTGAATACACAGCCTGTCGTCGATCGATGCAGTCACACAACGGCGGCCGAGACCGGCACGACGGTATCGAATCGGCCGTTCATCGGATCGAATGAACCGTTAGCGAGGTACTTCACAGTCCGGAACCGGTGACCGAAAGGACGCTTCGGTGCAAGGACTACAAATATCGAATAGGTTTTGGTTGTAAGAAATAACTACGGCACATGCACCAGTGGCCGCGGCCGACGGCCGTGATGGCTCGACCGCTTATCCGATGATCATGCTCACGGCACCAGGACGGTTTCGAGAACGGAGCGTTCGTGTTGTGAGGGTCTCGATTCCGTCGTCGGACCTCGATCGCACGGCACGGGACCGACCGACCGCATGAACCTCACGCGCTCGTCGTTCAAACTGTTCGTCTCGAAGGCCGGCGGGGCGCTCGTCGTCTTCGTCGGGATAACGGTCTTCGCTCGGGAGCTGAGTGCCGGCCAGCTCGGCGTGTTCTTCCTCTTTCAGACGCTGTTGTACATACTGACGATCCCCGCGGACCTCGGTATCCGCGGCGGCGTGGAAAAACGGCTGAGCGAAGGGCTCGACTCAGGCGGGCTCCTGGCGTCGGCGATCGTTCTCAAGACCGCTCTGCTCGCGATCGTCACGGGCGGGATAGTGCTCGCGCGCGGTGCGATCAACGGCTACGTCGGTGCCGACATCGCCGGACTGTTGATCGTTGCGCTCGTTCTCTGGGAGGTCGCCGAACTCTATATCTACACCGTTCGGGGCGAACTGCGCGTCGGCGAGACGGCACTGCTCGAATTCGGTCGCCAGGCGGTCTGGATCGGACTCGGCGCGGTGCTCGTTTTCGCCGGGTTCGGAGCGTACGGAATCATCTACGGGTTGATCGGGGGTGCTGCCGTGGCCTCGGTTTGGAGCTATCATCGCGCCGACACCAGTGTCGGTCGTCCCTCAATGGGGCACGCGCGGTCGCTGTTCGACTACTCCAAGTATCACTTCGTCTCCTCGATCGGGGGCCGCGTCTACGAGTGGATGGACGTCGCGGTTATCGGGTTCTTTCTAACGACCTCGTTCGTCGGCGTCTACGAGGTGGCCTGGCAGGTGACGCTGCTCGTGTTGATGGTCAGCTACGCGATCGCGACGACGATCTTTCCGCAGATCAGTCAGTGGAACGCCGACGCCGAAACCGAGCGGATCGAGTCCATCGTCTCGCGGGCCATCGGCGTCTCGCTGGCCCTATCGATCCCGGCGTTCGTCGGCGCGGCCGTGTTCGCCGAGGAGATCCTTACGGTAGTCTTCGGCGCGGAGTACGCGATCGCGGGGGGCGTGCTGGTACTCCTCATGGGTGAGAAGGTCTTCCAGTCGGCGAACGACGTGTTCTGGAGATCGCTGAACGCGATCGATCAGCCGAGGTTGGCCGCTCGCGCTACGGTGATCACGATCGCTATCAACCTCGAAATACCCTGTTGCACGGGATGTATCTCGCCAGGTTCCTCGAAGTACGGGTCCCGTATCGGTTGGTCGGTCTCTGTATCGCCGGTTCCGCACTCATGGGTGCGGTCCTCGCCGGGGTACGCTCGGTCGTTCCCGTCGATAGTCTCCCGGTATTGGTAGCCGAGATCGGACTCGGCGTCCTGTTCTACGCCGGCTTCGCGCTCGTCGTGCCGCCAGTGCGACGAGCGATCGTAACTCCCGGAATCGACGCCTTACGGTAGCTCGAGCTGGAAACCGTTCGGAACCCGATGCGAGAAGGGCTGCGGACCGATACCAGGCTGTCAGCCGATCCGTCGCATTCCGTTCGTGGATTTCACCCACAGACTGTCGTCGTCGGTGTTCGCTACGATCTGATAGCGGAAGTATCGGTTCGGCTCCGGCGTAGTACCGCTGCCGACTGCTGCGGTAACACCGTCGATGCCGTCGTTCTCGAAGTCGAACGTGGCGTTCGGCCCGATCACCGAACGTCGGTAGCCTGTTATGCCCGGGCCCACAATGGCCGTCGCTCCGGCTTTGGAGGGCGAGTGACCCCCGATGAAGTTCTTCGAGACGAACGTATCGATCAGATCACCGTCGATGCCGAGACGGATGCCGTCCGCCCCCGCGCCGACCTGGATCAAGTTGTCGTTGATCGACAGTCTCTCCCCGCGGCTGACGTCGACGCCTGCTGTGGTCGGGGTCCCTTCGATACGGTTGTTAATGACTCGGACAGTGTCGGCGCCGACGCGGATGCCGACGCTCGATGCCGATGCAGGGTAGGTATAGACGTGATTGAGTGATACCATCGAGCTACTCCGCTGGACGTCGATGGCGACATCGAAGCCGGCGACGATATTGCTGAACAGCTTCGAGTCGTACGTATTTCCGATCCTGAC
>PXQR01000030.1 GCA_003021235.1 Halobacteriales archaeon QH_6_64_20 | reverse complement strand
AAAGTATTTGCAACTATAGCTTGTAGCAGAGGTAATGGGTCGATTCGACGATATCACGATGGAAGAGCTCTAAGAACTACGAGAGCAAACAGAAGGAGGGGTTCCTCGAGAACGAGTTCTCGCTGCGATTGGCCGCAAGCCCGCAGCGATGTCGTTCCGCTTCACGCATTCATAGGGTCGTTCGTAAATAATTGCATCTTACGGACAGAGGTAGTTCCAGATATTCGGTTCCTCAACCGTTGGGAGTCCCCGCTGGATCTGTGCTTTCAGAGCCGGTAAATCTGGAACGAGCCGGTGCTTGAACCACTCTTTCAGCCGATCCCAACATCCTTCGAGAGGGTTCAGTTCAGGGAGTTTCGGCGGAAAGTACCAGACATCCAGATCGTCACCGTGGACGCAGACGACCGAACTGTCTCCGACAGTTTCGGTCGCACGCTTGCCGCTGACGTGTTCCCAAAGATCCCGCGTGTAAAAGTAGCCAGCCCGATCCAGAAACACTACCAAATCGTCTCCAAACCGGTCTTTGAGTGCTTCTAGCAACCAAATTCCGTGTTGAGTCTTGAGATTATCTTCCGTCCAGCAGTAGAAGCTGTCACCGTCGTCGGTGACAGCGCCTAGCACTGTCACCTTATCCCAGGAATTCGAGTCTTCGATCGTTGGATCCGAGCCGATCGGGTACCAGCCACGGCGGTTGACCGTGCCGACACGCTTGGTAAACTGATCGACAACGACGACAGTTTTTTCACTCAACTCTGGCCGTTTTTTTCGACTGTCTCCTGAAACTCTGCTTTCATCTCGGGATCCGCTTCGTGGTTACGCGGCCGTGCTGTCCGGCAGGACAGCTCGGCCTTAGCCAACAACTTGCGAGCGTGTCCCTTACTGTATTCGACATCGTACTCGTCTTTGACGTGCGCGAGCAGCAATGTAGGTGACCATGCCTGTTGTTCGTAACCGAGTTCAGTAGGTGGGTTCTGGAGATCCTCGAACAGCTGTTCGCGTTCATCATCGTCGAGTTTTGAGGGACGGCCAGGACGTGGTTCGTCGTAGGGTGCCTGCTCGATCGGTTCTTCCTCGAACCGATCGAGCCAGTAGATGATAGTTCTCTAGCCAGTAGATGATAGTTCTCTCAACGACCCCATGGCGTTCTGCTAATGTATCGATTTGATCGCCCTGCTTGCGGCCAATCGCAGCGAGAACTCGTTCTCGAGGAACCCCTCCTTCTGTTTGCTCTCGTAGTTCGTGGAGCTCTTCCATCGTGATATCGTCGAATCGACCCATTACCTCTGCTACAAGCTATAGTTGCAAATACTTTCGCATGACCCTATCAGACAGACGGCCTTGTTGAAATCCTCCACTCTTGACACGATCGGCGTGCTGCATACAGATTATGCAGCGGGGATAAAATGTCCCCGTCAAACAAGGTCGAGAGTGTAGAAATGCTGAGGATTTGTTAGTTATGGTCGGTACTATCGAGGTTGAGATACCACATATCACTCCCACTTCGTAGCGCTTCTCGACCAACCATCGCGGCACAGCCTGCAAACTTCACCATTTGCTGAGTCGGGTCGATCTCCTCGCTGAGTTCGGCGGGCATCTCAGTACTCAGGATGAGGTCCCGAGCTCGGGACTCGGCGTCCGCGAGCGCCGCCGAGTCCTCCGGATCGACGTCGACGGCGTCGAACAGTTCGGTATCGATGCCCGTCTCCTCGATGAACGACCGATACGATTCCGCGCCGACGACGAACCCCGGCGGTACGGGCAAATTCGCCGCCTTGAGTTCCCCGAGGGAGGCACCCTTCCCGCCAACGGCGTCGATGTCCTCTTTCCGCACGTCGTCGAGCCAGAGTACGGTCATCGTTGGTCAGTAGTACGGAAGTCCGGCAAAGAAGATTCCGACATCGACGTCGGTCGGCCGAGACACCCGTGTCAGTGTGAGGGTCACGTGCCCGTCGAACGACTATAACTACTCGTTTATCCATAACCGCTTTTGATCCTCGGTGTGAACAACCGGCTCGTACCCGTCATACAAGTTCTATGCCAGACGCAACCAACGAACGCGTGACCTGTAATCACTGCGGCGAGCGCTTCGACCGCGAGGATACCGCTTCGGTGTTCGACGGCAGCGGCCAGGCGCTCTATCGCTGTCCACACTGTTCGCGGTGGACACACGGACCGCCACCCGATGCCTAACGGTTACCCGAGCGGCGTTCGTCTCGCGCTCTCGTGCTTCGTTCCCTTCTCGGCACTCGGTCAGTAACGCCCTCCATTCCCGAGATTGCCGTCGCTCCGGGCTCCGAATCGCCGTCGTCGGGCAACCCAGCCGGCGATCGACCACGCCGTGACCGCGCCGGACACAAACGGTATGTGCTCCGGCGGTCGAGCGTGGCATATGAGCGATCTTCCCGAGGAGTTTCCCTGTACGATCGCCGACTGGGAGTACATCTACTCGCTGTGTCGTGACGTCGCCGAGGGGGTGAAAGCCTCGGAGTTCGAACCCGACGTCGTCGTCGCGCTCGCTCGGGGCGGGTGGTTCGCCGGCCGCTGTCTCTGTGACTTCCTCGGGCTCGACGACCTGACGAGCCTCAAGATGGAACACTACGTCGGTACCGCACAGAAGAGCGGCGAACCGCGGATCAGGTATCCGATGCCCAGCGGTTCGGTCGAGGGAAAGCACGTACTTATCGTCGACGACATTGCCGATACCGGCGGGTCGATCGGCCGCGCGCACGAGTACGTCACCGACCGGGACGCCGGCGAGGTACGCACGGCGACCCTCCAGTTGCTGGGGACGAGCGAGTTCGAGCCCGAGTACGTCGGCGAGCGCTTGGAGGAGTGGGCCTGGATCGTCTACCCGTGGAACTTCATCGAGGACATGGCCGATCTCATCGCGGGCGTCATCGAAAAGAGCGGGCGGGAAACGGTGGACGAAGCGGCGATCCGTCACCTCCTTCGGGAGTACCACGACGTCGAGCGTATCGAGATGGAGATCGCCCAGCCGGGCCGCTTACACGAGGTGCTCGCCGAGATGGCCCGGCGCGAGACCCTCGAACAGACCGGGCCCGACGAGTGGCGCTTGCTCAACCGTGCCGACTGACGACGGGGCGAGCAATAATAACGATATGGCCGATATGCCCGATGAGATCGACACGATCGAGAGACGCGACACGCGGCGGCGGTACGACGGGTCCGAGCGACGAGCCTGACGATCGACACCTGAAGATCCGAACGCCGGGCGAGGTGAGACGAGACGAAACGGGACACGGGATAGGACGGAGGAATCGGAACACGACGAGCGGCGTTCCCGACAGCGAGGTCGTCACTCGTCGCTTCGGGCGTACGGACCGAACTCCTCGCCAAAAGCGAGAAAACAACCCGTCCCACAGAGGCCGATGACGGTCGCCGTACCGAACGCGAGGGTCGGGCTTCCTGCGAAGACTCGGCCGATCCCGGGCAGTGCGAGCCCCCCGTATATCGCCCCGCCGAGTGCGGCGCTCGGGATCACGGCGACGTTGCGCACGAGGTAGTACGAGCCGGTGATCCGCCCGCCGGCGTCCCGATCGGCCGGGCCGACGATGAGCGCCTTGTGTGCCGGCAGGCCCGCGAATCGCAGTCCCGAGAACCCGAACAGGAGCGCGAGCACGCCCGCGTCCGGCGGCGCAGTGATGAGCAATACCGGAAAGACGGCATAGACCGCGAATCCGAGCGCCACGACGGGTTTCAGGCCCACGCGCCGGGCGAGTTTCGCCACCGGGACCATCGTCAGTAACGCGACTGCCATCTCGATGCCTAAGAGGACGCCGAAGTACGCCTGCGGCGAGAGACTAATTCGTCCGAGTACGGGCACGCTCGCGTCGAACCCGACGGCGAGAAATCGAGTGACGACGAGCACGAAGAAGACGTAGACCATCCCGTTGGCGAAGCGCACGAGCGTATCGCCGATCAGCAACGGTCGTAGCTCCGGTGGGAGACCGCGGAGGTCGTCGAAGACACCTCTGATCCCTTCGACCCCGTCGAAGGACGTGCCGAGCGAATCGCCACTCGGATCGTAGAGGACGTGCTGGGCAACGGTGCCACAGACGGCGAAGACGACCGCGACCGCGAGCACGAGACCGAAGGCCTCGATCACCGCGGCGTCCGGTAACGAGACCGTGCTTTCGGCTCCGACGAGCGCGAACAAGCCCGCCGCGAGCAGTGGCCCGATCAGGAAGGCGGTTCGTCGGAAGGTCTCGGTGCTCGCAAAGCCTTCGGCCAGCCTATCGGGCGGGACGGCCTGTTTCACGACCGCGAAAGTCGCGCCGAGCCCGAATGACTTCCAGGCCTGAGCGAAGACTAACCCGACGAAGATCAGTCCGATCGCGAGCGAGCCGACGACCGGCGCGAGAAGCCACAACGCGAAGCCGATCGCCGAGAGGAACCCGAAGACGGTAAGCGCGTATCGTGAACCGATGCGATCGGAGAGGACGCCGCCAGGATACGGATAGACCGCGCTGATCACGTTGGAGACGGTTCCATAGAGGCCGACGACGAACGTGCCGGCACCGAGCGCGACCATGTATTCGGCGAGGTAGCGACTCGTCATCTGGAAGCCGAGGCTAAACGCGAACATCGCAACCGAGAGGACGAGCACGTCGCGTTCGAGCGCGAAGAACTGCCGAAAGCCGTCGAGCGCGTCGGGCGAGCGTGATTCGCCGGCCATTACCGATCGATCGGCGCTTTCGGGTATAGTTCCCCGGTTTCACGGCAACTCAGTCCGTTCTCGGGGCGGTTTTCACGAGGTCTACAGCGTCCTCCCGAGCGCTATCGATCGCTCCGTTCGCTCCGTCCGCTTCCCAATACGACCGCCCCTCGCGGAACTCGAATCCGAACCCGTAGCGTTTAGTGACCCAGCGAGTACCGAGGGTATGATCGGACTTTTCGGCGGGAGCGGGATCTACGAGGCGCTCGACTTGGAAGGTGTGCGCGAAGAGCAGGTGCAAACACCCTTCGGCGATCCGAGCGCGCCGCTTTCAATAGGCTTTTTAGGGGAGACCGAAATAGCCTTTCTCCCGCGTCACGGCCGCGACCACCAGTTCAGCCCCACGGACGTCCCGTACCGGGCGAACGTTCACGCGCTGAAGCAAGTAGGGGCAACGCGGATCGTTTCCTCGAACGCGGTCGGCAGCTTACGGGAGGACCTCCCCCCACGGACGATCGTCGTTCCCGACCGGATATTCGACCGGACCTCGAAACGCACGAGCAGTTTCTTCGAGGGCGAGGCGGGCGAGGGGATCGTCGTTCACACCGGCTTCGCCGATCCGTACTGTCCGCATCTCACCGAGCACCTCGCCGAAGCCGCGAGCGACGCGCTGACCGGTAACTCGGACGCCGAAGCGGGGGAATCGACCGACGACTCGGCGGACGGGGCCGAAGGAACCGAGACCGCCGCGGGCGGTACGTACGTCTGTATCGAAGGCCCGCAGTTCTCGACGCGCGCCGAAAGCGACTTTTATCGCGCTCAGGGGTTCGACCTCGTGGGGATGACGGCGATCCCCGAAGCGAAACTCGCCCGCGAGGCCGAACTGTGTTACGCGACGCTCGCTGGGGTGACCGATTACGACGTGTGGCACGATCGGGAGGTTTCCTTGGAGGAAGTGCTCGAAAACGCCGCGGCCAATCGAGAATCGATCACGGCCGCGCTCCGGCGGGCGATCGAAACGCTTCCCGAAGAGCGTGATTGTGACTGTGAGCACGCGATCGCCGGGGCGATCAACACGCCCGCGGAGGCGATCCCCGCCGAAACGAGAGACCGTCTCTCCGTACTCGTCGGTGACTACCTCTGAGTCGACGATCGCTCGTCGCTTGCTCGGTCGGTACTCGTGACGGCGATCAGTCGGCGCGCGCTTCCTCGGAACTCGTCGGAGGTATCGGCTGTGTAACCCACAGATCGCCGAACAGGTCGTCCTGGCGGAGGCAGACCTGCTCGCGGTGGGAGAGAAAGAGCAACCCGAGGAAG
>PXQR01000029.1:47599-48733 GCA_003021235.1 Halobacteriales archaeon QH_6_64_20 | reverse complement strand
GCGACCGCGAGCTACGAGGCCAGGGGGTTCGGCGTCGAGAGCGCTCAGGCGATCTCCGTTGCACTCACGCGCCTGCCGAACCGCGAGCAAGTCGACTTCGACGATCCGGAAACAGATCTCGATCCGGCGGAGACGGGCCTCTATCGCCCGGTCGACATGGAGTACTACCAGTCGGTGAGCGACGACGTACAGGAGATCCTGCGCGAGTCGGCCGATACGATGCGGGAGGTAAGCATCGACGAGGCGTACTTAGACGTCACCGAGCGCACCTCGTGGGAGACGGTTCGCGGCGGGAACACGGACGGCAACGATAGGAGCGGTGGCAATAGCAACGGCGATGGCGACGGCCGCGAGGAGAACGGAGAGCGGACGCTCGCGACGGGGTTCGCCCGCCACCTGCGAGAACGGATCGGCGAGGAGGTCGGGGTGACGGCGAGCGTCGGCGTCGCGCCGAACATGAGCGCGGCGAAGATCGCGAGCGACGTCGACAAACCCGACGGATTGGTGGTCGTCCCGCCGGGGGAGGTCGCTGACTTTTTGGCACCGCTGGCGATCGAAACGGTCCACGGCGTCGGCCCGGTGCGCGCGCGGGCACTGGGCGAGATGGGTATCGAGACGGCCGGGGACCTGGCGGCTGCGGACCCGCGAGCACTCGTCGATCGCTTCGGCGAGCGCGGGCGGGATCTCTACGAGCGGGCGCGCGGCAACGACGACAGGGCGGTGACGCCGAAGGGCAAACCCAAGAGCCTGAACCGCGAGTCGGCGCTGCCCGAAGCGACGTCCGACGCCGAGCGCCTCCGCGCGGTCGTGATCGATCTCGCCCGCGAGGTGGCCGCCCGGGCCGCCGAGGAGGACGCGCTCTACCGGACCATCGGTATCAAAGTCGTGACGCCGCCGTTCGAGATCAGTACCCGTGTGCGCTCGCTCTCGGGGCCGGTCCAGGACACCGGTCTCGTCGAACGGGTGGCGCTCGAACTGCTGGAGGAGTTCGACGAGGCGACGATCAGGAAACTCGGCGTGCGCGTCTCGAACCTGGACTTCGCGGCGGCCGACCAATCGAACCTCTCGAACTGGGAGGCAACGACTAACGGCACTGACACACGGAGCGGATCGCGTGTCGACCGGGCGATCGAT
>PXQR01000029.1:42683-47547 GCA_003021235.1 Halobacteriales archaeon QH_6_64_20 | reverse complement strand
CGCCGTTCGGCGTGATCAAGACCTCGTTGCCGCCGAACGTTTCGAGGCGGAACGAACTCCGCGTGCCCTTCGCACGGAGGCGAACGGCAAGCATACCGATCGCGAGGCGCTCGCCGAGCGCGAAGCCGGCGGTCGCGTCGGTACGGTAGTGAACGCCCGCCCAGTCCCGACCGATCGCGATGTTCGCCGCGAGCTTGTTGAGTTCGCCGCCGACGGTCACCGACTTACCGACACCCGCGTCATCCAAATCCGTCGGATCGGTCGGATCGGGCGCTTTCACCTCGTCGAACTCGTGAGACGTATCGTAAAACGCCTTGAGAACGGTGACGCACGCCCCGGCGACGGTCGAATGGCCCGCCGGATAGGAGGGATGAGTCGGTGATCCCTCGGGATACGCCTGGGAAAGCAGGTACGTCCCGTGTTCGGAGTGCGTTCTCGATACCGCCTCGGAGTCGAGCAGACGGCTCGGGACGTTGTACGCGCTCGTCGTCGCAACCCCCTCTTTGAGGTTCCTGACCCGGCCGCCGTACGCCTCCGGACGGAGCCGACGGTGGACCTGCCACTTGTGATACCAGGCTGCGTGGAACGCGGCGTTGGTGATGCCGACGACGGCCGATTGAGCGTCGTTGTGGCCGTAATCGATGGACGACTCCTCGAGAGGGTTCCCCCGATCGAGCGGGGCGTCCATGCTTTGGAGGATCAGCGCCGCGTTGAGGTACGCTAATTGGGGTCGATCCACCCGGACGTACGTCGCCAAGTCGCGGCCCGTGGTGATATATCGCTGGTTTTCGCGCGGGAGATCCTCGTTCGACGGAATGTCGCCGTTGCCGGTCGCAGGATACTTGCCTCGCTGGATGCGAAGCCACTCTCCGAAGTCCGTCATGTACTCCGTGTCTTCTTCTAACGGCTCGAACTGCTGGTGGTGGCTGAACACCCCTCTCGGAACGTCCCGATAGAGGAACTGACTCACGTACGGTCCCGTCTCACAGCCCGACAGCGAACCCCGGAAGACGGTTTCGGGCGTCACCGTTCCGCCGTCGGTCGGAGCGTCGAAGTCGGTTTGTGCGACCTGTGCGTCGATCTCGTCGGCGGCGTCGTCGATAACGCCGGCGGTGTCGTAGTCGCTGAACTCGACGTCGCGACACAACGCCTGCCAGTACACCTCGATCATCTCCGCTGCGGTCCGGTCGCTGTCCATCCCCGGGGCCGCCGGAACGAAGATATCGTGCGGATCGAGCCCAGTGGAATTGAACGAACGGGACGCTTCGGGGTTTACCAGCGGGCGATCACCGCCGAGCGTGACTCCCGAGAAGTCACCGCTCTCTAATACATTCAGTAGTTCCTCGTACTCGCTGGCATCGGGTTCCCCATTGTCGTCGTGAGGCAGACCCTTCGTGAAACAAGCGATTCCCGAGGGAAACTCGGTCTCGTCGTCGTTTTTCGGATGTTCGATGTACGTCCGCGACGTGTTCAACTCCGCCGCGGTGGTGCGTCGCTCGCGCGCCTCGGCGAGCCGCTGTTCTCTGTATTCTCTGTCCGTCGTCGTCGCATCCTGGCCCGTTGTCGCCATGTCGTTTCACCCTCCATATGCCCTCGCACGGGCTCTATGGGTTCGCCCTCGCGACACCGAACCGACCCCCCGTCGCCGTTCGCATCCCCCCGAACCCGGTGTTAGGCGGCAGTCACGTCACCACGATGAGATATAACGTTTATCACGACATGAGTTCTCATATAGCATGGATGGATACGTCTTCGTTATCGGTACTTGCTGGTACTTACCGATACTTACCGATACTCATCTATCCGGTCTCGACCGTTCGATAGGCGGACGAACGGATGGTTGCGTCCGGCGCTCGCCTATCGTCCCCGTTCGCGAGAAGTCGGTCGGGCCGCGGAGCCAACCCTTTTGAGTCGGGCCGTCGAACGCCGGTCCATGAGCGACGATGGAGAGTCAGGCGAGGAGCCACGAGCGGACGACACCGACCCCGAAACGGAGGCCCACCGTGAGAGCGAAGCCGAAAGCGCCTCCGAGGCCGACGAGTCGGCCGGCGCGGAACGCGAAGGCGAGGCCGGAAGCGGCGAGGCGGACGAGGAGGGATCGAGTTTCCGCGAGCGCGTCGAGGAGATCCGCGAACAGCGCGCCGACGCCGAGGAAGGCGAGGGTGGCGAGGGCGAGGAAGGCGATCGCGAGGAGCGCCTCCGCGAGATGATGGGCGGCGGTGGCGACCCGGGCGGTGGCGGTCCCGGCGGCGGCATGGGCGGCAACCCCTTCGCGCAGATGATGGGCGGCATGATGGGTGGCGGCGGTCCCGGTGGCGGCATGGGCGGCGGTGGCGGTCCTGGCGGTATGGGCGGCCCCGGTGGACGACCCGGCCCGGGCGGTCCCGAGGAGGAAGACGGCGGCAACGAGGAGGTCGTCCGCGAGATCGGCAAGCTACGCGACGAGGTCCACGACGTCCGCCGGACGCTCGAACGCATCGCCGACGCGCTCGAAGAGTAGCGATCGGCCTCGTGTCCCACAGGGCGATGACGAGGATGAAGAACGCACCGAGCGCACAGCGGCGAACACGACACGCGGAATACGAAGCCCGAACCACGAGCCGCGAATCCGATAGGTTCGACGCTACCCTGTAGCGGTTCGACGAACCTCGCCCCTCGGGAGTTAGTCGTCGTAGACGCCTTCCTTTTCGAGTCGGGCGCGCTCGCGAACGACGCTCGGCGTCCGACAGGTTCCCCTGGCACCGGTGACTTGGGGTATCGTACAATTATTGCAGTCCCGACAGAGCGCGCGCCCTTCGTCCCGATTCCGGACGGGAGTCGCTCCGTCCGTGCCCCCAGTCCCGTCGTCCGATCCGTCCTCACCGTGATCGAGCAGTCGTGCGCCGAGGCGCGGTTCGGCGTAGAAGGGACGACCGAGTCCGATCAAGTCCGCGGCCGGTTCGACATCGGCTCCGGACCCGGAATCGGTGCCGGTTCCATCGGTCTCGGCACCCGGATCGAGCAACCGATCGATCCCCGCTCGCGTGCGTATCCCGCCCTCGCAACAGACCGGTATCGATACCGCTTCGCGGACCCGTCGACAGAAGCGCCGATTCCAGGCCGGCCTCTCGGTGACCCACCGGGACTGGAGCCGGTGGACGGCGGCGACCGCGCGCGCGCCCCACTGCCCGCCGAAGGCTCCTTCGTACCCCGGCTGGAGATCGCTCGCCTCCCAGGCACGCTTCGGATACTTCCCCCGCACTAAGTTCGTATCCCAGAAGGGAGACCCCGTCACCGGCACGAGCCCATCGTAGCCGATCTCCTCCAGTCGGCAGGAGATCTCGATTCCGTCGTCAAGGGTGAGCCGTTTCCGTCGGCGAAGCGGTCGCGGGAACTCGGTTTCGACGGGTACCTTGGTGATGAGCGGAACGTCGCCCGCGAACTCCCGGACCGCGTCGTGGACGTGTTCTAGAAAGCGTATTCCCTCGCTGAACTCGTCGTCGCGCCGATTGTAGTACGGCGAGAGGAACTGCTGGACGATCCCCATGTTCGCGCCCGCGATGTGGATCCCGTCGTAGCCCGCGTCGACCGCATAGCTCGCCGACCGGCCGAAATCACGCGCGAGCTCCCGTACTTCGGCCGTCGAGAGAACATACGAATCGATATCGAAGATTCCGAGCCGGTCGAGCGCCCGGAGCGCTCGTGGGGGCTCGGAGACGGCGAGTTGGGTGAACTCGGGGTGACGCTCGCGGTAGGCAGAATGCCAGATCTCCAAGCTCCGGAGCCCGCCGTGTTCGAGCTGGAGGAAGACCCGACCGCCGTGATCGCCGATCGTCTCGGGGACCGGCGCGAGCCCCGAAACGAACTCGGGGTCGTGGACCCGTGTCATCCGCGGGGCCGGACACCCACTTTCAGGGCGGACGATCGTCGCACCCTGGATTACGAGCCCGACGCCCGACGCGGCGGCGGGTTCGAGCTCGCGGACCAGTCGCTCGGCGGTGTTTGGCTCCGTGCCGGCGCATTCGAGCAGCGGCGCTCGATAGAGGCGATTGGGAATCTCGAGACCGCCGACCGAGATCGGGTCTTCGAGGCGAGTCATTACGGACGATACACGCTCCGTGATGCTAAGGCTCTCGCCGGCGATGACTCGCCGTCGGTCGAGCAACGGGGAACCGAGCGCCGAACGTAGAACCACGGCGATCGAGACCAAGGGACGGCACGTTTTTGACCGACGACGGCGGTTCCTCGATATGGACACCTTCTCGTCTTCGGCTTCGGTTCCCGGTGTGAGCACGGACACAGGCTCGGATACGGGTCCGGGTTCGGGTTCGGATTCGATTCCGGGTTCGGAGACGGCTACCGATCCGTTCCTCGACGGGGCGGGCTTTTTCCCCGGGCTTCCCGTGGGCTACGACGATACGGCCGGCCGATCGGCGGCCGTCGTCGGCGGCGCGATGGCGGGGCTCGGGGCGGCACACGCCCTCTCGCGGGCCGGTTACGACGTGGCGCTTTACGAACGCCAGTCCTACGGCGGAAAACGGGTGAACTGCGGCGAGGCGATCACCGACGCCTCGCTGATACCCGTAGAGAAGACCCCGGAGAACGGCTTTCAGTGCTCGACCAGCGCGTTCGAGGTCCGAGTTCGTGACGACTCGGAGGCCACGAGCGCGTACTTTCCGTCCGCGCGCGGGTACGTCGCCGACCGGAACGTCGTCGAGCGTCGCTGGGCGGAGCGTCTCGCCGAGGAGGGCGTAAGCGTTCGCGAGGAAGCGTCGGTCTCGCGCGCCGAGTTCGGGGATTTAGTCGGGGAACACGACCTGGTCGTCGATGCGACCGGCCAGCCCTCGATCGCCAGTCGGCTCGGGACCACGACCGACGAGTACGC